>CAYUGC010000052.1:0-19062 GCA_964444085.1 uncultured Bifidobacteriaceae bacterium | reverse complement strand
ACCTGCAACCGGGTGGAGATCTACGGGGTGTCGCCGTGGATTCATGGCCGCGTCCAGCAGCTTTTTCAGGAACTCACCGGCAGCGATTTTGATTTCACCTCCCATCTCTACGTCAAGGAAGGCGCGGAGGCGGCGAAGCATCTGTTCGCGGTCGCCAGCGGGCTGGACTCGCTCGTCATCGGCGAAACGGAAATCACCGGCCAGGTCAAGAACGCCTATCAGCTGGCGAAGGACGCCGGGCTGGTTGGCAAAAAGATGAACCGGCTGTTTCAAACCGCGCTGTCGGTGGTGAAGGCCATCCGCACCAACACCGGCATCGGGCGCGGCGCGACTTCGGTCGGCAGCGTGGCGGTGGAACTTGCGGAAAAGATTTTTGGCGCCGACCTCGGCGAAAAGACCGTGATGATTTTGGGCGCCGGCAAGATGGGTGAAGCCTGTGTGAAGCACCTCGCCAAGCGCGGCGCAAAGACCGTGCTGGTGGCCAACCGCTCGTTCGAGCGCGCGGAGAAACTGGCGGCGGAATTCGGCGGCCGCGCCGTGCGCATCGAGGATTCGGCGGCGGCGATGACCGAGGCGGACATTCTGGTCAGCTCGACCGGCAGCGCGGACATCGTTCTGAAACGTGCCGACGTGGCCAGGATTTTGCCGGCGCGGAAAAATCGTCCGCTCGTCCTGGTGGACATCGCGGTGCCGCGCGACATTGACCCGGCGGTGGCGGAGTTGCCGGACGTTTTTCTTTACGACATTGACGACCTCGAAGCAGTTGTCCGCGAGAATACGAAGAACCGCGAGCAGGAACTCGCATTGTGCCAGCAAATCGTCGCGGAACACGCGGACGAACTGATGGCGCGCTTTGACTCACCATTTGCCAAGCGTGTCCCCACCGTTGTTGAAACGGTGCCGGGTTGGGCGTTGCGAGCCATGGCTTGAAATTCAAAGTATGATTATTTTTACAATTTTGACAGTGGATGCGAAACCGCCGGTCGGCGTGGTGCGAGTCTGCTGTTGGAGCCACGGTGCTGATATCCGCCGTGCCGGGCAGAACCAAACCTAAACAACAAACAAAACGCGCGCAGTTACACAAACAACAACATTATTATGAAAACACTCAACCTCCTCACTCTGACCGTGGTCGCAGGCTCTCTGCTGACCCTGACCGCCCAGGCCGGCATCCTTGGCAGTCCGCATGATTTTCACTCCCGGTCGTGGAACAACGATCCGTCCGATCCGGCCACGGTTTGCAGCGTGTGCCACACGCCCCATCATGCCGATACCGTCAGCGGCCCGCTCTGGGGTCACACGGCCATTTCCGCCTCGGGTTGGCAGATGTATGCCAATGGCGTTTCGCCGGGGGCCAACATCAAATATACGCCGGCGACCGCGCCGACCGGCAGTTCCTTGGCGTGCTTGAGCTGCCATGACGGCTCCATTGCGGTCAATGCCTATGGCAGTGTCGCGAGTTCGGAATACATCACCAACGGTGCCGCCATTTCCGAGGGCAGCAAAAACCTGACCCACTCGCATCCGATCTCCTTCAACTATCAGGCGCTCGTCGGCACCGGCCCGACCCAGGACAAGTGGATCTATGATTCGGCGAACCCCGTGCTGACGCCGGACGCCAATTCGCCCGGTTTCACGGCCGGCAACGACATGAGCATCAAGGGATTTTTGCTCAACCAGCAGGGCAATCTGGAGTGCAATTCCTGCCACGACGTGCATAACCAGGAAGGTTCGCCGTATAACATCGTCAACAATCCGCATCTGGTCAAAATCAACGGCACCGCCGGCGGCGTCGGCAGCTTGCTCTGCCGCAGTTGCCATAACAAGTAATCAGCAATGTCTGTTGTGCCAGCTTATGAATAATGGATTGCCCGCGCCAGTCGCCCGCCGTTTTGGGCGGCGGCCGGTCGGGCAGTCTTCGTGAGCCGGCGCATGAACAAAAAAATATGAAACCAATTAATTACAATCTCATGCGCCGCGCCCAATCGGTTCTGGCGACGGGCTTGGTGCTGGGCGGTTTGTTGGCGGCGACGGCGTCCGCGAGCGTTTATCAAATGCAATCCAATTATGTGGCCGGCTCGACTGCGCCATATAATACCAGCGGCGGCGTGCCTCCGGCAGCCTATCAAAACCCTGCGGTTGTTGTTACCTCAACCAATGTCACGTTGAAATGGTATGGTGTGCAGGGATTTTATCAAATTCAGGCGACCACGAATATAGCGAATACTAATTCCTGGATCACCATTGCCACTGTGAAGTCGTCGGATTTTGCCGGGACCTACACCGGTCCCAAGCCCGATCCGACCAACAGCTATTCCTTCCGCCTAGCCCTGGTCAATAACTACTATGCTGGCCAGAATCAGTGTAGCAGTTGCCACGGCGATAAATACACTGAATGGAGCGGCACTGCGCATGCCCGGGCGATCAAGGAGCATTTGAATCCGGATGGTTCCTTCATACCGGGACATTCCACGTCTTGTTTGCCCTGTCACACGGTTGGCTATAATCAACCGTCGGGATATGCCTATGACACCAATGCTGGTAGCGCCAATTATTCCTCGCCCATGGCCAATGTCGGCTGTGAAAACTGCCACGGCCCGGCTGGCTGGCACAAGAACAGCGACCACGACGTCATCCGCCCGGTTCTTAGCGTTGACCCGTCCATCTGCGGCAGTTGCCATCAGGGTGCCGTCCATCCCACCTTTATGGAATACACGAATACGGTTAAGACTCTATTCCCCACAAATGTGCCCGCAGGCATTGTGACGACCGACGTTGGTCATTACATTGGCGGCCATAATAGTTTTGGCTGTGCGTTTTGCCATAATGCGGTCAATCGCGATGCCATGATTGGGGAGTATTATGACAAACAAGCGGGCAATCCTCATCCAGTGGCATTTACCACTGCGGGTGTGCCAAGTTGGACAGCTACCTGCGCCACCTGCCATGATCCCCATGCTTCCAACTATGTCGCCCAGTTGCGTTACCCAACCTATTCCACCAACTACTTCGTCATGCCTACCGTTACGGATACGCGCACGGTGGTTGTCACTAATTTCAATGGTTCGTTTACAACCAACACGGTCTATGTAAACTCGGTGGTCGATGCCCTATTTAATCCAAAAATCCAAGTATGCGCCCAGTGCCATAGCGGCGGACGCGGTATGCGCTGGGACGGCACGGCTTATAGTCTCACGACCAATCTGGTGTCTGCCACAGTAACCAATTTGGTGTATATCTATACCACCAACAGCGTGAGCTACACAAACATCTATGGTCAGGTGTTTAGCAATGCCCAAGGTAATCCTGTGACCTATCAAACCTATGCGGTGACGACTTCGACCAATCCTGTGATTGGCGTCGGTATCGTCACTCCGCTCATTGCCTATACCAATGGCGGCACGGTTTATTATACCACCAACAGCTCCGGGTTCAGCGTGCCGCACTATCCGGTGCAGTATAATATCCTCATCGGCCAGGCGGATTTTGACTACGCTTCGAACGGGGTGCCCAATAAGACCCACGCGCACACCACGGCACCAGATCAATGTGCGACCTGCCACGTGCCAAAATATGCGACGGGTGCCCATTCGAATAACACCGGACACTCCTTTGCCATGGACTACTATGGTTGCCAGTCCTCCTGCCATTCGTCCTACAGTTCGGCGGCGCTCGCGGCCAAAGTTCTTAATCAGAAAATGACCCAATCCAACAGCATGGATCGCGTGGTGTCCTTGTTGAAACAATGGTCCACCAACGTGGCTCCGGCCATACTCCGGACGAATTTCGGACCGCTGGCTTGGGAATTCCCCAGCATCGGGGCCTTGTCAAAGAAAGTCACGAACAACGGCGTCATCTACGCCTCCGGTCCGCCCTCGGCCTACAAGCCCTCGCTGGGAGCCGTCCCGTCCGGCACCAACGACAACCTCCAGTTGGCCTACGTGCCGCAGGACATTCGCATGGCCCGGTTCAGCCTCTATGTGGTTTATGAAGACCAGAGTCTGGGCGTGCATAATCCAAGCTATGTCAGCGCCTTGCTGGCCGATGCGGAAACCCGGGTGATGAATCAACTTATCACGAGCAACTATCCGGCATCCTTCGCGGCCAACACTCTGAAGGGCTTTGCGCCGTTGAGCGTGGCCTTCACCAACTACGGTACCGCCAGTTCCTACAGTTGGAACTTCGGTGACGGTCAGGATTACAGTGGCTACACCAGTGCTAATCCGACTTATACCTACAACACGCCGGGGCTTTACTCGGTGACCTGCACTGCCGACGGCAGTCCGCTGACCCGCACGAAATATATCTGGGTTCAGCAGAGACCGACGGTTGCGTTCACGGCTGACAACACAACCGTTACGGCTGGAACGACCGTCAACTTCAGCAACACCAGCAGTAACACCAATGATGTCTACCTCTGGCGTTGGTATCCGATGTTTAATACCAACAGTGGTGTTAAATACGACACGTCGGGCGGAGCGTTTAGCTTCACCTACACGAATGCGGGCACTTATGATGTCAGGCTCCGGGCTTCCTGTCCGGCTGGCACTGCCACCAACACCGCCGTCGGATACATCACGGTGCATTAAGGCTCGCCCTTAAGTCGGAATCACGCGGGCCTTGGTCGAGCGATTGACCAAGGCCCGCTTTGTTAAAGTCGGCAAACCGCCGGCCATGGGCGGGAAAAGGCGCTTGGTTTTCCTTGGTTGACCGTGTAGTTTTGCAGGCCATTTTCGGAACGCTGAACGAAGGCTTCCGAGATGAATCTATGACCAGAATCCTATCTATGATGACCATGATTAAACGGCGGCTGGTTTCACTGGCCGGCGGCTGCCTGTGGCTGGGGTTGCTGGCCGGTTGCACCGCCACCAAGCCCGCGTCCAAGACGGTTTACACTTTTTTTCCGCCGTCGCCGGATGAGCCGCGGATTCAATTTCTCACCTCATTTTCTTCCGATGCGGAGCTGGGGCGTACCCGGAGCTTTGCCGATTTCATCACCGGGGAACAGCCGGTGGGCGGCCTCGTCAAACCCTACGGTCTGGCCTTGCATGACGGTAAAGTTTTTGTCTGCGACACCGTGGGGAGCATGATTGAGGTGTTTGACTTGAAAAGACACCGGGCGTCCTACTTCGCCCCGCCGGGCGAAGGCAAACTGCGGACGCCGATCAACCTCGCCATTGACACCGATGGCACGCGTTATGTGGCCGACACCGGCCGGAATCAGGTGGTGATTTATGACGCCGCCGGAAATTTTATTAGTGCCATTGGCAAAAAGGACGAGCTGAAGCCGGCGGACGTGGCGGTTTCGACCAACCGGATTTATGTGGGAGACATGCTCAATCACGTCGTGCGGGTCTATAACAAGGCCGACCAGCAATTTTTGTTCACCATCCCGAACACGAACAGCGTCGCGGCCAACGCGGCAAAATTATTTTCACCCGCCAACCTGGCGCTGGACCAGAACGGCCGGCTGCTGGTGTCCGATGTCGGTGGTTTCAGGGTTCAAATTTATGACCTCGACGGGAAGTATCTGCGCACTCTCGGTCAGCAGGGCCTGGCACCCGGAAGCTTCGCCCGGCCCAAAGGCGTGGCGGTGGATCATCAGGGGCTGGCGTATGTGGTGGATGCCGCCACGCAGTTGGTTCAGATCTTTGACCCGGAGGGCCGGCTGCTCTTGTATTTCGGCCAGCCGGGCGCCAGCACGCGCGGTCAACTGGTGCTGCCGGCCTCCATCAAGGTGGATTACGACCACGTCGGCTATTTTCAAAAATACCTCGCGCCGGGTTATCAATGTGAATACCTGATCCTGGTCACCAGCCAGTTCGGGCCGGACAAGGTCAGCGTTTATGGGTTCTTAAAAAGGCCGGCCACGCCTTGACGTGGGGAAAATTCAGGGACGAATGAGTCAGCACTTTTCAAAATCCAATCACCGCCCGGCTTGGCGTCGGGCCGGTGGATTTTGCCTTCTGCTTTGCGGCCTGACGCTGCTGATCGGTTGCAGCACGGAGAAACGGCATGAGTGGCTGACGGTTTTCTTTGACGGCGTTCCGCCGCTGGGCGGCGTCACCAACGCCCCGGTCGTGGTCGCCGGGGAACCGCACGTGGCGGTGAGCACCAATGCCCCGCCGCCGCCGGCGCCGCCCCGGCCCAAAGAGGTCATGCACCCGCCGTTTGCGGCGCGGAATTGCACCGCGTGCCATGAGTCGCAATTTTCCAATGCCATGCGGGGCAAGCCGGGCGAGGCCTGCTTTGTCTGCCATACGGTGATGCACACGAATTTTCTGGCCGGCAAGATCAAGCATCCGCCGGTGGACGAGGGTGATTGCAAGAGCTGCCACGACCCGCACCATTCGCCGAACAAAAAACTGCTCCAGAAAACCGTGCCGGAACTCTGCCTGACGTGCCACGACGATCCGCTGGCGGCGGGCAAGGTCAAGCATCAGGCGGTGGAGTCGGGCCAGTGCCTCGATTGCCATGCGCCCCATTCAACCAACTTCAAGGGCCTGTTGAAGCAATCGGTCAAGGATACCTGCGCCGACTGCCATGATGATCTCATTGGCAAAAAGAAATTTGTGCATCAGCCGGTGGGCGACGGCGACTGCCTGGAATGTCACACGCCGCACGCCGGAAAGTTGCCGAAGCTTTTGAAAAAGCCGGTCAAGGACAAGTGCATCGAGTGCCACGACGACCTGATCGGCAAAAAGAAGGTGGTGCACCAGCCGGTGGCCGATGGCGAGTGTCTGGACTGCCATAATCCGCACGCCAGCAAGATCAAGGGCCTCCTGAAGAAGCCGGTGAAGGAGACCTGCGCGGATTGCCACGACGACATTCCCGCGAAGAACGCCAAGGTGGTTCATCAGCCGGTCGGCGACGGCGATTGCACGGCGTGCCACAATCCGCACGCGACGGACAAGAAGGCGCTCGTGAAAAAATCCGCGCCGGCGTTGTGCTGGGACTGCCACGACAACTTTTTGGAGAAGGCGAAGTTCAAGCACGATGTGGTGGAAGACTGCACCGGCTGCCACAAGCCGCATCAGTCGGCGGAAAGCCATCTGCTGGCCAAGAATATTTTGAAGCTCTGTGGCGACTGTCATGACGACAAGGATTTGCAGGCGGTCAAGGCGCACGCCGGCACGGCGGGCAAATCCTGCACAATCTGCCACGATCCGCATGTGGGCAAGGATAAATATTTGCTGAAGGCCGGTGCCGCCAGCGCTGTCGCCGGAAAGGAGACGCCGGCGGCCAAATGACCTTGGAGAATTTTCATCGTCGCCGCTGGCTGGCGGGCTTGTCCGCCGTCAGCTTCGCGGTTGGTTTGGTGCCGGCGGCCCGGGCGGAAGATCCCGATTGGTTCAAGCCGAACGGGCTGCCCGAGGTGAGCGTGGGTGTCGAGGCGGAAGGCTCGACGGAGCGGACGAGGTTGAGCGGCGGCAGCTCGACCTACGATTTTACTTCCGTCACGCCGCTGGTGGGATTGCATACCACCGGTTCGATTTATCATCCGAACCTGCTGACCTTTGATTTGGGCGGCGACCTTGGCTGGGGCTGGGTCAACACGTCCTCCAGCGGTTCGGGAGCCGGCCAATCCCGCAGTGAGAGCGCGGATTTGTTGCGGTATCTGGCCGAGTTCAACCTGTTTTCGGAGAAGCCCTGCAATGGCTCGGTTTTTGCCGCGCAAGACCACAGCTATCGTGATTATGGCTCGTTCAACACCTACACGGTGGACGCCACCCGTTACGGCGGCCGGATGAACTGGACGGCGGACGGGTTCACCCTGAACGCGGATTTGGGCTATCGCAGCGAAGACGCTTCCGGCCTGAACGATTCCTCTCAACTGACCGAGACATATTTTAATTTTCTGGGCATCCAGCAGCGTAAAACCGGCGAAACGACCGTGACCCTGCACGCCAACGAACTGGAAAATGATTTCAATTATGGCAACCGCCAGGACACCAAGAACTGGTCGGCGGGCGTTGCGGATTCGGAATTTTTCGGCAGCCGCCGGCAGATCGGCGCCAGCACCGGTTTGAGTTACAGCCAGTCCGAATATTCCGGGCAGCAGTTGGACACGCTGAGCGCGAGTGAGGACCTCACCGTCAATCACCGCCCCAATCTGGACAGCTACCTGAT
The DNA here is from genome assembly GCA_964444085.1 of uncultured Bifidobacteriaceae bacterium. GTDB lineage: Bacteria > Verrucomicrobiota > Verrucomicrobiia > Limisphaerales > UBA11358 > UBA11358. The sequence goes on along the minus strand of CAYUGC010000052.1, from coordinate 10,932 downwards.
GATGAATTTCAGCCAGAACGAGCTGCGCCCGATTTCTTCCTCGCAAGTGCAGGGCACGGTTGGCGTCCGGCATCAGCTTTACGAAAGCCTGACCTCCGTCGTCGAAGGCCATGGCACCTATCAGGAGGATTCCTCGAATCCCGGCAGTTCCACCTTTGATCAATACGGTCTGCGGCTGTCGGAAAATTACTCCAAGCGCCTGCAATCCTGGGGCCGGCTGGCGGTCGGGGCGGGTGCCGGCGTGGATCATCAGGATCAGAATTCATCCGGCGGCACGGTCTTGACGCCCTCCGAACCCCATCAGCTTTATCTGCCCACCAGTCCCGGCTACCGGCCCGTCTATCTGAACCGGCCGGAGGTGATTGATTCCACGATTGTGGTCAGCGCCGGCAGCGACACGCTGGTATATCCGACGGACTACACCATTGTTCATTCCGGTGTATTGACGGAAATCAAGCTGGTGGTTCCGGCCAGTTCCCATCTCCAAGGCCTGCTGCAGACCAACGACAATCTCGCCGTCACCGTGACCTATCAGAGCGCATCTTTGGGCGACAGTTCCTACGACATGTTCAACGCCAATTTCCAGGTCCGGCTGGATTTGTTCAACCGGTTTGGCGTCTATGGCCGGGCGAACTGGCTCGACAACAATGCCCCGCCGGAGGTGCTCGCCCAGACGCTCGCCGACCTCGTCGGCGGCGTGGATTATAATTACAAGTGGTTCCGCACCGGTGCCGAATACGAGAGCTACGATTCCAATTTCTCCCGCTATCAGGCGCTGCGGTTCTTCCAGAATTTTGACTTCGCCCTGTCCAGCGCGTCCTCGCTGGGCTTTGATTTCAACGAGTCTTTTTACCACTACCCCGGCAGCCGCGACCAGTCCGAATATCAGGGCCTGAGCCGTTACAACATCCGGCTGCCGATGAATTTCAACTGGTATCTCGAGGGTGGCGCTTTGACGCAGGACACGGGCGGTACTGAACAGGTTCAGGGCATGGCGCGCACCGGCATCGGCTGGAAGCGCGGCAAATTGAGCCTTCGCGTCGGCTACGAATTCAACAGCCAGTCCACCGCGTCCGGCGGCTTTACGGAAGACCGCATCAAACACCGCTTCTTCACCTACTTCCGGCGGTCTTTTTGACATGAAACCGATGCTGAAAAATGTTCCGTTCGCCAGCCCGGCATTCAAGCTGCGCGGCGGCTGGCGTGGTCGGAACGCTTTTGTCTTCGCGGTCTGGCTCGCGATGTTGTTCAGCCTGTCCGCATCGGCAGAACAAAAGCCGGCCCCGGCCTGGCCGCCGCCGCCGGCGGCGCCGCGCGTGGTTTATGTGCGGGAAATTTCCGGGCCGCAAGACCTCGGCGTCCGGCCGCCGGTGCTGCTACGGCTGGCCAACTGGATTACCGGCGTGAGCAACAGCCGGCAGAAACTGGATCGGCCGTTTGGGCTTTCGCTGGATGAGTCAGGAAACCTTTTGGTCGCCGACACCGGCTCGGCCACGGTGAACTGCTTGGACTTGGCGCATAAAAAATGGCAGCGCTGGTCAACTGTCGGCGGCACCCGCCTGCTGTCGCCGGTGGCGGTCGTGCGGCGCGGCGCGACATTTTTTGTCGCCGACTCCGCCTTGGGTAAAGTGATTGCCTTCGATGAAAAGGGCAGGGGACAGTTTGCCATCACCAACGAACTCGAACGCCCGGCGGGCCTGGCGCTGTTGGATGACCATTTGCTCATCGCTGATTCGCAGCGGCACCAGATTATCGTTTGTGGGTTGCACGGCGAATTCATTTCCAAGTTTGGCGAGCGGGGCAGCGGGCCGGGCGAATTTAATTTCCCCACGCACATCAGCGTGGACGGCCAGCGCCGCATCTACGTCACGGATTCCCTGAACTGCCGCATTCAGGTTTTTGACGCCGACGGCCATTTCCTGCGCGCCTTCGGCAGTGCGGGCGACGGGCCGGGCTGTTTCAGCCGGCCCAAGGGCGTGGCGGTGGATGGCGACGGACACGTTTATGTCGTGGACGGCGTGTTCAACAACGTGCAGATTTTTGATGAGCCGGGGCGGCTGCTGCTCGACTGGGGCGGGGCGGGAACGGCCGCCGGCGAGTTCTGCCTGCCCAATGCCATTGTCATCAATTCTAAAAATGAAATTTTCGTGGCCGATGCCTACAACCATCGGCTCCAGATGTTCCGCTACCTCCGCCAACCATGAACCGCGCGCCGCAATTTAATTCCCGCCGCCGCCGTCTTGCTGCCGGCGTGGCCGGCCTGCTCCTGCTGGCGGTGGTCGTCCGCGCCGACAGTCCCAACAGCATCATTTATTCCAAGCACAATCTTTCCGTCAGCGGCTCCGGCACGGTCCACGCCAAGACGGAATCCGACGTCTGCATTTTTTGTCACACGCCGCACGGCGCCTCCGCCACCGACGGCCCGCTGTGGAATCACAAAATGTCCTCGGCCCCTTACACGCCGTTCACCAGCCCGACGCTGACGGCGCTGAATGTCACCATCGGCCAGCCGACCGGCTCATCCCGCCTGTGCTTGAGCTGTCATGACGGCACGGTCGCGTTGGGCCTGGTGAACAGCCGGCCCGGCGGCATTGACATGAATAATCCGCTGCCCGACGCCAGCAACCTCGGCACCGACCTGTCGGCGGATCATCCCATCTCGTTCATTTACGATTCCACGCTGGCCAACAACGCCAGCGCCTTTCCTGCCGCCGGTGGCTTGGTTGATCCGGGAACGCTGCCGCCGGAAGTGGTTTTGGAAAATAAAAACACCCTCCAGTGCACCACCTGCCACGATCCGCACAACAACCAATTCGGCAGTTTTCTGGTCATGGACAACAGCAGTTCGCAGCTCTGCGTGACGTGCCACGCCTTGCCCGGCTGGACCGGTTCCGCCCATGCCGTCTCCAGCAAAACTTTGCCGGCGGCGCTGGCCGGTCAAATTGCGCGCCCCAAAAGCGGCTTGTCGAGCAAGGCTTCCCTGTCGGCGTCGTCGGTCGCCCATGCCGCCTGTGCCAGTTGCCACACGCCCCATGCCGCCGCCGCCAAATCGGGGCTGATGCGGTTTTCCACGCCGGAAAAAAACTGCATTGACTGCCACGGCGGTGATGGCCCCGGAAAAAATGTCGCGGCGGATTTGAAAAAGACCAGCGTTCATCCCGTTTCGCTGGAACTGGACGTGCATAACGCGCGCGAAAATCTGGTGAACCCGCCGGTGCGTCACGTCACCTGTGCCGATTGCCACAATCCTCACGCCACCAGCGGCGCCCCGGGCTCGAAAGGCCGGGTCTCCGGCGCGCTGGCTTCCGTCGCCGGCATCAGTGTGGGCGGTGGCGTGCTGTCCGCCGTCACGCATGAATATGAATTGTGCTTCCGCTGCCATGGCGACAGCGCCAACCGCGGCCCGGCCAGCGTTCCGCGCCAGTTTGTGCAGACGAACACCCGGCTGGAATTCAACCCCGGCAACACGTCGTTTCATCCGGTGGAAGCTTTCGGGAAAAATTCCCGCGCGCCCAGCCTCATTCCGCCGTTGACCGCTGCCAGCCTCGTCTCTTGCGGCGATTGTCATAACAGCGACCAGGGTTCCGCCACCGGCGGCACCGGGGCGAACGGCCCGCACGGCTCGGCCTTCGCGCCGTTGCTGGAACGCATGCTGCTCCTGACCGACGGCACGCCCTACAATCCCAACAACTTTGCCCTGTGCTACAAATGCCACGCCAGCGCGGTGGTGGATAGCTCGCTGGCGTCGAGCTGGTCGGGCCATCAGACGCATATCGAGAATTACAAGGCCGCCTGCACCACCTGCCACGATTCGCACGCGGCCACCCAGCCGCACCTGGTCAATTTCAACACCACCTACGTCCAGCCCGTGAACGGCGTGATCAACTACACCTCCACCGGCCTGAACCACGGCACCTGCACGCTCACCTGCCACGACGGCAGTGGCGTCAACCATCCGCATATCGGCAAAAGTTATTAAGCGCCCTGACCGCGGATTGACTTGGCTGCGAGGAATGACAATTACCGTGTAGCCGGAATAATTTAACCCTGCTATTTTGAACCCACGAATATGAACCTCAAACCGCTTCTCCTGTTGGGCTGCCTCGTGTTGCCCGTCCATTTTGCCGGCGCCCAAAACCCCGCGCCGGCGGCACCCGCCGCCGCCGAGGCCACCATCTCCGGCAAGGTCGTCGAGACCATGAACACCGCCGGCTACACTTATGTGCTGGTGGACACCGGCGCGAAAAAAGTCTGGGCGGCGGCCGTGGAATTTTCCGTTAAGGTGGGCGATGCGGTTTCCTTCGCCGCCAGCCTGCCGATGGAAAACTATCACAGCAAATCGCTGAATCGGGATTTCGACGTGGTCTATTTCACCGGCGGCATCAATGTCAACGCCGCCGGCACCGCCGCCGCGCCGGCCGCGGCTGTGCCTCAATTGCCACCCGGCCATCCGGCCTTGAATGGTGGCGTCGCGCCGAAACTTCCACCGGGCCATCCGGCGCTCACGGGATCGCCCGCGCCGGCGAATGTGGATTTGACCGGCATCAAGCGGGCCGAAGGCGGCAAAACCATTGCCGAAATCTTTTCCGGCCAAGCCAAGCTTTCCGGCAAACCCGTTTCCGTGCGCGGCAAGGTCGTCAAGTATAACGCCGCTATCATGGGCAAAAACTGGCTGCACATCCGCGATGGCTCCGGCAGCGCGGAGAAAATGGACAACGACCTGACTGTCACCACCAGCGCCGACTCCAAGGTGGGCGACACCGTGCTTGTCACCGGTAAACTCACTCTCAAAAAAGATTTCGGCGCCGGTTATAAATATGACGTCATCCTTGATGATGCCAAAGTGGTCGTCGAATAAGCGCGTTGGTTCCCGGCAATCTTTGTTGGCGTGTGGTTGCGGGGGCAGCCGTTACGCTTACCGTGTTTGGCTGAAGATCACTGGCCGGCTTTGGCAATATATGCAGTTTCAATCAACCGTGGTACAAGCTGATCGGGTAGGGTGGTGGGGGACGGTGCGCTGCGCCGTCCGCTGGCCGGCGTTTCCCCGTCTTCTGCCGGACAGCTTCCCGTTGGGTGTGGAATGACCGTTGCTACCAACGCCGCTGTGCCAATGTTGTTTTAATCGGCTATGCTTTGCTTCGATCCTGCGAAGCAAAATGGTTTGCCTTTACCATCATTCGACGGATTTCAGCCCAGTCTTCCCAGCAGCCGGAGCAGTCCGTCCAAAATTGTCAGCGGATGCGGCGGGCAGCCGGGAATGAACAAATCCACCGGCACGACGGAACTCGCGCCGTTCAAAACCTGCGGATGACCGATGAACGGCCCGCCGGCAATCGCGCACGCACCGACGGCGATGACAATTTTCGGCCCCGGCACGGCATCGTAAGTTTTTTTAAGCGCCAGTTCCATGTTGCGGCTCACGCAGCCAGTGATGAGCAGCCCGTCCGCGTGTCGCGGCGACGCGACGAACTGGATGCCAAACCGGCTTAAGTCCCAGCCGATGGTGCCGAGAACGTTGGTGTCCGCTTCGCAGGCGTTGCAGCCGCCGGCGCTCACCTGCCGCAGCCGGAGCGAGCGGCCGAAAAGTTTTTTCAATTTTCCGTCCAGCGCCGCGGCGAGGCGGATTTCCTCTTCGCCAGGTTTTCCCAAAATCAAATCTCCGCGCTGCCGCACCGCCATCGGATGTTTGCCGGTCTGCGTGATCGCCTTGGTCGGACAAGCCTCAACGCACGCGGCGCAGAAAATACATTTGCCTAGGTCCAGCGCGACCGGATTTCCCGGTGTCCGCGTGATCGCCTGCGTCGGGCAAACCGGCCCGCACGCATTGCAGCCATCGGCGCATTTCGCCGCCTCGGCCCGTAGCGCCCCGCCGTGACGGTCAGGCAGCGCGGGCGGCGGACCGCCGGGGTATGCCATCGTCTGGCAGCCGTGCCGCAAGCGATTCAAGATGGTTTCGTGGGCAAACATGGTCAGAGATCAAAGCCGCAGTAGGACAGATTGAAACTCTTGTTGCAGATCGGGAAATCCGAGATCGCCTGACCGCGCAATGCGAGCGCTAGGCCAGTCCAGTTGTGGAACGACGCGTCCACGATTTTGTAGCGGCGGAATTTCCTGGCACTGTCGGTTAACGCAACGTGGCAAACCTCGCCGCGCCAGCCTTCGACCAGTGCTACCGCCAGCATGTCGGCGGCGGGTGCATCGGTATCGGCGAAAATATCTCCTTCCGCCGGCGCCGCCAGTTGTTCCTCGATGAATTTGGCCGAGCGCTGGATTTCCAGCCAGCGCACCCGCGCGCGCGCCAGCACGTCGCCTTCCGGCCAGACGACCACCGGCACGGGCGCGAAGCGATGCCACCCCGCCGGATGATCGAACCGCACGTCGCGCACCAGGCCGGAAGCCCGCGCGGCCACGCCGACCAAACCGATTTCCGCCGCCTGTTTTGCCGAAACCGTGCCGGTGAATTCAAAGCGGGCGCGGGCGGAATTTGATTCCCACAGCCATTCCGCCGCCTCATTCACTTCGTCCAGCGCGTTGCGGAGCTTGGCCAGCAACTGCGTCGCCCGCTCTGTTTCCAAGTCGTGTTTGCAGCCGCCGGGACGGATAAGGCCGCGCCCGAAACGGTTGCCGCACAGCAGCGCGGTGAGATTCAGAAAATCGCCGCGAATTTTTCCGCAGGCGGAGGCGGTGGGGAGAAACGCCACGTCGTTCGCCAGCGCGCCGAGGTCGCCGGTGTGGTTGGCGAGGCGTTCCAGTTCGAGCGCGATGGCGCGCAGCCATTGCGCCCGCAGCGGCGCTTCCGTGCCGGCGAGGGTTTCAAGAATCGTTGCGTAAGCCGTCGCGTGGCCGATGGTCGTGTCGCCGGCAACGGTTTCCATCTGGCTCATCGTCGTGCGCTGCGGCCCGCCCGCAAGCGCCTCCTCCACTCCGCGATGCTGGTAGCCGAGCGCGATTTCCAGATGCAACACGTCCTCGCCGTTGCATTGAAAACGAAAATGCCCCGGCTCAATGATACCCGCGTGAACCGGTCCGACCGCGACTTCGTGAATCTCGCCGCCATCAACTTTGAAAAATTCTCCGACCGCCGGGTGGCCGCCGTTCTGCTGCCGCACCGGTTTCAGCCACGGATGGCCTTCCGGCACGAGGCCGTGCTGTTCCCAGGCTTCGCGCTCAAACAGATGCGCCTGCGGATGGAGCAGCGTGAGCGACGGATAATTCTTTTCCACGGGCGCGCTGCGGCCGACGGCGAGCGTGTTTTCAGAGTCGAATGCCATCACGGCCACGAGGCGAGTCGCGGAATCTTCCGGCACGCCGAACCACGCGCAGAGCCGTCCGCCGCGCTCCAACTCCGCGGCGGTTGCGGTGATGAATTCAGCCGCCGGCCATTCCGGCACGTCCGCCCACGGCACGCTCGTGCCGTTGCTCAACCGGAGAAATTCGCGCGGGGTGTTCATGGCGAAGCCGGTTTGAATTTGGAAAATATCCAACATCCAACAGCCAACCGCCAACGCCCAAGGCGGTGGCACACCACGTCCCCATGGATGTTCGTTGTTGGCTGTTGGATGTTGGATGTTTCCAGTCTTTCCCGTTTCAGGGAACAGTTGCGCCCCGCGGCCGGCGTCACGACTTTCAGTGTTTTGGAAAAACGGGTCTTCATGGATTCAACAGTTTCGCCGCCGCGGTCCAAGTGTCGCGCAGCAGCGGCGGCGTGGCGAGGCCGAGCCAGAGCGACAGCGCGAGGAACAGCAGCGGCGGAATGATGACGCCGGGTGATTCGATAAGTCGCTTGCCCGTCGCCCGCGCGGCGGCGCGTGGCCGTCCGTCCACAATGGCGAACCCCAGCCGCGCCATTCCGAAAAACGCAAAGAGCAGGCAGCCAAGAAACGCGATCATGGCAAAAGCATTGTTCGTCTGGAAGCCGGCCAGGATGATTTTCAATTCGCTGAAAAAAACGCCGAACGGCGGACACGCTGTCACCGCGAGAATTCCCACCACAAAAATCCGCGCCGACGCCGGCGCACGCCACGCCATGCCGGCGACTTTGTCCTCCGTCTGCGCGCCCGCCGCGCGCCGGATATTGCCGGCGCTCAGGAACAGCGCGCCTTTCGTCAGGCCGTTCGTCCAGACGTGAAACAGCGCGGCCCAGATGCCCGCGCCGCCAAGCGCTGCGCCGACGGTCAGGATGCCCATGTGCTCGACGCTGGAGTAGGCGAGCATCCGTTTGTAGTCCGGCGTGCTGAGCAGAAACAGCGCGGCAACGAGCATGGAAAATAATCCGAACGCGAGCAGCGTGCGCTCGGTCACCGCGCCTCCACCGGCGGCGTCCACGACTTGTTTCACGCGCAGAATGGCGATAAACGCCATCGTGGTCGTGCCGCCCGCGAGCAGCGCGCCGACCATTCCCGGCGCTTCACCGTAGGCGTCCGGTTTCCAGGTGTGCATCGGGGCGAGGCCCATTTTCGTGCCGTAACCGGCGAGCAGCAGCACCCACGCGGTGATGAGCCACGGGCGCGTGAGCGACGCGCCTTGCGCGACGAGTGCGGTGAAGGTGAGGTCGCCGTTGCCGCCGCCGTGCAGCGACGCGTAGCCGAGGCAGAATGAACCGAGCAGCGACAGCGCAATGCCGGTGCCGCCGACGAGCAGATATTTCCACGACGCCTCGAATGCTCGCGCCGTGCCGGTGAAATGCAGCAGCGGCACGGTCACCAGCGTCGTCGCCTCCGCCGCGACCCAGAGCAGGCCGAGGTTTTGCGCCTGCAACGCCAGGCTCAACAGCCCCAGCATCACGAGCAGCGCGATGACGAAAATGCGATTTTTTCGCTCGGCGCGAATCTGCAAATATGTCACGGCGTATATCGAACAAACGAAAAACAACAGCGACACCATCGGTAATACCGCGCGCGCCAGCGGATCGAAACCGAACCAGACATTTGCCGCGAGCATTGGCGGATTCACGAGCAGCCACAGCGCGAGCGCCGCGTGCAATCCGCCCGCGACCGGCAGCAGCCAGGGGCGCGTTCGCTCGCTCGGCCACGCGAACGCGGCGGCGGCGAACACCAGCGGCAGGGCGATGAGGAAAATTTCGTTCATTCGCGCAGCGAGTTCAGTTTCCGTGTGTCCAGCGTGTCGAATTCGCGCTGGATCCGGTCCACGATGATGCCGATGACGAACACCGCCACCGTGAGGTCGAGCAAAATTCCCGCCTCAACCAGCAGCGGCGTGGTGTTGATGAGCAGCAGGCCGAATAGGTAGATGCCGTTTTCCAAAATCAAATAGCCGCAGACTTGCGAGATGGCCTTCGTGCGTGCCATCAGCAAAATAAATCCGCACACGACGGTGGCGAACGAGCCGGGCACGAGCAGCGATTTGGCGTGTTCGGGCCGCAGCGGCAGTTCGTTGCCGAGCGCCGCCGCGCCGATGATCGCCGCCGCGCCGAGCAGCAGCGAAGGCACGAAACCGAGCAGTGGCTCGACTTCGCGGTCAATGTTCGCCGCTCGCAGCGCCCGCCGTAGCAAGCTTGGAATCACAAAGCCTTTCACCGTGATTGTGCCGATGGCGACGGCGACGACGAGCCAGTGAAATTTTTCTTCCAGCACCAAGGGTAACGTGCCCAGAATCATGCCTTGAAACGCCGCCGCGCGGATCACCGATGGCAGCCGGCTGCTCGCCAGTGCGACGAGGCTGAATCCCATCGCGAGGCCGATGAGCAGGTTCATGGTGCCGTTCATGGCGTGCGCCCCTTCCGAAAACTAACACCGAACATCCAACATCGAACATCCAACATCCAATTTTCGGCGCGCGAACGAATGGTGTCCATTGGATGTTCAGTGTTGGCTGTTGGCTGTTGGATGTTTTCCATTCCGTTCACGGCACACCTCCTTTCCAAGCGACCAGCAGCGCGAATAGGCACAGCAAAAATGCCGTCGTCAGCAGCAGCGGCACGCGGCGAAACGCCAGCCGCGCCAGCAGCGATTCCACCAGTCCCACAGCAACCGACACGACGAAGACCGACGCGACGAGCGCGCCGCTGGCTTGGATCAGGGTTAATTTGCCGAGCGGTAAAACGGCCTCGGCCAGCAGCACGGCGAAGAGCAGCAGTTTCAGCGACGCGCCATGAAGAATGGCCGCTAGCGGCGGGCCGCTGTGATCAAGTACCATGACTTCGTGGATCATCGTGAGTTCGAGATGCGTGTTCGGGTCGTCGAACGGCACGCGGCAGTTTTCCGCTAGCAGCACCCCGAACAGCCCCGCTGCGAGCAGCGCCGCGCCTGCGCCGGCCGAAGGCGCAAGCATCGTGGCGAGCGACACGCTGCCGCTTTGCACGCAGAGCGTCAGCAGCGCCGTGATGATCGCGGCCTCGGCGAGTACGGCATAGCTGACTTCCCGCGCCACGCCCATGCCTTCGAAGGCTGAGCCGGTGTCGAGCGCCGCCAGCGCGATGCCGAACCGCGCGAGCGCCAGCAGATAAACGAACAGTAGTGCGTCGCCGCGAAAAGAAAGCGATGCACCCGCCGGCCCGACGGGCAGTAACAGCGCCGCGCCGAGAATCGCAATCCACGCCATCGCCGGGCCGATGACGTGCATCGGCGAAACCGCCGTACTCAGCACGACGCCTTTGCACCAGAGTTTGGCGAGGTCGAAATACAATTGCAGCACCGGCGGTCCGCGCCGGCCCGCGACCCACGCCTTGACCTTGTTGATGATGCCCGGCAGCAGCGGCGCGAGCAGCAGCCACGCCGCGAGCCGCAGAAAAATGTCGAGCGCGGCAGTCATGAACATGCCTCCGTAAAGTTTGGGTTCACGGTCGCCCTTTCCCTGAACCGCCTCATTCGTCCTGCGGACACCTTCTCCCTCTCGGGGGGCATGTCGAGACACAGGGAGCATTTCTCCCTCTCCGCGTTTGAGTGGGGCGGAGGGGTCAATTGGGGAGAGGGC
>CAYUGC010000051.1:0-19076 GCA_964444085.1 uncultured Bifidobacteriaceae bacterium | reverse complement strand
TCCATCACGCCGCGCATCCGCACCGTCACGTCGGGATTCTTCGAGAGCTTGATCAGATCCCATTCGTCTTCCGAGCGCATGCCGCTGTTCGGGTCCTTGAACCAGCGCAGCAAATCCCATTCGCCATCCGTCTTGTGCGTGAGCGTCGTGGAATACAGCGTGCCTTTGAGTTCCGTCAACGGGCGCTTGTTGTAATCGAGGAAATTGAACCGGCGGACCTTGTAAGGGCAGTTGTTCGAGCAATAGCGCGTGCCAATGCAACGGTTGTAAGCCATCACGTTCAGGCCTTCCTGGTCGTGAACAGTCGCGGCGACGGGGCAGACGTTTTCGCACGGCGCGGACTCGCAATGCGAGCACATCATCGGCTGGTTCACCGCCTGCACGTCGTCAATCCACTCCTGAAATTGCTGCGCGTCATCGCGCTGGTTCATGTCCGCGTTCCAGTCGAACCGGCTCTTATTATTTTTGCGCTTCGGATCGGTCGTGAAATAGCGGTCAATGCGCAGCCAGGACATCTCGCGGCCGCGCAATACCTGATCCTTGCCGACAATCGGAATGTTGTTTTCGCTCTGGCACGCCACCACGCAGGTGCCGCAGCCGACGCACGCGTTCAAGTCCACGGTCATGCCCCACTGGTGCAGCGCCGTCTTCTTGGCCTCGTCGAGCGGATTCGGATAAAGCGATTTGACGATGGGCGGCTCGACGCCGTGGAATTTTTCCTCGCCGATGTTTTCCTTTTTCTCCACCGCCTCCACCGCGTCCGACAAATTGAATTCGCGCACCGCCGGCCGGCCTTCCATGCTCCAGTGATGCTGAGTGCAGGCGAGAACGTGCGTCTCGCCGGTCTTCTTCACCATCGCGCCGGTCTCAATATATTTGCCGGAGAAAATCTTGTAGGCGTTAAAACCGACGCCCGTCCCGACGCGCCCTGCCCGCTCGCGTCCATAACCAAGCGCGAGGCCGAGCGAATAATCCGCCATGCCCGGCTGCACCCAGATCGGACCTTGCACGCTCTTGCCGTTCAGCGAAATCTCCACGATGTCACCGTTCGCCAGGCCAAGCTCTTTCGCCGTCTTGCGGCTGATAAGCACGGCGTTGTCCCACGTCATCTTGGTGATGGGATCGGGCAACTCCTGCATCCAACCATTGTTCGCGTAACGGCCGTCGTCCACCTTCGCATCGCGGAAGAAAATGACTTCGAGATTAGAAGCTAACGGCGCATTAACACCGGAAATTCTCGGAACTGAAATGGAGAAATTCGACAGTCCAACTGTAGCTGGAGCAGAATCAGCAACGAATCCGTTGAACAACGCTTTTTTCCAAGACTCATCGGAGCCGCCAAACGTTGCCCGGACTATGTCGTGCGGATTGCTTTGCGCTTCACCCGCGATAAGCGCCAGAAATTCCAATTCCGTGATTCCGCCAAACAACGGCTGAATCAACGGTTGAACCAAAACCGTGGTTCCATCGGCGACAACCACGTCGCCCCAAGATTCCAAATAATGAGTGGCCGGAAAATTCCAAGCTGCTTTCTCTGCCGTTTCGTCCTCGTAATATCCCAAACGAACAACCGCCTTGGCTTTCTTCTGCAAGTCCGCCCAATTCATCTGGGCGGGAATGTTGTAGATCGGATTGCCGCCGAGGACAACCAGCGTATCCACCGCGTTTCCATCCAGATATTTTACCAAATGGCCGAAATCGCCGCCGGCATTCTCCACTGCGGGAACCAAAGTCACCGTATTGCCAATCGCGCCGAGCGAAGCATTAATTTGCTGCGCGAGTAAATGAATTTCAATCGGCTGGCGCTGTCCAACAACAACCATCCCCTTACGGCGGTTGTTCATCAAATCTTTGGCGCATTCAGCAATCCAAGCCGCATCCACACCAGCGGGAACTGAAACCGCCGCGTGTGAAATCGTGGCGGAAATTGCTTTTGCAACTTGCGCAACCAAGCTCGCATTGATACGCAGCCGGTGATCCGCATTCGCGCCGGTGAGCGTGAACAGCGATTCGACCGCGTAAAGGCGGCTCATCCCCTGCTCTACCTTGCGGCCGGCGGCAAACTTGCGGATATGATTATGCGAATCATCTTCGCCGCCGAGAAAATCGCAGTCGAGCGACAGTATGACTTTCGCCTTGTCGAAATGGAACACCGGCTTCACCGGCTGGCCAAACGCCTGCGTGGCCGCGCGCTGGTGGATGCCGGAATCAATCGCGTCGTAGGTGAACCACTGCGCCTTCGGAAATTTCTGCGCGATGATCTTTTGCAGGCGCGCCCGCGACGGCGAGGTGCTGCTTTCGGCGAGAAACGCCAAGCCTTCGCCGGAGTTCGCGGCAAACTTCTTGGAGAGTTCGTCAAGGAAGCTCAAGGCTTCTTCGCGCGAAACCGTTTTGCCGTCGTGCTTGAAATGGCGGGCGCGGTCCACGTCGTAGAGGTCGAGAATGGAAGCCTGAGCGTAGCGATCGGTGCCGCCGTTGGCGCCGGGAAACAGCGCGTTGCCCTCAATCTTGACCGGACGGCCTTCGTAGGATTTGACGACCAGCGGAATCGCGCCGGTGCGCGTGGGCATGGCGGTCGCAAAATACTGCGCCTCGCCGTAGGTGAAATTCTCCGGCTGCTTGCCGTAGGGAACGAGCTTTTCTTCCGGACGACGGCAACCTGCGCCGAGCGTGGCCACGCCCGCGAAAGCGAACGACGCGGACATGAGCTTGAGAAACTGGCGGCGGGTAGAACCATCTTCCACCATCTCGCTTGCGCCCACGGGAAACTCGCGATGCAGCCAGTCCTTAAACTCCGGCGTGTCGGCCATCTCATCGAGGCTGCGCCAGTAACGGCGGCCGTTCGCGGGCGTTGAATTGGTCGGATTCGGATTCATTTAACGGTGGCAGGCCGAGCAGCTTTGCAGCGATTCGACGCGCATGTGTTCCACAAGTTTCTTGCCTTCGACGGTCTGCAGTTTGTCGGCTTCAGCGGCATTCGTGCTCCACTGCCAGTCCAGCTTCGTGACCTTGTCCGTCGGGCGGATGTTCGCCGCCGGATTACGATGGCAATCGAGGCAGAAACTCATGCTGAACGATTCCACATGACGCACCTCGTCCATCTGGTCAATACGACCATGGCATTTCACGCAGCCGATGCCGCGATCCACATGGACGGAGTGGTTGAAATAAACGTAGTCCGGCGTCTTATGCACCTGCACCCACGGAATCGGCGTATTGTTCGCCGCGCTGTCGCGAACGATCTGCAAGCGCGGGTCATCCTTCAGGACAACATTGTGGCAGTTCATGCAGGTGGACGCACCCGGCAGATTGGCGAACCAAGAACGTTCCACGCCATTGTGACAGAAGCGGCAATCGAGGCCGAGCTGGCCCGCGTGGATGTTATGGGAGAACGGCACCGGCTGCACCGGCTGATAGCCCGCACGGGTGTATTTGGGCGTGAGATAGATCGTCACGCCCGCCGCAATGCCGGCACCGGCCAGCGCGGCAACCGCGCCGAGCACTAAAGGCAAACTATTTGTCCACTTGGGGAAAATCACTTCGTCTAAAAGTTAAAACCGCAGCCCATTAAAAGCTGCGCTGCTAAACAAAAATCGTCCGTCTTATTTATCAATCCAGCACCGGCACCGCAAGAAAAGTTTGTGAAATTTTTCACTTGGCGCAAAAAAAACGCCGCCCATACAATCCGGCGGACGAAACAAAGAACAAATTGTCGGGACGGTCAGCGACGCCGTCCCGTTGATTTAGAAAAGCCCTTTGCCAGATTGTCGTCGCTGCTGACAAAGGATCAGTTGGTCAGATACGTAGAGTTTGACTGCCGGGCCGGCCTTTCGTTCAAACAATTTATCCTGGAAATGGCTCACCCTTTCGCCAAGAACCGAACGCGCCCGGTGGCCGGCACACTCGGAACTTGCACCCTTGAAAACCGGCGGAACCGGCCTACATTCTATCAGGCCGATGAGACTCAGGCGGGAAGCAAAAGTGACCCATGCGGATGCCCGATAGCCTCACCGGCCGATTTCTTGTCCGCCGCTCTGATGTCGCCAATCCGTCAACTGCCACCCAGGGAAGTGATGGGCGACGGCAGATGCAGTGTCCGCCCCGCCACCATGAACACACCTTCGCCCTGATGATGGATGGTGCGCGGCCGTTTCCGCGCCGGGTCAATCCACGCCGCCACGACTTCGAGGATAAAGAAGTTGTATTTGTTGACGAGCTTCGCGTCCACAACCTTGCATTCCAAACTCGCATAACATTCGGCGATGAGCGGCGGCCGGACACAAGTCGCCGGCACGGGCGTCAGGCCGACGGCGCGGAGCTTATCCGTGTCCGCGCCGGAAAGATTACCGCACGCCACCACCTGTTTTGCCAGCTCCACTGTCGGGATGTTAATCACACATTCCTTGGTGGCCTTGAGGGTGGCAAACGAATAATTCTGCTCGCTGACAACGCAGCCTACCAGCGGCGGCCGGAACTCCAGCATCGTGTGCCACGACATCGGCATGACGTTTCCCCGACCGGCGCGGCTCGTGGTGAGCAGCACCACCGGGCCGGGTTCGAGCAGCCGATAGACTTCCGCGAGCGGGTAAGTTTTTTTCTTCATCGTGGAGCCTCGGCAAATATATTCCACAACTTCCGACCGGTGGACAGAAAAATGACTTCGCCAAATGGAAAAATGGTTTGGCCTTTGGAAATACCGATCTTCCAAATGGCGGCATGGCTCCGGCACCGGCAAAACACCGGCCGCAACGGTCCCGGAACACCCGACTTCCACAACAATTTTTCACCGGCGGCGGAGTGACAAGTCTCCAAGTATATTTATACAATGAAAATAAGTTTGAGACTCACCACGTCGTCTCCTACAAATTAAACGTGAACTGGATGAAGAAATAATCAAAGTCGGAGACACCACACGTCGTCTCCGGCCAAATATAAAATTGAAACCGAAAACTTTCATGCTCATCGCCGGGGAGGCGAGCGGGGATCTCCTCGCATCGGAACTGGTGTCCGCCTTGCGTGACCAGCTGCCGGACGCGAAGTTTTTCGGCGCGGGCGGCGCGAAGATGGCCGCCGCCGGCGTGAACATCGCGTTTGACCTGACCCAACATGCGGTGCTCGGCCTCACGGACGTGCTGAAGAAATATTTCGAGTTCCGGCGACTGTTCAACCAACTGCTCGCGCTGGCCATCGAGCGCAAGCCGGATGTGGTCATCGGCGTGGATTACGGCGGGTTCAACCTGCGCTTCGGCCACGCGATCAAGCAATACCTCCGTGCGAATCCATTCTCCCAATGGAAACCGAAGATCGTGCAATTCGTCTCGCCGCAGGTGTGGGCGTCGCGACCGGGCCGGGCGAACCTGCTGGCGGCGAATTATGATTTGCTGTTGAGCATTTTCCCGTTCGAGCAGGAATGGTATGCCAAACGCGTGCCGAAGCTGCGGGTGGAATTCGTCGGCCATCCGATGATCGGGCGATTTACGATTGACGATTTACGATTGACGCACGGATCGGGAGGAGGCGCGTCAATCGTAAATCGTCAATCGCAAATCCTCCTGCTGCCAGGCAGCCGGAAGGCGGAATTGAAACATCATCTGCCCGTGATGCTGGCGGCGCTAAAGCTGGTTCGAAAAGAATTGCCGGACGCGCGGGCAAAAATGGTTTTACCCAATCCAGAGCTGTTGGCGCTCGCAAAATCGCTCGGCGCAACCAACCTGGAAATCCAGATCGGCGAATTGCCGTGGGCGCTGGCGGAGGCGGACGTGGTGCTGTCCAAGACCGGCACGGTGACAATGGAGTGCGCGTTCTTTGGCGCGCCGACGGTGACGCTCTACAAGAAATCGCTTTTGGGCCTGGCGATGGCGCTGCGCATCATCACGGTGAAATCGCTGACGATGCCAAATCTGCTCGCGGGCGAGGAGGTGTTCCCCGAATTTCTCCAAAAATCGGCGACACCGGAAAACCTCGCCAACGCGGTGCTGGCGTTGTTGCAGGACGAAGCGCGCCGGGCGCAAATCAAGGTGCAGCTCGGCAAAATCATCGCCTCGCTCGGCGAGCCGGGCGCGCCGAAGCGCGCGGCGGCGGCAGTGTTGAGCTTGTTCACATGAAAGACTTGTCGAATCCATTTTGGATCAAGTTGAAGGGGCTGCTGTTCCTGCTCATCGGCCTGGTCGCGGTGGTCTTGCTTTTTCTCGACAGCCCGACGTGGAAGACCGCCGGGCTGGTGGGGCTGGCCATCTGGAGTTTTTGCCGCTTTTATTATTTCGCGTTCTACGTCATCGAGAAATACGTGGATCCCAATTATAAATTCTCCGGATTGATTTCGTTTGCGAAGTATCTGCTTCGGGGACGGAAGTGATTTTGGCTTTCCTTATTCGCCCCGCGTTTTAACTTTTCCCCCATGGACTCACTCCACGCGCCGTGGCGCATCGAATACATTTTGTCGCCCAAGCCGGAACTCAAGGAAGGCTTGTTCGCGCGCATCGCGCAATCGTCCGATGACGTGGAAAATCTCGTCATCGTGCGCGAGCGCACCTGTTTTGCGCTCCTCAATCGTTATCCCTACAACGGCGGGCACCTGTTGGTCGTGCCTTACAAGGAAGTGCCGGATTTGAACGGGCTGACGGACGAGGAACTCACCGACTTGTGGAAACTCGTGCGGCGTTGCAGCAATGCCCTGTCGGCGGTGATGAGACCGGACGGATTCAACGTGGGCATCAATATTGGCAAAGTCGCGGGCGCGGGCATCGCGGAACACCTGCACGTCCACATCGTGCCGCGCTGGAATGGCGATACGAATTTCATGCCGGTGCTTGCGAATACGAGCGTCGTGCCTGATGCGCTGAAAGAGATCGCGGCCAAGCTGCGGGCGGAACTGGCAAAATGATTTTTTCTTGTGGCCACTGAAACCCTTCATTACGAAAACGCGCGGTTCGCGCAGCAACTGTTCAACCACGAACCGCGCAACCTGGCGCTGCTCGAAACGGAACTCGGCGTAAAAGCAACCGCGCGCGAAGGCTGGATCAAACTAGAAGGCGCGGCCGCCGATATCGAACGCGCCAAGCATCTGTTCGCGTCGTTGGAAAGTTTGCTGAAAGCCGGTTCGCCAGTGAAGAATCGCGAGTTTCTGCACGCGCTGAACGTGGTGAAGCACGAAGGCGGCACCACGCTCAAGGACATGGTCAGCGACCGCGTGACGACGCACGAACGCAAGCCGGGCGTGACGGCCAAAACCGTCGGCCAGAAAAAATATCTCGACGCCATCCGCCAGCACGACGTGACGTTCGGCATCGGTCCGGCAGGCACGGGCAAAACGTATCTGGCCGTGGCGATGGCTTTGTCCGCGCTGCGCGAAGGCACCGTGTCACGGATCATTTTAACGCGCCCGGCGGTCGAGGCCGGCGAGGCGCTGGGGTTTTTGCCGGGGGATTTGCTGGAAAAAATCACGCCGTATCTGCGTCCGCTGCACGACGCGTTGCAGGACATGATGCCGACGGAGGAAATCCTGAAGCTCACCGAGCGCGGCACGATTGAGATTGCGCCGCTCGCCTATATGCGCGGGCGCACGCTGAACGGCGCCTTCATCATTTTGGATGAGGCGCAAAATTCCACGACGGAACAGATGTTGATGTTTCTCACGCGGCTCGGCCACGGCTCCAAGGCGGTCATCACCGGCGACGAATCGCAGGTGGATTTGCCGTCGCACAAACACTCCGGCCTCGCCGAGGCGCACCACGCACTGCACGGCACGGAAGGCATTGGCATCATTGAGTTTTCCAAGCGCGACGTGGTGCGGCATCCGCTGGTGCAGCGCATCATCGCGGCCTACGAAAACCATCGCGGCAAGGCCAAAACCGAGTGATTTACTTTACAATTGGCGATTTACGATTGGCGTGCCTCGCTTGAAATTACCGACCTACTCGTAAATCGCTTATCGTATATCGCATATGGATATTTTAATCGCCAACTGCCAGCGGACGAAGAAGATCAACTCGCGTTTTCTGAAGCAGGTCGTGACGGAGCTTTTCACGGATCTGGGAATCACTGAGGCGGAACTTGGCATCCACCTCGTCGGTGTGGTGAAAATGGCGCGGGTGAACTGGCAGTTTCTCCAGCACGAAGGCTCGACGGATGTCATCACGTTCGACCACTCGGAAAAGCGGAAAGCGGAAAGCGGAAAGCAGAAACAATTGCAAGGCGAGTTGTTCATTTGCGTGGACGATGCCATCAGGCAGGCAAAAGAATTTCGGACAAGCTGGCAGGCGGAAGTGGTGCGTTACGTCGTCCACGGCGTTTTACATCTGCTCGGCTACGACGATTTGAAGCCGGCGTTGCGCCGCGAAATGAAGCGCGCGGAGAACCGGCTGGTGCAGCGGCTCGCCAAAAGATTTTCTCTCGCACAACTGTCGCGCCCGGCTAAACTCCGCGCGTGAGAAAAACATTTTTTGCCCGCTGGCGCCGCGGTTTCCTGACCGGACTGGCGGTGTCGCTGCCGGCGTTACTGACGCTGGCGGCGGTGAAGTGGATTTTCGGAACGATCTCCAGCTTCACCGACACGCTACTGTTTTTCCTGCCGTATTGCCTTGCGCCCAAGCTTATCTACGCGAACGGCCAGGACGGCGCGATGTTCTGGTATTGGAGCCTGTTGGCGCTCGTGCTGGCGGCGGCGCTGATCACCGCCGTCGGCGTCACGGCGCAATATTACATCGGCCGGCGGATGCTCGAATGGCTCGACACGGCGATGATGAACGTGCCGGTGATCAACAAGTTTTACGGCGCGATCAAGCAGGTCAACGAGGCGTTTTCCGGCAACAAGGATTCCTTCAAGACCGTCGTGCTGGTGGAATTTCCGCGCGAGGGGATGTATTCCATCGGCTTCATCACGAACGAGGAACGCGGCGAGGTGCAGCAGAAGACGAAGGAAAAGGTGGTCGCCGTGTTCATCCCCACGACGCCGAACCCGACCTCCGGCTTCCTCGTGCTGGTGCCGGAGGAGAAAGTCACCAAGCTCGACATGAGCGTGGCCGACGGCATTAAATACATCGTCAGCCTCGGCTCCATCGTGCCGGAACTTCCGCCGTTGGCGGAAAAGCGAAGATAGCAGATGGAGAATAAAGAATAGCTTGGAACGCGCGAACCACATGCCATCTTCCATCCTCCATCCTCCATCCTCGTTTTCCGCATGATCGAGTCCGCCAGCGGCCTGATCCTGCGCACCCGTCCGCTCACGGAAACCAGCCTCATCGTCCACTGGCTCACGCCGGATCTTGGCCGCATCGCCACCGTGGCTAAGGGCGCGCGGCGTCCGAAATCGCCGTTCGCCGGCAAACTGGATTTGTTTTACGCGGCGGATTTTTCCTTCAGCCGCAGCCGCAGCTCTGATTTGCACAATCTCCGCGAAGTGAAATTACTGGAGACGCACAGCGCCATCCGCACGGACATCGTGAAATTGCAACAGGCGGCCTACGCGGCCAATTTCATCGCGCAAGCGACTGAAACCGAAACGCCGCTGCCGGAAATTTACGGACTCGCGCGAAACTTTCTCCAATCATTGTGCAAACAAGCTCCGTCCGCGCAAAACATCTTCGCCTTTGAACTCAGGCTGCTGCGGGAACTGGGACAGGAGCCGGATATGGCGGACACGCGACTGACACCGGGCGCGAAGAAGCTGGTCGCGGCCATGCTCGACGGCGGCGCGGACGGCATTACGCGGTTGAAACTGTCGGCGGCGCAGGTGGACGAACTGTGCGACTGGCTGCATGGTTTCCTGATCTTTCACCTTGAACGGCTGCCGCGCGGACGGGCGGCGGCGCTGGCGGCGGATGGTTGAAATATATTTTGCCGCCGAAAGTTTGCGTTGTATTCTTCCCCCCGCCAATGTTTCCCAAACTCGTCAAACGATTCTCCAGCGTGCGGATGCAGCTGGTGGCGAGTGTCTTTCTCTGGATTTCGCCGGCACTGGTGTTGACATTCATCGTCAACCAGGACTGGTTCTGGGCCTACGCTCCAGACTGGCTGCGGCGCTACACTCTCAACGTGCCGTGGGAAAGCTTCATCGTCGGCGTGCTCGCGCTCGTCGCGGCGTGGTATGGCGGCGAGCATTTTATTTTGCGGCAGGTGCAGGCGCTCATCCGCGCGGTGCAGCGATTGACCGCCGGCGATTTCGCGGCGCGGTCGGGCTTGAAACAGGCCGAGGGCGAAATCGGCCTGCTTGCACAAAAATTCGACGAGATGGCGGCGGCGTTGCAGCAGCGCCAGAAGGAACGCGACGAGGCGGAACGGAAATTCCTCAACCGCACCATGCAGCAGACTTCTGTTGCCGCCGTCGGCCAGTGCGCGCTGACCAACCGCGACTTGTCGGTCATCTACGAGCAGGCCGTGCACCGCGTAGCGGAAATGTTCGCCGTGGATTACGCCATGATTTATCAGCGTTTGCCTGACGGGCGGCTGCAGCCGCTGGCGGTCTATGGCTTGGTTCCCCAGGCCGACGACAACAATGCGTTTCCCCAGCCGAAACAATCGCAGATGTCGTGGACGGCGGAGACCGGTGAAGTGTCCGTGGTCAACGATTGGAGCCAGGAAACCATTTTCGCCAGGTCGCCGCTGCTGGCGGAACTCGGCGTGATGAGCGGCGCAGCGGTGGCCATCCCCACACGCAGCAAGCCCTTCGGCGTGCTCGCCGCGCACTCCACACACCAGCGGGATTTTTCGCCGGACGACATCCAGTTTCTCCTCGCCATCGCCAACGTCGTGGGCATGGTCACCGAACGCATCCGCGCCGAGGCCGAGAACGAGAAACTGGCGGCGTTCGTAAAGGAAAATCCCAATGCCGCGCTCGAGCTGGCCGCGGACGGCTCAGTGAATTATTTCAACGTCGCCGCTGGGCATCTGGCCAAGTCACTGGACATGGACGACCCGCGCCAGATTTTGCCGGAAGACATCGGCAACATTGTGCGCAACTGCCTCGGCACGGGCCTGCCGCGCACCGGCCTGCTCACCCGGCTCAACGGCCACACCATCGCCTGGCAATTTCTTCCGGTGCTGGCGAGCGAGGTGGTCCATGGCTACGGCGAGGACATCACCGCGCGGCTGAACCTGGAAGCGCAGTTGCTGCAATCGGAGAAGATGAAGACGTTCGGCCAGTTCGCCGCCGGCATCGCGCATGATTTCAACAACATGCTGACCATCATCCAGGGCCATGCCAGCAAGCTGCTCACCGATGAAAAACTTCCCGCCGAAACCAAGGAACAGCTCACGCAGATTTATTCCGCCGGCGACCGCGCCGCGCGGCTGACCCGGCAACTGCTGCTGACCAGCCGCAAAAACGTCATGCAGCCCAAGCCGCTCGACCTGCGCGAAGTCGTCGGCAGCACCAGCAAGATGCTGGAACACCTCGTCGGCGAAACCATCCAGTTGAAATTCAAAAGCCCGGCCATCCTGCCCTTCGTCCATGCCGACCAGAGCATGATTGAGCAGGTGGTGATGAACCTCGCCAGCAACGCCCGCGACGCCATGCCCGCCGGCGGCACGCTCATCATCGAGATTTCCGAGACCTTCGTCGGCCCCGAACACGCCGAGCAGCATCCCGAATCCACCGCCGGCCATTTCGTGAAGCTCGAGGTCACCGACACCGGCTGCGGCATGACCGAGGCCACACTTGCCCATATTTTCGAGCCGTTCTTCACCACCAAGGACGTCGGCAAAGGCACCGGCCTCGGCCTCGCCACCGTATTCAACATCGCCCGCCAGCACGGCGGCTGGGTGGAAGTCATGAGCCAGCCCGGCTGCGGCTCCACCTTCACCGTCTATCTGCCGGCCAATGCGGAAACCACGGTTGAATCCCTTCCCGCCGAGCCTTCCGCCGCCGAACCCGCCGCCGGCGGCCACGAATGCATTTTGATTGTCGAAGACGAACCGATGCTGCGCGAACTTGCGCGGGAAATTCTGCAGGACGCCGGCTACCAGATTCTCGAAGCCGCCTCCGGCCGCGAGGCGCTGGGCGTCTGGCAACAGCACCCCGACCAGATTGACCTGCTGCTCACCGACATGGTCATGCCCGGAGGCGTCTCCGGCATGGAACTCGCCGAGCAGCTCGTCACCGAATCGCCCAAGCTCAAGGTCGTCTTCATGAGCGGCTACACGGCGGAGGAGGTGAACAGCGAAATCCTCCAGCGCAACCACGCCAGCTTCATCCAAAAGCCCTACGGCACCGCCGAACTCACCAAGGTCGTCCGCGACTGCCTGGACAAGAGCGGCCATTAAGCCGGACGGATGGCCACCCCGCCAACGGGCGCTCTTGCCGGACGAATTGACGACAACGCGCCGCTTCTTTAATCTCCGCCCATGGCCAAAAATATTTCCGGCTTGCTTGGGATTAATAAAATGAAAAACACCGCACTCTGCACCTTCGCCCTCATGGCGCTAACCTGCGTGGCAAACGCACAAACACAAAATGAGTTTGGGCCGGATGCTGGCAACAATACAATGACCGGTGACTACAACACGGCTTACGGTTTTGATGCGCTCCAATCCAACACAACCGGCCACCAAAATGTGGCCAACGGCGATGTTGCGCTCTATTCAAACACGACCGGCAGCGTCAACACAGCCAACGGTGCCGATGCGCTCTTCTATAACACAACCGGCAGTGGCAACACGGCCAACGGTGCCAGTGCGCTCTTCTATAACACAACCGGCAGCCTCAACACGGCCAATGGCATTGACTCGCTCTACGCCAACACGACCGGCAAATTCAACACGGCCAACGGAATTCAAGCGCTCTTTCTCAACACGACCGGCAGCAACAATATCGCCCTCGGTTATCTTTCCGGTTCCTCGCTGACCAATGGCGATAGCAATATTGATATTGGCAATTCCGGTGTGGCCAACGAATCCGGAACCATCCGCATCGGCACCACGGGCATGCACACCAACACTTTTATTGCTGGCATCAGTGGCGTCACCGTGCCGAACGCCGCCAATCCCGTCGTCGTGGATTCGGTCAGCGGGCAACTTGGCACTGTGGACATCAGCACTTTGGTCGGCCCCAAAGGTGACAAGGGAGACACCGGTGCAAAAGGCGACACGGGTGCAACCGGCGCGGGCTTGTTCCCCGGCGCGTATCTTTACCTGCCAAGCACCACGGCGGCACCAACCGGCTTCACCAAGATCGGCACCAAAACCGACCTCATCACCGATCTGCATGGGCATATGAAGACTTTGAAAATAAATGTCTATCAGAAGAATTAAGGGGATATTTCTGTGATGTTTGATTCCAGTACCGATGCCTTGACGGAGATGGATGCGTTCTTCCAGCGCAACCACGCCAGCTTCATCCAAAAGCCCTACGGCACCGCCGAACTCACCAAGGTCGTCCGCGATTGCCTGGACAAGAACGGCAATTAAGCCGGACGGATGGCCACCCCGCCAACAGGCGGCCTTGCCGGGCGAATTGACGGCAACGCGCCGCTTCTTTAATCTCCGCCCATGGCCAAAAACATTTCCGGCTTGCTTGGGATTAATAAAATGAAAAACACCGCACTCTTCACCTTCGCCCTCATGGCGCTAACCTGCGTGGCAAACGCACAACCTAATGAATTTGGGCCGGATGCCGGCAACGGCACAATGACCGGGGTAGGAAACACGGCCAACGGCTGGTGCGCACTCTTCTCCAATACTTCTGGCGGCCTCAACACGGCCAACGGCACAAGCGCGCTTTTTTTCAACACGACAGGCAGCGGCAACGTGGCCAATGGCCCTCAAGCGCTCCTATACAACACGACCGGCAACGTCAACACGGCCAACGGCGCAAGCGCGCTCTATTCAAACACGACCGGCTACGGCAACGTGGCCAACGGCATATGCGCTCTCTTTTTAAACACAACTGGCAACAACAACATGGCCAACGGCAGTAGCGCGCTCGGTTCAAACACGACCGGCAGCAACAACATCGGGCTCGGCAATGAAGCGGGTTACTATCTGACCAACGGCGACAACAACATTGATATTGGCAACGAAGGCATTGCGGCTGAATCCGGCACCATTCGCATTGGCACCACCGGCACGCACACCAACACTTTCATTGCCGGCATCAGTGGCGTCACTGTGCCGAACGCCGCCAAACCCGTCGTCGTGGATTCGGTCAGCGGGCAACTTGGCACCGTGGACATCAGCACCTTGGTCGGCCCCACCGGAGCCACGGGTGCGCAAGGCCCGGCTGGAATTAGTGGCGTGAACGGCATCGGCTTTGTCCCCGGCGCGTATCTTTACCTGCCAAGCACCACGGCGGCACCAACCGGCTTCACCAAGATCGGCACCAAAACCGACCTCATCACCGATCTGCATGGGCATACGAAGACATTGAAAATAAATGTCTATCAGAAGAATTGAGGGGATATTTCCGTGACGTTCGATTCCAGTGCCGATGCCTTGACGGAGATGGATGCGTTCTTCAAGCGCACCCACGCCAGCTCCCTCCTCGACACCCGCGTCGTCTATTGCGACGACAATCTGGAACAGCTTGCCAAGTTGCCCGACGCCTGCGTGGATTTGATTTATATTTATGATTAGTTTCCTGATCAATGTTGTAGCAGTGCTCGGTGCCGTCAAAATAATGAGTGACCTTATCGCCGCATCCCATCTGGGTGATGGTTTGCAAATGCGTCTTCGGTCTTTCTTTGAGCGCTGGCAGGCCACCTTGGAAAATCCTTCGGCAAGTGCAATTCTGTCTGTGCCATTCTCAGCTCTTGTTAGAACTTATGATCGTGCGTTCGGCCCTCAACCATTTTCTTGGGTATCTTTTCGAAAGACGTGCATTTTCAGTTCATTATTCGTAGGTGCATCATTGGGTTTTGCTGGATTTTTTTGCGGAAAGCCTTTTGCCATGAACATGCTTCCTTGGAAATCCTTTTCTGCTTCCATCGAATATTTGCAAATGTTTTCCAAGTCTCCTGATTTACATCGTAAGGTTGGCGATTCTTTATATATCGTCCAAAACGCCTCGGATTTGGCGAAGTTAGATAGTTGGCCTTTCGCTGTTATTTTCACAATTTATTTTGTGGTCGTAATCGCCCTCGCAAACGCATGTCTTGTCTCGCTCAGCATTTCAGTGAGTCGTATGTTTTTGAGGGAGATGCTCTCTGCCCGCACGCCGTTTGGTGTATTTGTGTTGTTCCTTTCAAATACAGTTTTACTATTAACTTTTGGAGCCAGTGCAACTTTATTTCTATTCATTTTGTTGAACATCTGGTTCTGGCCTTTAGTACCTTTGTTGTTTGGGCTTTCAAACATTTCGTTTATTGCTGGGGCTGGCGTGGCTTCGTCTGCCTCATTGTGTGCCTGGTTTTTTTCAGGAACTTGGCTAAAAGTTGTCGTGGTTGTGTCGCTTTTTCCTTCGCTAATCATCGCAGTAGTGTTTGGCATCGCTTTGTTTGGGTTTACCTTTCGCCGCGGCTTTCATCCGCTCGCCAAACTTTTAATAGATTCTAGTCTTCGGAGTCCAAAAGGTGTCTTTTCCTTCTACAGCGCGGTAATCGCCGCTCTCGCCTTTATCATTGCGTGCCTTGCGACACTTTGGGGATGGCTTGATAAATTAAATACCCAGTTCGGATTTTCGAAACTTTTGGGCTTCGACTTTTTGATCATATCGTTATTCATCATGCTAAGCATGTTGTTGGTGAGTTGGGTTAAAGTGAAATCCTATCGATTTCATTATGGTTCACCATTACGATTTCCAGATGTTTTGTTTCTATTTTTCATCGCTTATTTCGTAATAGGCATAGGATTTTATATTGAATCAATTCTAGACTGTGTTTTTCCGACGCTATTCCCTCCGCCAAATGGCCTTCTTTCGAACATGGCGCTTCCTGCTATTGACTCAATTATTCCAGGCTCAATTGTTGGGTGTTTTTATGTGATTTCTCGGCTTAATCGCAATAGCTTGCTTAACCTTGCGCTTCACATATTTGGCGTTTTATCGGTTTGGGATTTGCTGATGGGACTTTTAGGCGCTTGTTCTTTTTGTGATTCGGCCATCTCAATTCTTTGTGATTTGGTAGGTTCTATTGTTGCTGCATTTGTCCTTTCTCGCGTTCACGCCATCTTTTATCCAATGATGAGTCCAAAACACTCAAGTCTAGAATCTGCCAAACATTAGTAATACATTCGGCTACAGGCCGCACGCTAACAGCTTGATTAACCACTAATCCTCCTTTTTGACTTGTTTTTAGACAAAGCCACCCTTCTGCCCCCTCGATTGGCTTTTTTTATACAGCCATTGGCATCAATGGCGGCAACATAACATGTTCGGACGGCGGTAGAACATGTTCGGATGGCAATACAACATGTTCCGACGGCAACAAAACATGTTCGGATGGCGATAGAACATGTTCCGGTGCCAGCAAAACATGTTTGGGCGGTGGTAAAACATGTTCGGGTGGCGGTATTGATGTCAATGACGGCGGTAATGACGTCATTGCTCGCACTCTTGAAGCCAATGGCTCAAGCCATGACGTCTCCGGCTGCCGTTCCCCTGCCCTTGGTTCAGACAGCCGCTTTTTGATTTACGCCGGTGCCGGCGAAAAATGAGTTATTCACCATTTGGCGGCTGGGCGTTTTGCCATGCCCGAAAATGACCGCGCTTTTGAGGCCGGATTTTAAGGCGTCGGCAGGGGCATCAGCAGTATTAAGTTAAATGTTTAATCTTGTTTATAAATGTGTGAACAACTTATTATTGACCCAAATCGAAATCGGGAGCTTAGTCGTGCCATGACACAGGCGATTTGGAACTCCGGGCAAACGTGGGGTCAAAATGGTCTGGTCTGGTCGGGTAACAATACAACCACAGGAATCAAAATGAACTCACACGTCTCATTGGAATTCAAACAATACAAGGACCCTGAAGTCATCCCCTTCGCGCAAGGGGTGCATGACGGTTTGGGGGCGCACAGCACGGTGTTCACCACCCTGCCGGTCACGTTGGTGGCGCAACTCGCGGCCATCACGGATTTCACCAACAAATACAACGTATCGCGCAAGGGCAGTCAGGCGCAGTTCGAGGCCAAGGATGCCTCCCGCGTGGTGCTGATCGGACTTCTTTCCCAACTAGCCGCCTATGTGGAGGGCGTGGCACTAGGCAACGCAGACACCATCCGCTCCGCCGGTTTTCAAGCGGTGACCCACGAACATGGGCCGTCGGTGCCGCTGGCCAAGCCGGAGATCAGCGCGGTCTTGAACTACGCGAGCACCAAAATCCAATTGCGCATCAAGGCCCAGCCGAATGTCCACGGCTTGAAGGTGCAATACCGCAGCGCCGCCGGCGCATGGCAGGACGGTGGCGGTTTCTCCTCCACCAAGCTGGTGGTCGTGGAAAATCTCACGCCGGGCACGCTGTATGAGTTCCGCGTGCAATTCATCGGCGGCAGCACAGGCACCTCCGAGTGGAGCGATATGGTGAGCCACATTTGCACCTGAAAAACTTGGTAGGGCGACGCTGCCGCGTCGCCGGCTTTCCTCCCCCAGCCCGGCGGTGCGGCTGCACCGCCCTACCAAACATTGCTTATGGCATTCAATCCAACTTTGCCGGTGGAAAACACGCCGCTGGATGCCGCGCAGATGCGCGCCCAGTTCAACGGCCTGAAAGCCATCATTGATGACTTGCAAGCGCGGTTCACGCTGTTGGTGCCAGTCATCAACCGGACGGCGGGCGGCGTGTGGACGCTCACGTATGCCGGCCCGACGCAGGATTACTGGCAGGTCTGGGAGCGTTATGCCGGCAGCGAGGCGTGGTCGGAATCCGGCGAATTGCAGTCCAGCAACTTTCCCGCAACGGATGCCGACTTGGTGCCTGACGGCACACCGTGGTGGCAGATCAAAATGTGCGGCGAGGATGGCGACGGCAAACCCAACACGCCTTTCAGCAACATCATCTCCTTCGGTCCGGTGCCGGCCTAGCGGCAGCACCTGACCGAGGTTAATCAGTTTGGCCGTCCCGGCGCTTTATTTCACGTTGCCAGCCTGAAGCAGTTTTAGCACGGCCTCGACGGCTTCCTCGATCTTCACGGATTGGAACACGGCGGTGCGCGGCTTGATTTCCACTTCGCCCTTGGCCAGCGATTTTTCGCCGAGCGCAATACGGATGGGGAAACCCACGAGGTCGGCGTCCTTGAACTTCACGCCGGGGCGCTCGTCACGGTCGTCGAGAATCACGTCCACGCCGCGCGCGGT
This sequence comes from uncultured Bifidobacteriaceae bacterium, assembly GCA_964444085.1. Taxonomy (GTDB): domain Bacteria; phylum Verrucomicrobiota; class Verrucomicrobiia; order Limisphaerales; family UBA11358; genus UBA11358. Next base: position 857 of record CAYUGC010000051.1, on the reverse strand, counting down.
CAGCTCGGCATAGAATTTCTCCGCGAGCTGCATAGCCTGGCTGTCCGGGGCCACGGCCAGCGGCGTGATGCAAACTTGATAGGGCGCGACGCTCAACGGCCAGATGACGCCGTCCTTGTCGTTCCCCTGCTCGATCACCGCCTGCAAGGTGCGCGTGACGCCGATGCCGTAGCAGCCCATGACCATGAAGTGACGCACGCCCGCATCATCCAGATACATCGCGTTCAGCGCCTCGCTGTATTTGGTGCCGAGCTTGAAGACGTGGCCGACTTCGATGGCGCGGCGGATCTTGAGCGGCTTGGCGCACTTGGCGCACGGCTCGCCGGCGCTGACGGTGCGCAGGTCAAACCACGCGGTAACCTTGATGTCGCGCTCGATGGAGACGTTCTTCAAATGGAAACCGTCCTCGTTCGCGCCAGTGGTCATGTCGTTCGCGCCCTGCAGACGTTCGTCGGCATAGACTTTCACGTCGGCGGGAACATTGACAACGGCACCGAGCGAACCGGGCTTGGCACCGAGCGTGGTAAAACATTCTTCCGGGGTAGCCGGCCGGGCCGCGACCGCGCCGGTGCGCGCCAGAAGCTTGGTTTCATTCAACTGGTCATCGCCCCGGATCAAAATCAAAATTGTTTTGCTGTCGGCGATATAGACGAGCGTCTTGATCTGGCGGTTGGCGGGAACTTTGTAAGGTTCCTTGCTCAAGGCCTCGATGGTGACGACGCCGGGCGTGGCGAACTTCTCGATGGCCGGACCGATGTCGCGCGCGGCGGTCTTGGGAATGCCGCTGGTGGCCTTCTCGATGTTCGCCGCGTAACCGCAGGCCTCGCAGAAGGCGACCTCGTTTTCGCCGGTATCGG
>CAYUGC010000050.1:0-19194 GCA_964444085.1 uncultured Bifidobacteriaceae bacterium | reverse complement strand
ATCCCGAGCGCGTCAATCCGCCGGATATTGACATTGATTTCGCCGACGACCGCCGCGCGGACGTCATCGCCTACGTCCGCGAAAAATACGGGCGCGACGCCGTGGCGCAGATCATCACGTTCGGCACGATGGGCGCGAAATCCGTCGTGCGCGACGTCGGGCGCGTGATGGGCTTGAGCTACGGCGACTGCGACCGGCTGGCGAAGTTGATCCCGGCCGAACTGAAAATGACGCTGGAAAAGGCGCTCAAGCAGGTGCCGGAACTCAAGGAGGCTTACGAGAACGAGGAAGTCACGCGCGAGCTGATGGACACGGCGTTCGTGCTGGAAGATCTGGCGCGCAACTCCAGCGTGCACGCCGCCGGCGTGGTCATCGGGCCGGAGCCGCTGGTGAATTTGCTGCCGCTCAAGCTGGACGAAAGCGGCACGCTCGTCACGCAATACGCGATGGGCCCGGTCGGCGACCTCGGCCTTTTGAAGATGGATTTTCTCGGCCTCAAAACGCTGACCGTCATCCGCAACACCTGCGAGATGGTCAAGCGCACGCAGGGCATCGAGATCAACATTGACCAGTTGCCGCTCGACGACAAAAAAACCTACGACCTGCTGAACCGCGCGGAAACATTGGGCGTGTTCCAGTTGGAATCCGGCGGGATGCGTGACCTGTGCAAAAAATTTCAGATCACGTCCGTCGAGCACATCACGGCGCTGGTCGCGCTTTATCGCCCCGGCCCGATGGATCTGATTCCCGATTTCATCAAGCGGCGGCACGGCGAGATCAAGGTCGAATACGAGCATCCGCTGCTCGAAAGCATTTCCAAGGAGACTTACGGCATCCTGATTTACCAGGAGCAGGTGATGCAGGCGACGCAGTTGCTCGCCGGCTATTCACTCGGCAGCGCCGACTTGCTGCGCCGCGCGATGGGCAAAAAAAAGGTCGAGGAAATGCAGAAGCAGCGCGAGACCTTCGTCAAGGGCTGCCATGAGAAGAACAATATTCCCAAGACCAAGGCGAACCAGATTTTCGACTTGCTGGAAAAGTTCGCTGGCTACGGTTTCAACAAGTCGCACGCCGCCGCGTATGCCATTGTCGCGTATCAGACCGCGTATCTGAAGGCGAATTTCCCGGTGGAATTTTACTGCGCCATGATGACGAACGACATGGCGAACACGGAAAAACTCTCCGAATACATCGCCGAGGCGCGCGAGGTGGGCATCGAGGTGCTCGGCCCCGACGTGAACGAGAGTGGCGTTTATTTCGCGCCGGCGAAATCCGTGGTGGCACAGGCGTCCCGCCTGTGCGATGAAAACCAGAAACCCACAGGCGAGACGCCTGTGCCGCTACAGCGGATTCGCTTCGGCATGGCCGCGATCAAAGGCGTGGGCGAAGGCGCGGTGGAAACGATTTTGAAGGCGCGCGGCGAAAGCGGGAAATTCAAGACGCTCGCCGAATTATGCGAACGCGTGGATGGCCGCTCGCTCGGCCGCAAGACGCTCGAAGCGCTCATCAAAACCGGCGCGTGCGATTGCTTCGGCCAGACGCGCGCGACCTTGACGGCGCAGATCGAGCGCACGCTGGCGCGCGCGGCAAGTATTTTGTCCGACAAACAAAAAGGGCAAAGCTCGCTCTTTGGCGCGCTGGAGGAAAAATCATCCAGCGCCGTGCCGGAGAGCATTGCCAATCTGCCGGAATGGCCGCAGCACGAACTGCTCGCGCACGAAAAGGAATTGCTCGGCTTCTACGTCAGCGGCCATCCGCTGACTCCGCTCGCGCCGTTGCTGCAACGGTTTTCGCTGCACAACACGTCGCAGCTCGCCGCGCTGCCCAACCGCAGCATGACGCGCATCGGCGGCATGATCGCGGCGGTGAGCCACGGCACCTCCAAAAAATCCGGCAAACCGTATTCGATGGTCACGCTGGAGGATCTGGATGGCTCGGTGCAGTTGCTGGTGATGAACGACTACGACAAGTTCCGTCCGCTGCTGGAGCCGAACAAGGCCCTGCTCGTCGTCGGCGAAGTCAGCACCGGCGAGGACAAGCCGAAGATTTTTCCGCAGGAAATCATGCTGCTGGCGGACGCACCGAAAAAATACACCAGGCAGGTTCACCTGCGCCTGCCGATGGCGCATTTGCAGCCGGACGACATGAACAAGGTCGCGGCACTCGTCGCCGCGCATCCCGGCAAATGTCCGCTGTTCCTGTGCTTCATGCGCCCCGAAGGTGGAACCATTTTCGTTGAAACCAACGCGCGTTTCAGCGTCATGCCATCCATCGAATTGGAACACGCGGCCAACCGCCAGTTCGGCGAAAAAACGTTTTACGCCGTTGTGGACAAGTCGCTGCCGGAAAAAGCCCGGCGTGCGTGGGAAAAGAAGGGCAACGGCGGCGGCGGTGGTGATGAATGAATACCCGCCGTGACTTATTCAAGTCCGCCCCGCCTCGGCTTGCTCGGAACGGTGGGTTTGCTGCTGCGGGCGGCGGTTGAACGCCGGCCCCCAATCGCAAATTCAGGCGACGACCGGCATGGCTGGATTTCCGTCACCTAAAGAATTGCGCGCCCGGTGCTGAAACATGTGCGGATGGCGGAACTGCCGAAATTGAACCGTTAGTTTTTTTCGTGACGTGGCGGGATTTTTCGGCATTTTTCTAATAACCCGTTAAAATCATGAAACGAATCTTTGGGCTGTTCTTGCTGGTTCTGGCCATCGTCGGTACCGTGAATTTTGTCCGCAAGTTAGCGCAGGATAAGGACGTTCAGGCACAAACACAAACCTCGGGCAGCGCCGCCTACCAGCAGGGGCAAAAAATTGGCAAATACTCCGCGCCCTTCTTGGTGGTGCTGCTCGGCATTTATGGTCTGCGGCTGTTGCTGGGTTCCAACGAATCCACGCCCGCCGCGCCGACAAACCGGCGCTCGCCGGCCAGCCCACTGCCGACGCCGGACGATCCTTCGCTGCGCGGCGGTTCGGACACCCTTGCCAGCAACCCGGCCAGGCTGCGCATCTCCGCCTGGCCATGGCTGGCGGCCAATTCCTCAACCATCTATGTGGCTTTGAGCGTGGCGGTCGTCGGCCTGGCGGTGGTGTTCATTAAGTTTCCGATTGGCGCTGTGCTTTTGGTTTCATCGGGAATTTTTCTTTTCAACGAAATCCGCGAGGCGAAGTTAAAATTTTACGGCGGCGACGTTTGTCCTGGCATCGTGCTTTCCGCACAACAAAACCTCGTGGCGGTTTACACGGATCTGTCGGCCATGGGCCGACAGCGGCCATATCCGGTCATCCAGATTTTGAAGCAGCCGCTCGGGCGGATGACCACCGGGCCAGCCTATGACGGCATGCGCGTGGCGACGGCGGCACTGTATTATGGCGACGCCAAGGCGGCCGCGTGGAAAAACTTCTGGCCGGAAGTCATCAACTGCGTGGTTCACGACCCGGCGGAAATCGAGCGTGTGTTCGGCTCCATTTCCGAGCAGGAATGGCAGAAACTCGAAGCCTGTCTCGCGCAGATGCCCGAGACGAAGCTGGGATTGCATCATCTCTCGCCCGCCAGTCTCGCGGCAGTGGTGCCTGCCGAAGACCAACTGGCCTACGCCTCCACCGAAACCGGTTATGCGCCACCGAAATCATGGTATCTGTTCCCGGCGGCCATTTTTGCCTTCGTGGTGGTCGGCCTGATCGCCACCTTGATGCTCACCTCGATCATCATCGTGGCAATCGCGCGGCCCAAAAACCGGCCGGTGTTCCCCGATCACCAGCCCGCCTTCGCCCAGCCTACAGTTGTTGCTCCGCCGACCTTTGCCCAACCGCCGCAAAACCCGACCATGGCCACCCCGCCTACGCCGATTCCACCAACCGCGCCGGCCGCGCAAACGGGCCAGTATGCCGTCGGCAGCGCGGTGGAGGCAAACTGGGCCGGCGGCTGGATTCCCGGCAAAATCACGCGCGTCAATCCCGGCGGATTCTCGGTGATGGTGCAATTGGCGGACGCGCGGTTTCCGCACCCGATCGTTCTGTCCATCAAGCAAATCCGGCTGAAATAATAATCTTCGGCTCAAAGCCAAAACGCCGCGCCGGAAATTTTCCAGCGCGGCGTTTTTTTGAAAACGATTTCTATTTTACCGCCGCCCAGACACGATGCACATCGTCGTGCTCGTCGAGCGTCTCGAGAAATTCGCCGACTTCGTTCTGTTGCGCCTCGGTGAGTTCGGGAAATTGTTTCGGCACATAGCCGATTTCACTCGTCACCACCGTCCAGCCGTTCGCGGCCAGCCATTTGGAGACATTGGCGACTTCCGTGCGCTCGCAGATGAATTTTGCGCCCGCAACTTCCTTCGGAATGTCGTCGTTCTGCTCGTGTGTCAAAACCTCCACTTCGTTCGCGCCGGCTTCAATCGCCGCGCCCTCGCGGTCAATGCCGGCATCGGGATGGTGCGCCTCGACGAGGCCGACGTGGTCGAACAAAAATTTGTTGCTGCCGGTGGTGGCGAGCTGGCCTTTCTTGAACAGCACGCGGATTTCCGGCGCGGTGCGGTTTACGTTGTCGGTATAGACCTCAACAATGACGGGCACGTTGTGCGGCGCGCGGCCTTCATACACGACGTGGTCCATGACCATCTTTTCGTCGCCGATGCCCGCGCCCTTGTTGATGGCGCGCTGGATGGCGTCCTTGGTCACGCTTTCCTTCTTCGCCTTTTCGACGGCGGTGAACAGGCGGGCGTTCATTGCGGGATCAGCGCCGCCCATTTTGGCGGCGACGGAGATTTCGCGGACAAGTTTTCCGGTCGTCCGGCCTTTCTTGAGGCCGGCAACCAATCGTTTGGCATGTAGCCATTGGCGTCCCATAGGCGGGCAAGTTAGCAGGCGGCGGAATAAGTTTCAACCTCGCGCAGTGGTCCGCGAAAATCCGCTGGAAAATCCCCGCGCCCGCCGTTAGGCTTCGCGCCTATGACAAGGCGTAATTTACTGCTGCTCGTTTTGTCGCTCGCCGCCACCAGCGCCTTTGCCGGCGACGCGGACATCCAGCTACCCTCGCTGGAGCAGGTGAAGTTTTTCCACGGCAGCGTCACCGGCCTCACGATCTTGTTTTTTGGCCTGTTCGTCTGCGTCGTCGGCGCGGGGTTCGGCCTGCGCGAATACGTCCGCACCCGCGCCTTGCCGGTGCATCGCTCGATGAGCGACGTTTCCCAGATCATCTGGGAGACGTGCAAAACGTATCTGTTCCAGCAGGGGAAATTTCTCGCTGCGCTCTGGGTGCTTATTGCGGTGTGCATGATTTATTATTTCATCGGCCTCCAGCACAAACCGTTCAGCCAGGTGCTCGTGATTCTCGCGTGCTCGGTCTTCGGCATCCTCGGCAGCTACGGCGTGGCGTGGTTCGGCATCCGCATCAATACCATCGCCAACAGCCGCGCGGCGTTCGCGTCGCTGCGCGGCAGTCCGCTGAAAACACTGTTCATCCCGTTGCAGGCCGGCATGAGCATCGGCCTGCTGCTCATCTGCGTGGAACTGGCGTGCATGATCGCGATTCTTGCGTTCATTCCGACTGAACTGGCCGGGCCGTGTTTCATCGGCTTCGCCATCGGCGAATCACTCGGTGCCTCGGCACTCCGCATCGGCGGCGGCATCTTCACGAAAATCGCCGACATTGGCAGCGACCTGATGAAAATTGTTTTCAACCTGCCGGAAGACGACCCGAAAAATCCCGGCGTCATCGCCGACTGCACCGGCGACAACGCCGGCGACAGCGTCGGCCCGACGGCGGATGGATTTGAGACCTACGGCGTGACCGGCGTGGCGCTCATCGCATTTCTCGCGCTGGCGCTGGCGCTTTCGCCGCTGCTGTGCGCGAAGCTCATCATCTGGATGTTCGCCATCCAGTCGCTGATGGTGCTGGCGTCGCTCGGCTCATTTTATTTCAATCTGGCCTTGGCGAAATTCCGTTACAGTGCCAACAAGGATTTCAACTGGGAAGCGCCGCTCACCGACCTCGTTTGGATCACGAGCATCGTTTCCATCCTCGTCTGTTTCGGCGCGAGCTGGCTGCTGCTCGGCGATTTTTCAATTACTGAAACAATTATTCCCGACGCACGCATAACGAACTACATTATTAAACCGCTGCCAAATCTCTGGTGGGTGCTGTCCAGCATCATCGCCTGCGGCACGCTGGCCGGCGCGCTCATCATGGAGTTCACGAAAATTTTCGTCAGCACCAAGTCCAAGCACGTCCAGGAAATCACCGACGCCTCCGACCAAGGCGGCGCGTCGCTGAATGTGCTATCCGGGCTCGTCGCGGGAAATTTCTCTGCGTTCTGGATGGGTCTCGTCATCCTCGGCCTGATGTTCATCTCGTATCTGTTTTCGCTGAACCATGATTTCATGGCGCTCATTCCGGCTAAGTTCGTTTTCGGCGCGCCGATTTTTGCGTTCGGCCTCGTGGCGTTTGGTTTTCTCGCGATGGCGCCGGTGACGATTGCGGTGGACAGCTTCGGACCGGTGACGGACAACGCCCAATCCGTCTTTGAATTGAGCCGTATCGAAAAGCTGCCGGGCATCAGCGCGGAAATTGAAAAGGACTTCGGCTTCAAGCCGGATTTCCACACCGCGAAAACTGAACTGGAAAAAGGCGACGGCGCGGGCAATACCTTTAAGGCGACGGCTAAACCGGTGCTCATCGGCACCGCCGTGGTCGGTTCCACCACGATGATTTTCGGCATCATCATGTTGCTCGAACACGTCTTCGGCGACGCCGTCAGCCGGTTAAGCCTCGTCATGCCGCAGATTGTTTTCGGACTGCTGATGGGCGGCGCGGTGATTTACTGGTTCACCGGCGCGAGCATTCAGGCCGTCGTCGCCGGCGCTTACAGCGCGGTCGTCTTCATCAAGAAAAACATCAAGCTGGACAAGGATGCCGCGTCCATCGAGGACAGCAAGCGCGTCGTGGAAATCTGCACCCATTATGCGCAGAAAGGCCTCATTAACATCTTTATCGTCGTCTTTTGCTTCGCGCTCGGCCTGCCGTTTTTGAATCCGTATTTTTTCATCGGCTATCTCATCGCCATCGCGTTCTTCGGCTTGTTCCAGGCCATTTTCATGGCCAACGCCGGCGGCGCGTGGGACAACGCCAAGAAAATCGTCGAGGTGGATTTGAAGATGAAAAATACGCCGCTCCACGCCGCCACCGTCGTCGGCGACACCGTGGGCGACCCGTTCAAGGACACCAGCTCCGTCGCGATGAATCCCATCATCAAGTTCACCACGCTGTTCGGCCTGCTCGCGGTGGAGATCGCCGTGGAGCTGAAGCAGAAAAATCCCGACTCGATCCTCTCCTACGTCATCGGCGGGACGTGTTTTCTGGTGGCGCTGGTGTTTGCGTGGCGCTCGTTTTACTGCATGCGGATCCCAGTGGAAGCGAAGGATTAAACAATCGCCCCAGCCTGGGGCGGTTTAAGTCATTCTGTGGCTGCTGGGAGCGGGTGGCGAATGCATAAAACTCCTATGCTAAAAGCGATAAATGTGAAAATCCCGATACCCAGAGTCCAGATGGCCTGAAAGATGAGAACCATGGCACCCTCACTAGGCAAATCTGAAGAACAGGCACAAAACAATACAATCGGTGGCATGACCGCACTCGCCGCTGATGTGATCAAAGCGGCCAAACGGCTGAACTTCTGTTTAACGCTCCACAGCTAACTCTGCTGACTAAGGACTTTGAAAAATAACTTCTTTGCGACCCTTGGCGTCTTTGCGTGAGGCTGGGGGTTTTTGTTAAAACGCCCGAACCATCAATTTTGGCCCATCGGCTATCTGCCCGCTTCGTTGTTGGCCGACCCCCGCATATTCCACCCTGGGGCCCAGACCGGGATCGTTTCCATGACCAGGGACAATGCTTCGCCGTCCGCTATTTTCGGTTTGTCCACAAACCCGAATTGCCGCGCCAGCGTTGGATCTGTCTTGGCCATTTCCCGCCACTGGCCGTAGGTCTTGGTCAGCTCGAGCCGCCCTTTGCGCTGCGCCAGTTCTTCATCAATGGGCTGGATCAGTTGGAAAGCTTCCTCCGTCTGCCGGCACCATAGCACAAACGAATCCACCACCGCCGGCAGCACCAGGGGCGTGCTGCCTGCCCCCGCCTTCGCCGCCGCCCGCAGCAGTATCCCCAGCGCATCCGCGCACAGCTTCATCTGCCGCTCCGCGCCTTTCCCGCTCGCGTTTCCCCAATGTTCCTTCCGGTGGTTCTCATAGGCGGCCACCGTGTAGGTCTCCCGGGTCGGACTGAGATACACGCGCAGCGGCCCCTTGCCCGTCAGCGATTTCGGATCCACGCCCGTCGCGTGCCCGATTCGCCGGGCAAAGGTTTCTGACAGCGGATTCCGCCCCACTTCCCAGCTCACCACCGCGTCCTTGGATGCTCCGATCACCGCCGCAAATTCCGCCTGCGTCAGGTCCAGCAGGTGTCGCAGTTCCCGGATGCCTTGGCTTGATGTTTTTTTCATAAATGTATGATTCAAAATATATACGATAAAAGGCTTGCGCTGTCAACGGTGGCGCGCTAGTGTCGTATCCGTAGTATTTAAATACAGCTATTATGAAGGGATGGCTGATGAAAATACTGAAACCGACGCGGCTCCCGGGTACTCCCCCGTTGCCGGCGAATCCGCCCGTGCTTTTGCGCCCTTTTGCGCCTATTTCGCGCTTGGACACCGCCGCCGCTTTGCGGTGGCCGCCCGCCAGGTTGGGGGTCCCTCGGCCTGCGGTGAAACCCTGCTGCCAAACACCAACACCCACCGCCACCCTCACCCGGAAAAACAATGACAATGAATGTCTCTAGCCCACAACCAAATCCAGAACGCCACCGCTTGGCCGTGTCACTTTTTGTCATTTTGGACGTTTCCAAATCGGGGTGACAAAAGCGCCAAAACGCGCCAAAAGATGACAAAAAGTGACATGATTTACTTTGGGCACTCCCTGCTATGGGTGGCGGTCGGGTTGTAACTGACGCGTGGAATATGAAGGCACGATTAATCATGCTGTCTGCCAGGTCGGGGTCTCCCAGCGCACCGTCAAACGCTGGGCTCGCGCCTCACCCCCATGCGCCGCCGCGGCGCGCCCTGACGCCCGCTGGCAAATTCCGTTTTTGAGTTTTTGGTTCAGTTTGGTGCGGTTTGGTACGGTCCGATGCGGTGAGAACTCCCGCCCCATCCGTCTGTTCCTTGATATCGCTGATTTTTGTGGCGGCTAGCCGCCAGACGGATGCGGGGAGTGGCAAGCCCGCCCGACCTTTACCATCGCAAATGCAAAACCGGTAAATAAAAGGTAAAGAAAAGGTAAAACGTATTGGTAGCGAGCGGTGGGGCGCTTGGTGAGCGTTCCCGCGAGCCGGGGCCCCTGCGCCCGCCCTTCTCCGGTCTGCCGGAAAGGCGGATTCACCCGATTCGTTTCCGGTCATCTTGGGTCACGTTGGGTCATCTCCCGGTGTGCCTTTGCCGTCTATCTGGGGGCCCGGAAGGTGCGGGGTTGTGTCTCAAAAGTTCTGCAAAAAGGGAGAGGTCATGGCAGCCACTGGGGGGTGTGTTAATTAGGCCGGTTACCCGGGAGCCATGACTGGTTGCCAAACGCCGGAACTGGCGGCAGCCATCAGGGCATTGGTGCAGGGATGGTTTTTTTGCCTTGGCCGCATCTGTGGTATTATGCCCAAGTTCCAACGATGGGAAGCCGGAAACCGCCGTTTTGAAAAGTGGAATCCGCGGTGAAGTTTAGGCTCAATTATTCTGAACGCGTGGCGGGCTGCAAGATTTGGCTTTTGCGGATGCGCCGGGTCGTGTTCAATCAATAGGTTATGAGCATGACCCATCCCTTGACGACGACGGCATTTGACCTGCCCGGTTTCCGCATTACCAAGTCGTTTGGCGTGGTGCGCGGCATCATGGTGCGTTCGCGGTCGGTCATCGGCAACATGGGCGCGAACATCCAGGCCATTTTTGGTGGCAACATTTCGATCTACACCAACCTCTGCGAACGCGCCCGCGAGGACACGTTCAACCTCATGCTCACCCACGCCGGCCAGCTCGGTGCCAACGCCGTCATCGGCGTGCGCTACGACGCCACAGAAATCGCGCCGGGCATCACCGAGGTGCTGTGCTATGGCACGGCGGTCTTCGTGGAAAAGGCCGCGTGACCCCGCTGCGTCCAGACAGTTTCCTCGCGCGCCAGCTCGCGCGGGTGGCGCGGCTGGTCTGTCGCCATCCGCGCTGGGTTTTCTGGCCGCAGGTCGGGCTGTTCGCCCTGTGCGTGCTTTACACCGTCTGCTTCCTGAAGGCGGACATGAACCGCGACAACCTGGTCGGCCCGAACCAGAAATACCACCAGAACTACCTCGCGCTGCAAAAGGAATTCCCCCAGCCGGACGATCTGGTCGTGGTGGTGGAAAGCGACGACCTGGAGAAAAACCGGCAGTTCGTCGAGCGCGTCGCCGCCAAGATGCAGGCGGAAACAAATTTGTTTTGCGACGTTTTCTTCCAGCAAAGCCTCGCGATGATGGGCAACAAGGCGCTGCATTACGCCACAGAAACCAACCTCGTGGAGATGCGCGACACGCTGCGCGCGGCGCGGCCGTTCATCGCGCAGTTCGCGCTGACGACGAACCTGACATCGTTGTTCGGGCAGGTCAACGCCGCGTTCCGCGCCGCGTCGGAGCAGGACACGGCGGATAACCGGTCGCTCGCCAAATCGCTGCCGGCGCTGACGCGCGTCGTGTCGCAGGCCGGCGACGCCTTGCGCCGGAGCGGGCAGCCGCCGTCGCCGAACGTCGTGACGCTGCTTGGCGGCAGCGATGAGGCAGTGCTGGACAGCTACATCACGTTCGCGCACGGGAAGATTTTCGTCGTCACCACGCACGCGCCCAACAACGACCTTGTCGGCGACGCGGTGGACCGGATGCGCGAATTGGTGGCGGAAACCAAGTCCGAAGTGCCCGGCGTGAACGTGGGTATCACCGGCGAACCGGTGCTGGATTACGACGAGATGATGCAGTCGCAGAAGGACACGACCGTGGCGAGCGTCGTGGCGATTCTGCTGTGCGCGCTGATTTTCATTTACGGTTATCACGAAACCGGCCGGCCGGTGAAGGCGACGATCTGCCTTGTCGTCGGCCTCGGCTACACGCTGGCGTTCACGACGCTGGCCATCGGGCACCTGAACATTTTGACGATCACGTTTGTGCCGATGCTCATCGGGCTGGCGATTGATTACGGCGTGCATCTCATCACGCGCTACGAGGAGGAATTGCACCATGGCAAAACGGATGAAGAGGCCATCACCAAGGCGCTGGTGTTCACCGGCCAGGGAATTTTCACCGGTGCGCTGACGACGGCGGGCGCGTTTCTGGCGATGGCGCTGACGCCGTTCAAGGGCATCCAGGAAATGGGCATCATCTGCGGCGGCGGCTTGCTGGTGTGCTTGATTCCGATGCTGACAATGCTGCCGGTGCTGCTGCTGCGCGGCCGGCAAAACGTCCTCGACCACGCCATCCGCGAGGTCAGCCGGCGGGCGCGGATCGAAAATTTCTGGCTGCAACGCCCGATGCTCGTCGCGGGCGTCACGGCAACGGTCTGCTTGGCGGCGGCGTGGCAGGCGCGCAAGGCGTATTTCGACTACAACCTGATCAAGATGCAAAGCCCCAGCCTGTCGTCGGTGGTCTTCGAGCGGAAGCTGCTGGACTCGGCCGAAAAATCGCTGCTCTACGGCGCGGTCATCGCCGATTCACTGACGAACGCGGTGGCGTTGCAGGATAAAATCGAGAAGCTGCCGACCGTCGCGGCGACCGAGCCGCCGTTCTACCGCGATTTTCTGCAACCGGCGTCGCCGGAGAAACTCCGGCTCATCGGCGAAATCAAGGATGAGGTGGCCGCGTTGAAATTCAGTCCGCCGGACGCGCAGCCGGTGGATCTGGACCAGTTGAGCGGCACGCTGTTTCACACGGCTTCTTACATCGGCCTCGGCATCCTCGTCACCGGCACGAACGACCCGGTGATCGCCGGGCAATTGGGCGACTTGAGCGAGGCTATCACCGCCCTGCGCAAGGCCGCGCTCGCTGGCGACGCGACGGCGCGCGCCGACCACGCGCTGAAGCTGGCGCAGTTCCAGCAGATGCTGCTGGGCGATATGCGCGACACGTTTGAACTGTTGCAGCGGCAGGATTGCACCGCACCGCTGGGTGTGGGCGATTTGCCGCCGGCGCTGCGGCACCGGTTCGTCGGCGTGCATGGGAAATATTTGATCCAGGTTTATCCGAAAGAAGACGTGTGGCAGCGCGCGCCGCAGGAGCGTTTTGTCGCGGACTTGCGGACGGTGGATGCGAACGTCACCGGCACGCCGGTGCAGCTTCTGGAATACGAGACGTTGCTGAAAAATAGCTACATCCAGGCGGCTTGGTATTCGCTGACGGCCATCGCGCTCATGGTGTTGATTCATTTTCGCAGCCCGATTGCGGTCGTATTGTCGCTGATTCCCGTCGCCATTGGTACCCTGTGGCTCGCGGGCATCATGGGCTGGGCCGGCTTGCCGGTGAATCTCGCAAACATCATGACGTTGCCGCTGGTCATCGGCATCGGCGTCACGAACGGCATCCACATTTTGAACCGCTACGCCGAGGAGCGCACGCCGGGCATCCTTGCGCGTAGCACCGGTAAGGCGGTGCTGGTGTCGGGGTTGACGGCCATCGCGGGATTCGGCAGCCTGATGCTTGCGCAGCATCGCGGCATTTATAGCCTCGGCTGCATGATGGCGACCGGCATCGCGACGTGTATGATTGCGGGGCTGACATTTTTGCCGGCTCTGCTCACGCTGGTGAGCCGCCGGTTTCCGCTGGTGAGTGACAAGAAAAGACCCGGTGCCAACAAATCAATGCCAACACCGGGTCAGGAGGAACCGAGGTAAAACCTCAAGTCTTGAAAAAATAGACGAAAATCAAGCAAAGTCAATGTCAATGTTAAATCCGGCCTGATTATGGCCCGAATAAACGATGAATCAGCAGCCAATAACGGTAACGAAGAAGCGGCGCTCTGGAATTTTCCAGTGCGTTGCGTTACTGGCTATTTGTGTCAGTTTGGCGGCGACGGTTTCGGCAGAAGAAGATTTTCATTCCGCCGGGTTCGCGTTTGCCCGTTTTTCGCTGACGCTCGCGGACGGATTTCGCACCGAGGCCGCCGGGCCGTTTTATTATTCGCAGCAGGGCGGCACGGAAAAAACCTGGGCGCTGCCGCCGTTTTATTCCTGCGCTCAGGATCCGGCGGTCGAGTCGCACGAGGACGATTTATTTTATCCGCTGCTCTCGCGCATCCGCTACGGCCATGAATTTCGCTGGCAGCTTTTCCAACTCATCAGCTTCGCCGGCGGACGGCAGCCGGACGATGCGGACGTGAGCCGCTTCACGCTTTACCCCCTATATTTTCAGCAGCGCTCGACCGACACGAATTTGAATTACACCGCCGTCGTGCCGTTTTATGGCCGGCTCAAGAACCGCCTGTATCACGACGAGATATATTTCGTGATGTTTCCGTTTTTCGCCGAGACCAAAAAAAACGGCGTGGTCACGGAAAATTATCTCTATCCGTTCGGCGCAACGAGCACCGGCGACCACCTGCGCGGCTGGCAGGTCTGGCCGTTCGCCGGGCACGAGCATCAGGATTTGACCACGCACACCAACGGCTTCGGCGACGTCGAGATTGTCGGCGGGCATGACAAGTCGTTTTACGTCTGGCCGCTTTGTTTGCGGCAGGACGCCGGCCTCGGCACGACCAATGTGGAAAAATTCCGCGCCTCGATTCCGTTTTACGCCGCCACGCGCACGCCGCAACTGGATGTCACCAGCGTGGTCTGGCCGTTTTTCAACTGGTTGGACAACCGCGAGAAAAACTACCGCGAATGGCAGATGCCGTGGCCGTTCATCATCGTCGCGCGCGGCGGGGGCAAGACCACCGACCGCGTTTTTCCGCTGTTCAGCCGCTCGCACAACGCCACGCAGGAAAGCGACTCATATCTCTGGCCGCTCTGGCAGTTCCACAGGTTCCACTCCGACGTTTTGGAGCAGCGGCGGACGCAGGTTTTGTTTTATCTTTATTCGCGGCTGGCGGAAAAAAACACCGAGACCGGCAGGGAGAAAATCCGTCTGGAAATGTGGCCGCTGTTTGAATGGCATCGCGGCCTGCGCGGCGAGGAACGCCTGCAGGTGCTCGCGTTGGCGGAGCCGTTCGCGCCCGACAACCGCGGCATCGTCCGCAACTGGTCGCCGCTGTGGTCGCTCTGGCGCGCGGAGGACAACCCGCGAACCGGCGCGGCCTGCCGCTCGCTGCTGTGGAACCTGTATCGCCGCGAGACCGCGCCGGCGCACAAAAAAGTCTCGCTCCTGTTCGGCCTTTTCCAGTATCAATGGGATGGGAAAACCAGCCGGACGCAGTGGTTTTATTTCCACCGGGCCGCCCAAAAATCGGCGGCCAAATAATTTTGCACCATGTTTGAAAATGTCGGACAAGTCATGCTGTTGTTCTGGCGCACGCTGCTGGCGCTGCCGCTGGCGTGGCGGCATCGGCAGAAGGTGAAGGAGCAGTTTTTCGAGATCGGCAACGCGAGTTTGCTGATGGTCTGCATGCTGTCATTCTTTATCGGCGGCGTCATCGCGCTCAACTTCGGCCCGCCGCTCGTCGAGCGCAGCTTCACCAACGCCGTCGGCGGCGTGGTCGGCCTCGGCATCGCCAAGGAACTCGCGCCGGTGATGATGGCCATCCTGATCGCGGGCCGCATCGGCTCGGCGATGGCGGCGGAAATCGGCTCGATGCGCGTGTATCAGGAGATTGACGCGCTGCGGACGATGAACATCAACCCGGTGCATTATCTCGTTTTGCCGCGTGTCCTGGCGATCTCGGTGGCGCTGCCGATGCTGGTGATTTTCTCCATCCTCACCGGCTGGTTCGGCGGCGCGGTGGTGGCGAATTACAATCACCTCATGGACATTCCGTTCAAGGTTTTCTTCGCCGACATGAAGGACATCGTCGAGTTGTCCGACGTGGCCAACGGCGTGTTCAAGAGTTTTTGCTTCGCGGTCATCGTCGGCGTGGTGTCCTGCCACCAGGGATTGACGACCATCGGCGGCCCGCGCGGCATCGGGCGCTCGGTCACGAAGGCCGTGGTCAACTCCATCGTGCTCATCGTGATTTTCGACTACATCCTCACCCGCTTCCTCCTGAAATGAACGGCGCGAACGAAAAGATTTCCAGCGGCGTCGGCCTCGCGGTGCGCGGCCTTTGCAAAAGTTTTGGCGCGCAGGAAGTGCTCAAGGACATTGAATTCACCGTCCAGCCCGGCGAAATTTTCGTCATCATGGGGCCGAGCGGCAGCGGCAAGAGCGTTCTGCTCAAGCACCTCATTGGCCTCGAGACGCCGGATGCCGGCGAAATTCTCATCAACGGCGAATCCATCACCACGCCGGAAATCGCCGCGAAATACCGCATGGCACTGGTCTTTCAGTCCGGCGCCTTGCTGAATTCATTGACCGTCGGCGAAAATGTCGGGCTGTATCTTTCCGAACACCGGTTGAAATCACCGGCGGAAATTGAAAAAATTGTCTCCGAAAAACTTGCGGATGTTGGCCTGAAAAATGTCACGGACAAGCTGCCGTCCGAGCTTTCTGGCGGCATGAAAAAACGCGCCGCTATCGCCCGGGCGCTGGTCATCGAGCCGCAGTTGATTTTGTATGATGAGCCGACCAGCGAGCTGGATCCGGTTTCAGCCGTCGTTATTGGCAACGAGATTCTCGACCTCCAGCGCCGCATCGGCGTGACCTCGCTCGTGGTCTCGCACGACCGCGACCTCGCGTTTGGCGTGGCCGACCGTATCGCCGTCATGGCCGAGGGCCGCATCCTCACCATCGGTACGCCGGACGAGGTGAAAAATTTTCCCGACCCGCTGGTGCAGGGTTTTTTGCGCGCCGACTTCCAACGAGATAAATAAACCGTTCCGCCTATGAAAAATTCACTCGAAACCAAACTCGGCTTTTTTGTCGCCATCACGATCATCGCCGCTTGGGCGCTCGTCGAGACGCTCGGCAGCATTGATCTGTTCGGCCACGGCTACCACGTCTCCGCGCAGTTTGCGACCGTTCAGGACCTGAAGCCCGGCGACCGCGTGAAGATGGCTGGCGTCGAGATCGGCCGCGTCGAGGACATCGAACTGACGACGAACAAGGTGCGTGTGACGATGCGGTTGAAGCCGGCCGCCATCGTGAAGACGAGCAGCGTTGCGAGCATCAAGTTCACCGGCCTGATGGGGCAGAATTTCATCGCGCTGGACTTCGGCGCGCCGTCGGACAATTCGCGCGCCGTCAACGGCACCGAGCTGGCGAGCGTCGAGCAGACGGATTTGAACGCCATCATGGCCAAGCTGGACAACGCCGCCGGCGGTATCCAGAACATCACGAAAAATTTTGCGGGCGACGAAATCAAGCATATGTTCGGCGCGCTGGACGACGTGATCAGCTCCAAAAAGGAGAGCATCAAGAACACGCTCGACAACATCGAAAACATCTCCGGCGAAATCCGCAGCGGCAAGGGCTCGGTCGGCAAGCTGATTTACGAAGACGCGCTTTATACGTCCGCGCTGGACACGGTGACGAACATCCACGACACCGTCGGCTCCATCAAGCTGACGATTGAAGACGCGCGCGCCGGCAAGGGCACCATCGGCAAGCTGCTGACGGACGAGACGCTTTACAATTCCGCCACCGCCTCGATGACAAACCTGGATTCCATTTTGATGAAGGTGAACCAGGGTGACGGCACCGTCGGCAAGCTGGTGAATGACCAGGAATTTTACAAGAACGCCAAGCTCTCGCTGCAAAAACTGGACAAGGCCGCCGATGGCTTGGAAGACACCGGCCCGTTGAGCGTCATCGGCATCATGGCGAACCAGCTCGGCCTGTGATCAGGCGAGCCCCAGATTCTTCAACACCTGCACGGTGGAGTGCGCCTTGTTGAGCGTGTAGAAATGGATGCCCGGCGCACCGGCGCGTAAAAGTTCTTCGCACTGGCGCGTGGCGTATTCGATGCCGAACTTCGCCGCCGCCTCGTCGTCCGTGCCGATCTCGTCGAGTTTTTTCCGCAGCGCCGGCGGAATTTTCGCGCCGCACATCTGCGTAAACTTGGTGATCTGCGTCGCGCTCAAGATCGCCACCACGCCGGGGATCAGCGGCACGTTCACACCGAGCTTCTGCGTGACGTGGTCGCGAAATTCAAAATAATCCGCGTTGTTGAAAAATAACTGTGTGACGACAAAGTCCGCGCCGGCGTCCACCTTTTCCTGCAAGTGCTGCCAGTCCGCGAACTTGCCGGCCTTGCAGGCAATGTGGCCTTCGGGAAAGCCGGCGACGCCGATGGAAAAATCGCCGGCCTCGCGGATGAACTGCACGAGCTGCGCGGAAAATTCAAAGCCACCGGGCGTGGCCTGGAATTCGCCGCCGCCGGGCGGGTCGCCGCGCAGCGCCAGAATATTTTTGCAGCCGAGCGCGCGGAATCTTTCCAGCAGCGCGCCGATTTCCGCGCGGGTGTGGTTGACGCAGGTGAGGTGCGCCAGCGCGGGCAGGCGGTGTTCGCGCTGGATGCGGTCCACGATCATCAGCGTCTTGTCGCGCGTGCTGCCGCCGGCGCCGTAGGTGACGGAGCAGAAGTCAGGCCGGCCGGCGAGGAGCGCGGGGATGTGTTTTTCCAAAAGCGCGCGGTCGCCCTCGTCGGTCTTGGGCGGAAAAAATTCAAAGGAGACGACGGGCTGGCCGGCGGCCTTTTTCGCGGCGAGGATGTCGCGGATGGATTTCACGGCGGCGGATTATGCCGGAAGTTTATTTTGAATGGAAACAAAAAGCCCCTGCCGGCGAACCGGCAGGGGCGAAGGATTCTAATTCAGATTAGAACTTGTAGATGACGTTCGCATAGAGACCCACCGCGGTGCGGTTCACGCTCGCGCCCGTGGGGGCGAAGTAGCCGACCGTGCCGGCCCAGGTGCCGCCCATGATCTGGTCATAGCGCGCTTCGATGCGGCTGACGACATTGGCCCAGAGGTCGTATTCGACCGTTTCGGTGAGGGCGATGCCGTTGTCGCTGCCCGTGAGGGTCGGCACCACGGAACCGGCGGCGTCAGCTTCCCAGTATTCCGCGCGGGAATTGAAGCTCAGCTTGTCGGTGACCTTGATGGTGTTATACGCACCAATGATGATGTCGTTGACGTGGATGCTCAACGGGTTGTTCCCCACCGCGCCACCGCCGAGGTTCTGGACGTAGTCCACGGACGCGCCAAAGGTGACGCTCTTCCATGGGGTGTTGAGGGTCGAGCCCACATAGTAGTTGGCCTGATTGCCGCCCTGGCGACCGCCGCTGCCCTGTTTGCTGAAGGCGGTGTTGGCGAAGCCATAGACCACGCCCGCGTAGAGCGCGGAGCCGGAGGCCCAGCCCCAGCTGCTCGGAGCGCTGAAGGTCACAGAACCCATGACGGTCTTGTTCCACGCGCTCTCTTCAGAGGGCGCGCCGCTGCCATACGCAATGTAGGTGTTGCGGGTGTTGATGCCCGTGGCGAGCGTGTTGGCCACGCCAGCGGAGAGTGAGAGCAGGTCGGACACCTTGTAGCTGGCGAGGATGCCGGTATGCTCGGTCGGTTCAACGGCCCAGCCCCAGGAACGGGTGTAGTTCGGGTTGCTGCCGGCGTCGAAGGCTTCGTAGCCGACGACGGTGTTGAACACGCCGATCTTCCAGTCAATGCCGTTGCCCACCGGGGTGCGCAGCGCGACATAGGCCTGTTGGATGGAAACTTCGGAATTGGCGGCACCCGGGGACGGGTTCCAGCCGACGGCGTCGGGACCGAACGCCAGATCCACTTCATAGCCGGCCGCCCAGGGGGATTCGTCTTGCGCCTTGGCAATGGTGAGCTTCACCATGTCCAAGTTGAATCCGTTGGCCTTGCCGCCTTGCAGCGGAATCGCGCCGCCGATGGAGGCGCCGACGTTGCTGGGGCTGGCTTCGTAGTTCACGGATGTGCTGACGTAGCCGCTGATGACCGTGCTGGAGAGCGCGGTTTCAACCGGGCTCAGTTTCGGTGCGTCGTCTGCGCGGACGGCGGAAGCCATGCTGACGGCTCCGACGGCGGCGAGACCCAATGTCCATTT
>CAYUGC010000049.1:0-19709 GCA_964444085.1 uncultured Bifidobacteriaceae bacterium | reverse complement strand
GCGCGGGCCTCTCCCTGCGGCTCGCGTTCAATCTCTTGCAGGCGGCGGGCTGCCGTTCCTTCAAGACCGACTACGTCGCGTGCCCGAGCTGCGGCCGCACGCTGTTCAATCTCCAGACCGTGACCGCGCGCATCAAGGCGCGGACGGAGCATCTCAAGGGCGTGAAGATTGCCATCATGGGATGCATCGTGAACGGCCCCGGCGAAATGGCGGATGCCGATTTCGGCTACGTCGGTGGCGCGCCGAATAAAATAAATCTCTACGTCGGCAAAACGCCCATCAAGTTCAACATCCCGGAAGCCGAGGCGGTGGAACGACTCGTGGACCTCATCAAGGAACACAACAAGTGGGTCGAGCCGGAAGTGAGTGTCTGACTGTTTTTAGCGGATAAATCCGCAGGCGGCGGCGTGTAACCATTTCAGGTTATGATTAATCAAACTAGCTCAATAGGGCGATTTGTTGCCGGCAAAACTTCAAGAAGACGACCTCGGTCTGATTGAGGGGGCGGGCGCGGGAATGAATGCAGCCCCAAGTTTGTTCAAAGGGTTTGCGGCCGGAGGGCAAGGCGATGAGGGTTTGATTTTTCAGCTCGGCCGCGATAGCCCAGCCCGGCAGCAGGCTCATGACGGGAAACTGTTTCACCATTTCCTTGATGGTGTCGAGGTTTTCGATTTCCCCAATGCGGCTCAAACTGATGCCGCGCTGGGAAAGAAATTGATCAAGACGATTGAGTCCATGGCGGGAACCTCGCAGCAGCAGGCAGGGTTGTTGGGCCAGATCGTCGCGTGTCACAGGATTCCGCGCTGCGAGCGGATGGCCAGGGTTCACGATGAAATAGTAACGATCCGCCAGCAGGGAAACAAAGTTCAGGTCAGCTTCGTCCGCAGGTTTTTCCCCCAGCACAAAGTCGGCACGATTATTTGCCAGCGGGCTGGCTGGATCATCGCCACAACCGATTTCGACATGAATCAGAAATCTGGGAAATTCCTGATGAAATTTTAAAAGTGCGGGGGTGAGAATGGCGGAGGCCAAGACCGGCTCCACCACCAGCCTTAATCGCCGTGATCCCCATTTGTTTAATTCCGTCACGGTTATACGGGCCTGCCGCATTTCTTCGAGCGCGCGTTGGGCATGATGAAGAAACGCCTCACCAGCCTCAGTCAAAATGGTTTTTTTGCGCAGCTTGCTTAAAAGGCGACATCCCACCTGGCCTTCCAAAGCTTTCATGGAATGGCTGATGGCCGAATGAGTTACAAAAAGTCGCTTGGCGGCTTCAGAATAACTGCCCGTTTTGGATAAAACCACAAACGCGTTCAACTGCCTACTGTCTAGCGATTCATTCATTGGTGAATTTCTTTCACATCAGGTCAAAAATCTTTTCAACGTTCCGTCGGATGGGAACACGCTCCGTGGCATTCGTGCTGCTCAACTTCACTTAAGGAAGAGGCAAAACTAAAAATCCACGTTGCGAATTTCATATGTAGCAATTGGAACGCCAAGGAGGGCCGATTCCTAAGACGAGAACCAAAACCAACAAAACCAACCACCTAAAACAATCATGCGAAAAAAACAACTCCGAACCCCGACCGGTCTGGCTGCTGCGAGCGCGTGTCTGGGCATGCTGGCCACGGCCGGTCTGACCGTCCACGGACAAACCGCCCCGACCGACGACAAAATCACCGCCTTGGAACAAAAGAACGCCGCGATGCAATCGCGACTGGACTCGCTGGAAGATCTCGTCAAAAAAGAAGGGCTCATGGCCAGCGCTTCCAGCAATGCTGTCATTTCAGCGCTGGGACAATTGACGGTCAGCGGTTTTGTGCAGGCCTCGTATTTCTACAACACGCGGCGCCCGGCCGACGGCTTCACCGACGGCTATCTTTGGAATACCAAGGATAATTCATTTTCCCTCAACAAATTCAAACTAACGATCGCCAGCGCGCCGGTGGCGTCCGACAAGTGGGACGCAGGCTTCCGCGCCTCGTTGATGTTTGGCGATGACGCGCCCGATCTCAACACCGCCGGCGCTTTCGGCACCGGCGCCAACACGAGCTTCAATGATTTGCGCGAAGCCTATGTGGAACTGAATGTGCCCATCGGCACCGGTTTGGACATCAAGGCCGGCGAAATGATTTCGCTGCTGAACTGGGAATCCGGCGACGGCGGCGCGGCGAATCCCAACTTCTCGGAAGGCAATCAGTGGTGGTTCACCGGCAACGGCCCCTCGGCGGGCATTCAAGGCACCTATAATTTCACCGACAAGATTGGTTTGACGGTGCGTGTGGACAACGGACTCTTTCAGGGACCGGTGGACGTCAACTCCGGCAAAGCCTTCAGCGGCAGTCTCAACTTCAAGCCGACCAAGGATCTTTGGGTCAACCTGATTGGCTGGTATGAGAGCGCTCCGGGTGCTGGCAACGAGACATCTGGCATTTCAACGATCGGCGGGTATCAGGTCACAGAAAAACTCGGCACCGGCTGGGAGGTTGATTACTTCAATTTCAACTCCCCCGTCAATGCGAGCGATCTTTGGTCGGTCGGTGGCTGGGCTTGGTATGACTTCACCTCCAAGATCGGCTTGGCCTTCCGCGCCGACTATGTGGATAATCGTGACGGTTTCATCGGACCGGCGGTTCGTCCCGGTGCCGGCCTCCCGTTCTCGCCGGATGGGAACGGCGGCCTGGGCAGTGCGACGCTCACGCTCAATTACAAGCCAGCTCCCAACATCAAAATCCAACCGGAAATCCGCTATGACTGCACTTCCTATTCCCACGGATTGCAAGCGGGCGGCAAGAAAGACCGCATCATTGTCGGCTGCGGCGTCACCTATCTGTTCTAAACTTCCGATTTAAAACCAACAAAAAACTCCAGATATATGAAAAAACATTTAATGAAATGCCTGGCAGTGCTATCGGCAGCCGGCATGATTGCCTCGCAAGCCTCTGCGGAAGACACCGTCAAAATCGGCGTCCTCCACTCGCTCTCTGGCACGATGGCCATCAGCGAAACGTCGTTGCGCGACGTGTTGCTCTATACGTTTGACGAAATCAATGCCGCGGGCGGCATCAAGGTCGGCGACAAATCCTACAAGATTACGCCGGTCATCGTGGACGGCGCGTCCAACTGGCCGCTCTTCGCGGAAAAGGCCAAGCAGTTGCTCGAAGAAGACAAGGTGGCCGTCACGTTCGGCTGCTGGACTTCGGTGAGCCGCAAGTCGGTGTTGCCCGTGTTTGAAAAGGACAACGGCATGCTGTTCTATCCCGTGCAATACGAAGGTGAAGAATTGTCCAAGAACATCTTCTACACCGCCGAGGCCGTGAACCAACAGGCCACGCCCGCTGTGGACTACCTGCTCAAGCAGGGCAAGAAGAAGTTCTACCTGCTCGGCACCGACTACGTTTATCCGCAGACCACGTGCTTGATCCTCTACAAATATCTGCTGCTCCATGGCATCCCCGTGGAAAACATCGGCGGCGGTTTCCGTAAGGATGATTCCGGTAAGGTCATTTCTGCCGGCAAATATGTTCCGTTCAGCCATACCGACTTCCAGCAGATCGTCGCGGACATCAAGCAGTTTGCCGCCAGCGGCGACGCCTGTGTGATCAACCTTGTGAACGGCGACTCGAATGTGCCGCTGTTCAAGGAAATCGCTGCCGCCGGTTTGAGTTCAGCTGATTGCCCGGTCGTTTCCTTTAGCTTGGCGGAAGATGAACTCCGGGCGCTGCCGACGAAAGATCTGGTTGGTGAACTGGGTTGCTGGACCTACTTTATGTCCATTAATACCCCGGCCAACAAAACTTTCCTGAAAAGCTGGGATTCCTGGCTCAAGACGCAGTCTTATCCCGGCGTCGTGAAGGAAAAACGCGCGATGGACAGCCCCATGGTGCTTTCCTACGACGGCGTCTACCTATGGAAACAGGCCGTCGAAAAAGCCGGCACCTTTGATGTGGACAAGGTGCGTGAAGTGCTGGAATCCGGCACCATCAAATTCGACGGTCCCGGCGGTAGCACCACGATGCAGAAGAATCACCATACCACCAAGAATGTCTATATCGGTGAAACCAAGGCCAACGGCCAGTTTAAGATACTTGAAACCTTCCCGCAGATTTACGGCGAGCCGTTCATGCTGAAGGACCTCGACGCGAAGCTGGCTGCCAAATAACCGAAGTCAGAAATCATGCTGGCTCTAACTGGCTGCGTCCATTCAGCTAGAAGTTCCACCAGCATTGATCTCAACGACAAGGGCGGAGGTCAACAACCTCCGCCCTTTACTTAAAATGATACGCTCCTTGAGATTCATATTAATTCCGCTGGTGACCGCAATTTTCCTCCTCAGTGCCCGCGCGCAGGACGAGGCCGCCATCCGCGCAAAACTGTGCCATGCCATCCTGTCCGAGGACGTGGAACAGCAGCAACTGCTCATGGAGATTTCCGAAACCGGCTCCAGGCTGGTGCATGATGTCCTGATCGCCTGGACGCGCGACGGCGTGTTTATTTATGATGCTGGCAACGGTGCCAAACTACCCATTCTGCTGGAAGACCAAACGGATTCCGACGGCAAAGCCCGCGCCATCCGCATTGATAACGGCAAGTATCTCACCGGTGATAAAAATCAGGAGTTGCACCTCGCCGCGACCGATCTGACTTCCGCCGAAACCTCAGCCGCGCTGCGCTCGCTCATTAACAAGGCGATGGACACGCTGGCCCTTTCCGATCCCAACCCCGCCGCCCGCGCCACCGCCGTGTTGAAGCTGGGCAATTCGCAAAAGCCCAAAAACATCGAAGTGCTGCAAGCGCGGCAGACCAAAGAAACGGATGTGGCGGTCAAAAAAAACATCAGCGAGGCCATCGCCATGCTGCAACTGGCCGACCATGATCCGAAAGTTCAGATTGCCGCCCTGCAACAACTCGCCGCCCTGAAAACCATCGGCAGTCTGGAGATGGTCAATGCGCTGGCGGAACAGAAGGGGGTCAACGCCGATGTCGTAAAGGCCGCCAAAGTTGCCGCCACGCGGATCAACGAACACATCACCGCCGTCAATTTTTTCGGGACCATCTTTCGCGGCACGAGCCTCGGTTCCATCTTGCTCATCGTGACGCTGGGGCTGGCCATTACCTTTGGTTTGATGGGCATTATCAACATGGCGCACGGCGAGATGATTGCCATAGGGGCCTATACCAGCTATGTCGTGCAGAATATTTTCGGCACCGGCTTCGCGTTCTCGGTCAATCTTCCGTTTAGCTTTTTTGGCCACCCACTGGGGTTTGGCCTGAGCATTCCCGGCATCAACGCCACCGGGTGGTTTTATGAAAGCTATTTTCTGTTCGCGCTGCCATTGAGTTTTCTCATGGCGGCGCTGGCGGGGCTGGTTTTGGAGCGCAGCGTGATTCGCTTTCTCTACCGCCGGCCGCTGGAATCTCTGCTCGCAACCTGGGGTGTCTCGCTCGTCATGCAGCAACTCTTCCGCATGGTTTTCGGTGCGAACAACGTGCAGGTCAATTCGCCCCGCTGGTTGCTTGGTCACTTTGAAATCAACGATGTTTCGCTCGGTTACAACCGCGTTTTCGTCATCGTCTTCGCCGTGCTGATCGTCATCGGCACTTGGATGCTGCTTACGAAAACGCCGCTGGGACTGCTCATTCGGGCGGTGATGCAGAATCGTGACATGGCTTCGTGCATGGGGGTGCGCACGGCGCGCGTGAACATGATGACCTTTGCTTTCGGTTCCGGCCTCGCGGGTTTGGCGGGCGCGTTTCTCTCCCAGATCGGCAACGTTGGCCCCAGCCTTGGCCAAAGTTACATCGTGGACAGCTTCATGACGGTGGTGGTCGGTGGCGTCGGCAGCATTGTGGGCACGGTCTATGCAGCGGTCGGTATCGGCACCAGCGACCAGATTTTGCAGCAGGTCACCGGCTCGCCCGTCACGGGCAAAATCGTCGTGCTGATTTGTATCATCCTCTTTCTTCAATGGAAACCGGGTGGACTATTTTCCATCCGCAGCCGCAGCTTGGATTGAAATTTCATGCAACGCAAATTTAAGAACCTTGAGATTTGGGTGGTGATGGTCGTGGCCCTGCTGTTCATCGGCATTTTTGCCAGCCTCAATGCTTACACAGCGGAAAGCAGTTGGCTGCACGTCAGCAATTTCACCATCACCGTCTATGGCAAATATCTCTGCTACGCGATGCTCGCCATCAGCGTGGATTTGCTCTGGGGCTACACCGGTTTGTTGAGTCTCGGTCAGGCGCTCTTCTTCACGCTCGGCGGCTACATGATGGGCATGTATCTCATGCGCATGATCGGCGACCTCGGCCAGTATCATCAGCCGATTCCCGACTTTCTCGTCTTCCTCGGCTGGACAAAGCTGCCCACGTTCTGGCAACCGTTCTCCAGCTTCCCCTTCGCGCTGGTGATGGCGATGCTGCTTCCCGGCGTGCTGGCGGGGCTCTTCGGTTATCTGGCTTTTCGCTCGCGGATTCGCGGTGTCTATTTTTCCATTCTCACCCAGGCGCTGACTTACGCGGCGTGTTTGCTGTTTTTCCGCAACAGCCTGCTGCTCGGCGGTAACAATGGCTTCACGGATTTCAAATTCATTCTCGGCCACGACCTCCGCGAGCCGGCGACGCAACGCTGGTTGTTCATCGCTTCCGGCATTGCCCTATTGTTTGTTTATCTGCTCTGCAAATGGCTGACTTTCACCAAGCTCGGCAAGGTGCAGCGCGCCATCCGCGACAGCGAAAATCGCGTGATGTTCTCCGGCTACTCCACTGCGAATTTCAAACTCTTCATCTTCATTTTTGCCGCGCTCATCGCGGCGGTGGCCGGCGTGCTCTATGTTCCTCAGGTTGGAATTATCAATCCCGGCGAAATGGCTCCGGACAAATCGCTCGAAGCTGTCGTCTGGGTCTCCGTCGGTGGCCGCGGCACGTTGATTGGCCCGATCATCGGCGCGTTCGCCGTCAACGCCATGAAAAGCTGGGCCACACGCGCGTATCCCGATCTCTGGCTGATTTTCCTCGGCGGGATGTTCATCTTCGTCACGGTATTCATGCCCAAGGGCATCGTCGGCCTCCCGACGCAATTGGGCGCCATTTATAAAAAACGCTTCGCCAAAAAACCGACGGAGGAGCCGGTTGCCGTTGTTGAAACTACCACACCCGCCAAACCAGAATGACCACGGCCATTAAAAATTTTGTTTTGCTGCTCGAAGGCGTGAACAAAAGCTTCGACGGGTTCAAGGCGATCAACGACCTGGATTTCTACATGGACGAGGGCGAGCTGCGCACCATCATCGGGCCGAACGGCGCCGGCAAAAGCACGATGATGGACATCATAACGGGCCGCACCCGGCCCGACACCGGCAAGGTGGAATTTGGCAAGGATACCAATCTGGATTTGACGAAGATGAACGTTCCGGAGATCAACCGCCTCGGCATCGGCCGCAAATTCCAGACGCCGTCGGTTTACATCCATCACACGGTTTTTGAAAACCTGCTGCTCTCGCTCAAAGGTCCGCGCGGCGTCTTCAATGCGCTCTTTGCCCGAACCACTTCTGAGCAGCGCGACCGTATCGACGCTGTGTTGAAAACCATCGGCCTCACGAAAAAAGCCGAAGACCTCGCTGGCTCGCTGTCGCACGGGCAAAAACAATGGCTCGAGATCGGCATGTTGCTCGCGCAGGATCCAAAATTGTTGCTCGTGGACGAACCCGCCGCCGGCATGACCGACGAGGAAACCCACAAGACCGGCGAGTTGCTGTTGAGCCTTGAAGGCAAGCACAGCATCATCGTCATCGAGCACGACATGACTTTTGTGCGCCAGATCGCCCGCAAAGTCACTGTGCTGCATCAGGGACATGTGTTGTGCGAAGGCACGGTGGATGACGTGCAAAACGACGAACGTGTCAAAGAAGTTTATCTCGGTCGGAAAAAGAAAAACTAAGCCGCCATGCTGAAGCTTTCCAACATCAATGTCAGTTACGATGGTTCGCGGATTCTGCGCGGCGTGAATCTTACCGTGCCGGAGAAAAGCCTCGTCTGCCTCATGGGCCGCAACGGCGTCGGCAAAACGACCACGCTCAAATCCATCGTTGGCCTCGTCAAACCGGAATCCGGCTCTGTGCAACTAGCGGACACTGAACTGGTTGGCCTTGCGCCCGATGCCCGCGCGCGCGAAGGCATCGGTTTCGTGCCACAAGGCCGCGACATTTTTCCGCACCTGACCGTCTGGGAAAATTTGAAAATAAGCCTCGTCGTTCACGGCACCAAGGCGGACGAAGTGGATCGCGTGCTGGAGTTGTTTCCCATCCTCAAGGAGTTTCTTCCGCGCAAGGGCGGTGTGTTGAGCGGCGGCCAGCAGCAACAGCTGGCGATTGCCCGTGCCTTGCTTACCAACCCGAAGATTCTGCTGCTCGATGAACCCACCGAGGGCATCCAGCCGAACATCATTGATCTGATTGGGGACACCCTCATCAAGATTAAAAAGGAAGGCCGGATCAGCATCCTGCTCGTCGAGCAATACCTCGATTTTTGCCTGGCGGTCGGCGACAGTTTTTACATCATGGATCGCGGCGCGGTCGTGGCCGAGGGACCGATCGCGCATCTCAACGATGACATGGTAAAAAAACACCTGACAGTTTAGGCCATGGTTGCATTCGCCGACCAACATCACATGGAGACGGGCTGTGCGGCCTTGGAGGTAAGGTCGGTGGCCGGCCAAAGCGCCGTCACCTCGGCCTTCGCTTGCTCGCCCCTGAAATTGTTGATGCCACGTTCGCGTGGGCAAAGTGTGTGGGCTTACACGAGCAGTTTTGGCGGAGGATTCGTTGCCGGGGATGAGACCCGGCTGGATTTGCGCATCGGTCCGGGCGCGCGCTGTTTCGTCGGCACCCAGGCCTCGACCAAAATTTATCGAAATCCGCGTCATCTCGTCTGCGGCCACGTGACCCGGGCGGCGGTCGAAACCGGTGCCCTGCTCGTGTTCGCGCCCGACCCGGTCCAACCCTTCGCGGGTTCCCGTTATGCCCAGCGCCAGACCTTTGAGCTTGGTGCCGGTGCCGGTCTGATGCTGGTGGACTGGTTCACCTCCGGTCGGGCCGCGCGCGGCGAACGCTGGGCGTTTGATCGCTTTTACAGCCGCAATGACGTTTTTCTTTCCGGCGGCCGAATTTTTATGGATTCCATATTGCTGGATTCCGCCACCGGACCGCTCGCCCCGCCACATCGCGCGGGCCGCTTCAATTGTTTCGCCCTGCTGCTGCTGGTCGGTGAACCATTGAAACCCGCAGCGGCAAGTTTGTTGGAAAACGTTGCGGCCCGACCGGTGAAACGCTGTGAAGGCCTCATCACCAGCGCCAGTCCGGTTCGCGGCGGCGCGGTTCTCCGCGTGGCGGGCGAAAGCGTTGAATCCGTCGGCCAGGAACTGCATTGTCACCTCAAGTCAGTGTCGGCGTTGCTCGGGGATGATCCTTGGGCGCGCAAATGGTGAAACTTTTAGGCCATGCATCTATCTCCTCGTGAACTCGACAAATTAACGCTGCATCAGGCGGGTTTTCTGGCGCAGAAACGCCTGGCGCGCGGACTGCGCCTGAATCATCCCGAAGCCGTGGCGCTCATTGCCACCGTGCTGCTGGAATTCATTCGCGATGGCAAAAGCGTCGCCACGCTGATGAACCTCGGGCGGCAGTTGCTCGGCCGCAATCAAGTCATGTCCGGGGTTCCCGAAATGATTTACGACGTGCAGGTCGAAGGCACTTTCCCCGATGGCTCCAAGCTCGTCACCGTGCATCATCCGATTGCGGGCGAAAATGGCGATCTCAAGCTCGCGCTGCACGGAAGCTTTCTGCCCGTGCCCGAGCTGACGGTTTTCGGCGGCGCGGCGGAGGAGCCGGTTCCGGGCGCGATTGAAATTAAGGACGGCGAAATCGAGCTCAACGCCGGCCGCGCCACCGCGTCAATCCCGGTCACCAATCTGGGCGACCGCCCCATTCAAGTCGGCAGCCATTATCATTTCATCGAGACCAACGCTGCGCTGAAATTTGATCGCGGCACCGCCTATGGCAAGCGACTCGATATTCCGGCGGGAACCGCGGTGCGGTTTGAACCCGGTGAAACCAAAACCGTGAAGCTCGTGGAAATCGCGGGGCGGAAAGTCATTCGCGGCGGCAACAACCTGGCAAGCGGTAAGGTTTCTGCCGCCGGCAGGCAAAAGGCCCTGAAGAAAGTGAAGCAGAAAGGATTTTCCCATGTCGCATAAGATGAAGCGCGCGCATTACGCCGACATGTTCGGTCCGACCACCGGCGACAAAGTCCGGCTCGGTGACACGTCGCTCATTCTGGAAGTGGAGAAGGATTTCACCGTCTATGGCGACGAATGCAAATTCGGCGGCGGCAAGGTGATCCGCGAAGGCATGGGCCAGGCCGCCGGCGTCGGCGCGAAAGCCGCGCTCGATTGCGTGATCACCAACGCGCTGGTGGTGGATTACACCGGAATTTACAAAGCTGACCTCGGGATCAAGGACGGCTTGATTTCCGGCATCGGCAAGGCGGGCAATCCGGACGTGATGGCGGGCGTGACCCCTGGAATGATCATCGGGGTCACCACCGAAGTCATCGCCGGCGAAGGCTTGATCCTCACGGCGGGCGGGCTCGACACGCACATTCATTTCATCTGCCCGCAGCAGGCGCACGAAGCCATTGCCGCTGGTCTCACCACGATGGTGGGCGGTGGCACCGGTCCGGCGGTGGGCACCTGTGCGACCACTTGCACGCCCGCGCCGTTTTATTTCAAGGCGATGCTGCAAGCGGTGGATTCGCTCCCGCTTAATTTCGGTTTTACCGGCAAAGGCAACACCGCCAGGCCCGCCGGTTTGACGGAGCAAATCGCCGCCGGGGCGATTGGCCTCAAGCTTCACGAAGACTGGGGCACGACCCCTGCCGCAATTGATTGCTGCCTGACCATGGCGGACAAACATGACGTGCAGGTGACGATCCACACCGACACGTTGAATGAGTCCACGTTTGTCGAGGGCACGATTGCCGCGTTCAAGGGCCGGACCATTCACACCTATCACAGCGAAGGCGCGGGCGGCGGCCATGCGCCGGACATCATCCGCATTTGCGGCGAACCCAACGTTCTGCCCAGTTCCACCAATCCGACGAAGCCATACACCGTCAACACGATTGACGAGCATCTCGACATGCTGATGGTCTGCCATCATCTCGATCCGAATCTACCGGAGGATGTGGCGTTCGCCGAGAGCCGCATCCGAGGCGAAACCATCGCGGCGGAGGATATTCTGCACGATATGGGCGCGATCAGCATGATGAGTTCGGATTCGCAGGCGATGGGCCGCATCGGCGAAGTCATCACGCGGTCCTGGCAGACGGCCGACAAGATGAAGCAGCAGCGCGGTCGCCTCGCGGAAGAAAAAGGCGACAACGACAACGTCCGCATCAAGCGTTACCTCTCGAAATACACGATCAACCCCGCCCTCGCGCACGGCATGGCGCACCTCATTGGTTCAATTGAAACCGGCAAGCTGGCCGATCTCGTGCTTTGGAAACCTTCCATGTTCGGTGCGAAACCGGAGATGGTTGTCAAAGGCGGCGTCATCGCGTGGGCGCAGATGGGCGACCCGAACGCGAGCATCCCCACACCACAACCGGTGTGCATGCGTCCGATGTTTGGGGCCTTCGGTCGCACCCCGGGCATGACTTCCATCACGTTCGTCAGCAAACTCGCCAAGCAGAAGAACGTCGGCAAAGCCTACGGCCTGACCAAGCGGGTCGAAGCCGTGAGCGGCTGCCGCAAAGTCGGCAAGAAAGATTTGAAATGGAACAACGCGATGCCGAAGATCTCGGTTGATCCTGAAACCTACGAAGTCCGCGCCGATGGCGAATTGCTCACCTGCACACCAGCAAAAATTCTCCCGCTGGCACAGCGCTATCAATTGTTTTAGCCGTGTTGCGACTGCCTGAAATCAAAAGTAACCGCCGCCGCAATTCTGCCGGGGCCAAAACCAATGGCCGGCCGGAGCGGATCGACCAGGTCCAGGCTATCTGCCCGGTGTTGCCCGAACCCAGTGCTGCTGACTGGCGGCTCTGGCAGTTGGTTGATTCCGCATTTCCCACCGGCGGATTTGCGCATTCGCTCGGATTGGAAGCGGCCTGGCAACACGGCGAGGTTCGCAATCGCACGGATCTGGTCTCCTTCATCGAAGCGGGTTTGCAGCAACTGGGACAGGCGGCATTGCCCTTTGCAATGGCGGCCTACGATGAACCAGGAAGGTTCTGCGAATTTGATCAGCTCTGCGATGCGTTTACGTCCAACCATGTTGCCAACCGCGCCAGTCGGGCACAAGGCCGGGCGTTTTTGTCGGCAGTGCAACGGATTTTCAAATCAAACATCCCCAATACGGAAATTGAAAATCCCGGGTCGCCGGCCCACTTTGCACCGGTCTTTGGTGTTTGCTTGCATCAGCTCGCCGTGCCGCGCAAGACCACCGGCAGAATGTTTTTTTTCAACCAACTGCGCAGCGTGCTGGCGGCGGCGGTGCGCTTGAACATCGTCGGCCCCATGGAGGCGCAGATTTTACAGCATAGGGCGGCATTTCAGGCGGAAGCAATCCTTGCCCGCTGTGAAACACTGAGCCTGGATGACCTGGCGCAAACCTCGCCGCTGCTCGATCTGTGGCAGGGCGCGCAGGACCGGCTTTATTCCCGGCTGTTCCAAAGCTGAACGCCTTTGGCCAGCCTGCTTAAATTGAACCAGACTTCGCCCGCGCGGCGACCGGCCGGCGGGCAGACAGGAAAGGCGCGTGAACATTGGATTTCGAAGGCATTTCACGCCGGTTTTTCAACGGAGCCGGCTTCGGCAGACAATCTGCTTAAAGCATTTGTTTTGGGGCGAATGCCATCCATTTTACGGTCAAAGTTGACGCCAGCTTGGATCAGTTTCGTGCTGGGCGCCGGGGTTGTGTTGTCCATCGGGCTGTTTTTCACGGTTCGCAGTTGGGAGGAAAAGGAGCTTAACAAACACGCGGCGGATCTCGCCGGCGAACAGGCCGAGCGGCTCCATGTGTCCATCCTGCGTTCGATGGAAGTGCTCTATTCCATCGCGTCGCTGCACGCGATCCACGGCGAGATCAACCGGCGACAGTTTCATGAGTTCGTCCAGCAAGCCCTCGCGCGCCAGCCGGAACTTCAGGCGCTTTCGTGGAATCCCGTCGTGCCGGCGGCCCGCCGGGCGGAGTTTGAGGCGGCGGCCGTGGCGGACGGCCTCGCCGGTTTTCAATTTCGTGAAAAAAATCCCGCCGGATATTTCCGGGCCGCCGGTCAACGCGCCGAATATGTTCCCGTTTATTTCATCGAGCCGCCGGCCCGCAACGCGGTAGCGCTGGGCTTCGACCTCGGCTCCGATGCGGAACGGCTGTTCTCGCTCGAGCAGGCCCGCGACACGGCGAAACCCGTGGCCACCGCGCCAGTTCGTCTGACCCAAGACCCGGACAACCAGGCCGGGCTGCTCGTGCTGCTGCCGGTTTATGCCGGCGAAACGCCGGCCACGCGGGAAGCGCGCCAGAAGGCGCTGGCGGGATTTGCCGTGGCGGTTTTTCGCATAAACGACCTGGTGCGGGCCGAGTTTGACGATCTGCACAAGCAGGGGATCGAAGCCTGGCTGTTTGACAATTCCCCGGACGGCGAACTGATTTACGGAAACAAAAAATCCGTCGTGGCCGGCGGAAAAGTCCGGCTCGAATTGGGCGGCCGGCGCTGGGTGATGGAATTTTCGCCGACGCGCGAATTTATCGCTGCGCAATCGCACCTGCAATCCTGGCTCGTGCTGGCAGCCGCGCTGGCGTTCACTTTTTTGATCGCGGCCTATCTGTTCGGCGGCTGGCGGCGGACGGTGCAAATCGCGGCGGCGAACCAGGCCAAGTCGGATTTTCTCGCCAGCATGAGCCACGAAATCCGCACGCCCCTCAACGCCATCCTGGGTTACGCGCAGATCATGCAACACGACGCCGGCCTGCCGCCGGAGCAGCGCGATTCGGTGGCCGGCATTAGTGCCAGCGGCGAACATCTGCTGGGACTCATCAACGAAATTCTCGACCTCGCAAAAATCGAGGCGGGCCGGATGGAATTGAATCCGATTGACTTCGACCTTGCCGTGCTGGCCAATGGCCTGGCCGCGACGTTCCGCCCGTTGTGCGCGCAGAAAAAAATCACTTTCAACCTTGAAATCGCCGGTGGCCAGCATCATCGCGTGCGCGGCGACGAGGGCAAGTTGCGGCAGGTGCTCATCAACCTCGTCGGCAACGCGGTGAAATTCACCGGCGCGGGCGAAGTCTCGCTGCGACTGCGGCAGCAGCCGGCTGGCGCGTGGCAGTTCGAAGTTTTTGACACCGGCCTGGGCATTCCGCCGGATGAGCAGGCGGACATTTTCCAGCCGTTTCACCAGGGCAGCGGCGCGCGGCATCAGGGCGGCACCGGCCTCGGCCTCGCCATCGCGCAACGGCAGGTGGAGTTGCTTGGCGGGAAATTGGAATTGAAATCCGAACGTGGCATCGGCTCGCTCTTTTTCTTCACCATTCCGCTGGCCGAAACGCTCGCGGCGGCGGAAGAAATCGCGCCGCGCGTCGTGCGGCTCGCCGCCGGTTTTGCCGTGCGCGCGCTGGTGGTGGACGACAACCGCCAGAACCGCCAGGTGCTCGGCGGAATGTTGTCGGCGGTCGGCTGCGAAGTCTTGTTGGCGGCCGATGGCGAAGGCGCGCTGGAAATTCTGCGCGAACAGAAGCCGCAGATTATTTTTCTCGATCTGCTGCTGCCCGGCTTGAGCGGCGCGGCGACGGCGCGAAAAATTAAATCTGAATTTGGCGGGTCCGCGCCGAAACTGGTCGCGCACACGGCGTCGGTGCTGGCGTTGCATCGCGACGAGGCGATGGCGGCGGGCTGCACAGACTTCATCGCCAAGCCGTTCGAATGCGAACAGCTTTACGACTGTGTGGAACGGCAGCTTGGCATCCAATTTGAGCGTGCGGCCCCGGCGTCCGCCGCCGTCATTTTTGACACGCCGCTGGAACGCGTCGCGCTGCCGGAAGAATTGTGCGCGCGGCTGATGGTCGCGGCGGAACTGCACAGCACCACCGCGCTCAAGGCCGGTTTGCAGGAACTCCGGCAGCGCGGCCCGGACGCGCTACGCCTCGCTGAAGAAATCCGGGGGCTGATGCGCAGCTACGACATGGACGGCATCCAGCATCTACTGGCGAAAATTACCGTGCCGGAAACCGCCGGGCAAAAGACGAAGTCATGAACAAGCACCTCCCCCACTTTTTTTGAAAATGACGCCCGCCGCACCCATGGAAAAAATTCTTTTGGTGGACGATGTGCCCGCCAACTTGTCGGTGCTGACCTCGGCGCTGGAACCGCAGGGCTACGAAGTTTTTGCCGCGCCGAGCGGGACGATTGCCCTGCAAATCGCGACGAAGGCGAAGCCAGACTTGATCCTGCTCGACATCATGATGCCGGAGCTGGACGGATTGGAAACGTGCCGCCGGCTCAAGCAAAATGAAACGACGCGCGAAATCCCGGTGATTTTCATTACGGCGCGCGCGGAACTGGAAAGCGTCGTCGAGGGTTTTCGCGCGGGCGGCGTGGATTACGTCGTGAAACCATTTCAGACCGAGGAAGTGTTGAGCCGGGTGCAGACGCATCTGCGGCTGAACCGGCTCACGCGCGAACTGCTGGAAAAAAACCACGCGCTGGAGATGCGCACTGCCGAACTCACGGCGGAGATTGGGCGCCGGCAAAAAGTGGAAACGGCGCTGCAACAGGCAGACGACAAGCTGGCGGCATTTTCCGATGTGGAGGCCGCGCGCGGCAATCTCGCCGGGCTGATCGGCAACAGCGGGATGTTGAAAAAAATCGTCGCGGAAATCCGGCGGCTGCATCAGTTCGCGAACACAAGCGTGCTCATCACCGGCGAGAGCGGCACGGGCAAGGAACTCGTCGCACGGGCAATTCATTTTGGCAGCACGCGCGCGAAAGCGCCATTCGTGCCGATGAACTGCGTCGCGATCCCGTCGGAACTTGCGGAATCCATTCTGTTCGGCCACGTGAAAGGTTCGTTCACCGGTGCGACGGCGGATCGCAAAGGCTGTTTTGAACTAGCGGACGGCGGCACGCTTTTTCTGGATGAGATCGGCGACATGCCCGCGTCGTTGCAGGTGAAACTGCTGCGCGTGCTGGAAGACGGGATGGTGATGCCCGTGGGCGCGGCGGAAGCGCGCAAGGTGGACGTGCGGGTGATCGCGGCGACGAACGCAGATCTGGCGGCGCGCATCGCGGCGGGAACGTTCCGGCAGGATTTATTTTTCCGGCTGGCGCGCTACACGCTGGCGACTCCGCCACTGCGGGAGCGGCTGGACGACGTGCCGGTGCTGACCGCGAATTTTCTGAAAGTTTTCGCCGCCGAAATGGGGCAGCCGCCGCCGGGTTTGTCGAGTTCGGCAGCAGCGGCGCTGCAGGCGCATGATTTTCCGGGCAACGTCCGCGAGTTGAAAAACATCATCGAACGCGCGTTGATCGCCAGCGGCGGCAAAACGATTTTGCCGGAACATCTGCACCTGCTGCGCGGCGCGGGCAACATGGCGCGGCCGGCCAATGCCGCAGGCAAAAAGGATTTTGCGGCGGCGCTGCCGTTGAATCTGGCGGAGGCGGAGGACGTGTTGATCCAGCGGGCGCTGGACGAGACAGGCGGCAACAACGCCGAGGCGGCGCGGCTGCTGGGCGTGCACCGGACGCGCATCTACCGCCGGCTGGCGCAGGAGGAGACGGCGGCGGATTGAGGTGTTTCAAGTGTTTCACCGGCGACAATTGGAACGCCGGCCAGCGCGCGCGCCGGCAGACCGGTTTTTGAAACCATTGAAAACACAGGTGAAATTGCGGATCAAATGGGTTGGCACACGACTGGCTAAAGTGGCGGGGTCGGAAACTAAAGTCTGACACCAAACCAAAAGGAACCCATTCATGAAGACCAAAAAAACAAACGTCATGCTCTGCCCGCAAACTGGAACCGTGTTCTCCAAATCCGCTTCAAAATATTTGCTCGGCTCGCTGGCGGCCGTGGCGGCCCTGCCGTTGACGGCCACCAGCGTCCGCGCTGACGATGCGTCCTCGAAGGCGGACGCGCTGGTGAATTTTGAATTTTCCGACCATTACCTGACGCCGCGCGGCATGATCGTGCAGAACAAGGGGCTGGTGTTCCAGCAACTGGTACTGGGATTTTTTCAAATCTACAAGGGGGACAATGCTTATTTCAACAGCGCCACGGTGGTAGGCGGCGTCTGGAACTGCTTCGGAACCGGCATGCTGCCCAGCAGCGAATCGGGCGGGGCGAAAGGCACGAGCTGGTATGAGATTGATCCGATCGCCGGCCTGTCTTTCGGGCTGATGAAACACGCCACGCTGGACGTGACCTACACGGACTTCAACATGCAGATTTTCAACATTCCGTTTTCCCAACACTTGGACACAAAGCTGAGCCTGGACGACAGCCCTTGGCTCAAGGCGTTCGCGCTGCATCCCTACGTTGAGTTTTGGGATGAACTGGACGGCAAGGCCGTGGCCAGCAATAATACCGGCACCCCCAAATCCAGCTTCTACTTCGATCTCGGGGTGACGCCGTCCTATACGTTCGATAAAATCGGCCTGAAGTTCGAGACGCCCTGCCGCGTGTTGCTGCCAGATTCCAATTTCTACGGAACCGTTCCCGACAGTTCCTCGGTCGGCCTCTACGAAGTCGGTATCAAAGCCACAATCCCGCTGAAGTTCATGCCGACCGGCTATGGTCACTGGAGCTTCCACGCCGGCTTCAAATACATGGGCTTTGAGTCTGACAACCTCAAGGCCACGCAGCACAGTTCCGGTTCGACCGCCGTGTATTGCGGCCTCACGTCATTTTTTTGACCAGAGTCATGAGCGTTGCCGGCACAATACCAGAATTCCAGCCCAAGCCGCCTGGCCGGGAAGGTCATGGTTTTCAGCCCCGTCCGCCCGGGCGCATCCGCCACGATGCGCGGCGGGCGGAAAACAACCAACCGCAAAATGAATAAATACGTAGAAGCTGATCCGTATCCGTGGCCTTACAACGGTGATTTGCGCCCTGAAAACACGGTCGTCTTGGTGATAGACATGCAGACGGATTTTTGCGGGCCGGGCGGCTATGTGGACAAGATGGGCTACGATCTTTCGCTTACGCGGGCGCCGATCGGGCCGATCCAAAATGTCCTGCACGCCGCGCGCACCAAGGGCTTTCACATCATGCACACACGCGAAGGCCATCGGCCCGACCTCGCCGACCTGCCGGAAAACAAACGGTGGCGCAGCCAGCGCATCGGTGCGGGCATCGGCGACGCCGGGCCGTGTGGAAAGATTTTGATTCGGGGCGAGGCCGGCTGGAACATCATTCCCGAACTGCAGCCCTTGCCAGGCGAAACGATTATAGACAAGCCGGGCAAAGGCTCTTTTTACGGCACCGACCTGGACATGGTGCTGCGTCGGAAAGGCGTTCAAAACATCGCGCTCGCCGGGATCACAACTGACGTGTGCGTCCACACCACGATGCGCGAGGCGAACGACCGCGGCTACGAATGTCTGCTGCTCTCTGACGGCACCGGCGCGACGGATCACGGCAATCATCTCGCCGCCCTGAAGATGATCCAAATGCAAGGCGGCGTGTTTGGTGCCGTGGCCGGTTCGGCGGCATTCATCAAAGCCCTCGTATGAAACGTTTTTTCAGCCAATCCCAAATCAACTTGCAGGCTATGGCGGCAGTGGGCCGGCGCGCGCTCGTTCCTCCGACACGTGCCGGAACCCCGCTGCCGCCAGAATTTCCATGAAAGCGAGCGACGTCATCTCAGTGGAAGCCGAGCCTTACGCGTTCGAGTTCACGCCCGCAACGTGCGCGCTGCTCATCATTGACATGCAGCGTGATTTTCTGGAAGCCGGCGGCTTTGGGGAAATGCTCGGCAACGACATCTCCCAACTGCGCCGCACCATTGAACCGAACAAAATTCTGCTCGCCGCCTGGCGTAAAAAAAAACTGCAGGTGTTGCACACGCGCGAAGGGCATCGGCCCGATCTCGGCTGCCTGCCGCCGGCCAAAAAAAATCGCGGACGCAGCCCGACCACCATCGGCGATCCCGGCCCGATGGGGCGCATCCTGGTTCGCGGCGAGGCGGGCCACGACATCATCCCCGAACTTTATCCGGCGTTTGGCGA
The DNA here is from genome assembly GCA_964444085.1 of uncultured Bifidobacteriaceae bacterium. Taxonomy (GTDB): domain Bacteria; phylum Verrucomicrobiota; class Verrucomicrobiia; order Limisphaerales; family UBA11358; genus UBA11358. The sequence continues at coordinate 431 of CAYUGC010000049.1, read as the reverse complement.
AGCGGTGATTGACAAGCCGGGCAAAGGCGCGTTTTACGCGACCGACCTGCACGCCATCATGCAGAATCGCGGCATCAAGCAGCTCATCGTCACCGGCGTCACCACGGAAGTCTGCGTGAACACCACCGTGCGCGAGGCGAATGACCGCGGCTACGACTGTCTCGTGCCGGAAGATTGCGTCGGCTCTTATTTTCCCGACATGCATGAAGCGGGATTGAAAATGATCAAGGAACAGGGCGGCATCTTTGGCTGGGTGTCGCACTCAAAACATATTTTGTCCGCGCTTAAATGAAATTTCACTTTTTTGCCAACCCTAAAACCAACCTAAAAACCAACGGAGTCAAACTATGAACACCAAACCAAAAATCTGGGTGCCGGGCGACTGGAACGCCTTCTTCGGCTTCGGCACGAACATCCTCGTCAACCTGCTC
>CAYUGC010000048.1:0-19733 GCA_964444085.1 uncultured Bifidobacteriaceae bacterium | reverse complement strand
TGGAGATCATCTGCTACGTGAACGGTTACATGGGCCTGCTCCAGGGCAAGAGCCTCAAGGTGACCGCCCAGGCGCGCAAGAATTGGAAGGCGCTCGTGGAGCACGGCGGCAGCCCCATCGGCAACAGCCGCGTGAAACTCACCAACATCAAGGATTGCGTGAAGCGCGGGCTGGTGAAGGAAGGCCAGGACCCGCAGAAGGTCGCGGCCGACCAGTTGATCAAGGACGGCGTGGATATCTTGCACACCATCGGCGGCGATGATACGAACACCGCCGCAGCGGATCTCGCGAAATTTCTCAAGAACAACAATTACAATCTCACGGTCGTCGGCATGCCCAAGACGATTGACAACGACGTGATCCCGATCCGCCAGAGTCTGGGCGCGTGGACGGCGGCCGAGGAAGGCGCGCATTATTTCGCCAACGTCGTTTCCGAGCACAACGCGAATCCGCGCATGCTCATCATCCATGAAGTGATGGGGCGCAACTGCGGCTGGCTCACCGCCGCCACGGCGGAGGAATATCGCAAGCTGACGGCGGAGATGAGCTTTGTGCCGGAACTCGGCCTGAGCAGCGAACGCCGCGGCGTCCATGGCATTTTCATTCCCGAAATGGCGCTCGACATCAAGGCCGAGGCCGCCCGCCTGCACAAGATCATGGACAAGCATGATTGCGTGAACCTGTTCGTCTCCGAAGGCGCGTGCGTGTCGGACATCGTCAAGCAGATCGAAGCGAAGGGCGAAGAAGTGCCGCGCGATGCGTTCGGCCATGTGCGGCTGGACAAGGTCAACGTCGGCGCGTGGTTCGCCAAACAGTTTGCCGAGATGATCGGCGCGGAAAAGACGCTCGTGCAGAAGAGCGGTTATTACAGCCGCGCCGCCGCCGCGAACGCCGCCGACCGCAAGCTCATCCAGCGCTGCGCCGTGAAGGCCGTGGCCTGCGCCTTCGCCGGCAAGGGCGGCGTAGTGGGCGAGGACGAGGAACGCGGCAACCAGCTCCGCGCAATTGAATTTGAACGCATCAAGGGCGGCAAGCCGTTCGACATCAAATCCAAGTGGTTTGTGAAGTTGCTCAAGGAGATCGGCCAGCCCATGGGCAAGGTCGTGGAAGTGAAGCACTGATCGCGCTCCGCGATTTCAACGGGAAGCAAAGTGGCCGCAAGGCGCTCGCCTCCCGTTTTTATTTTGGCTGAATCAGGCCGCGCCCCGCTGGATGAGGTTCACGAAACGCTGGGCGCGTTCGCGGACGACGGCATTCAGGCGTTCGGGCTTGAACCCGCGTTTAGCGTAGTAGCCGTAGTGGGTGTTCCACAGCACATACATATCGAAGTCGCTCGGCTCGCAGCCGGCCTGCTGCTTGAAGCCATTGTAGAGCGCGGTCCAATGTTGCTGGGCCACTTCCGAGGAGGTTTCCGGGTCGTGATACCGCTGCGATTCGCTGTAATGCCGCCACACGGAGGGCATGATCTGATAGCGGCTGACTTCGCCGGCGCGGCCAATCTCCTGATCGTCGCCGCCGGTCTCAATCATGCTGAGGGCAAACAGCCGGCGCTCGTCCAGCACGCCGGGATGGTCGGCGGACGGCTTGCGGGCCGGGGTGGCCGCCGCGGCGCGGGTGGTGGCCGGCGGTGATTTGGCGGGGGCCGGGGTGTTCGCGTGGGATTTCAAGGTCGCGAGCATGGTCGCGGCGATGGCGGAGTATTTATTGATCCTGGCTTTCATAGATTCAATGCTGAGGCCTCCAACACTCCATAATCCTAGCATAACTGGCATAAAACGTCATGGCGAAACATTGACGGCGGCCAAACCGGATGTGTGCTATGGTGAGGCCAAGGAAATCCCGCCAGGGATTCGCAGGCTCAACCGGACTCGCCGGTGAAAGGATTTGAATGTCGCCATTGGTCGGAAATGCCGGGTCAGATGACCGCCGCAAAACCGCCTTGATTGTGGAAGGCGGAGCGATGCGCGGGGCCTGGGCGGCCGGGGTGCTGGCCTATCTTCACGAACGCGGACGGCGGCAATATGACTTGGTTTATGCCGCTTCTTCCGGCGCGTGTTCGGCGGCTTATTTTGTCGCCGACATGTGGGACACCGGGCTGACCATCTGGCGCGAGCTGGCCTGCAACGTGGTCCGCAAAAGCAACCTGCTCCGCCGCAAACCCATCATCGACCTCGCTTACCTGGTGGATCACGTCATCCGCACCCGCGCGCCGCTGTCCGTCGAGGCGCTGCAAAAGGCGGATACTAAATTTTACATCGTGCTGACGGATTGTCTCACGGGCGAGCCGGTCTATTTCCACGCCTGCGACGACCGGGTCTTTGCGGCGCTGCGCGCGACCTCGTCCATGGCGCTGGCGACGCGCGGATTTGATTTTGTGGACGGCAAGCCTTACGCCGACGGCGGCGTGGCCGACCCCATCCCCGTCCGCCGGGCGATTGCGGACGGCGCGACAGACATCACGGTGGTGATGACACATAATCCGGATTTCCGACTCAAGCCGGTCCCGCGCTGGATGGGAAAAGTGGCCTACCCGGAATTTCCGATGGTGGCGCGGGTTTGGACAGCGCGACAAAATCTGCATTACAACGCCGCCCTCGACCTGATGAAACAGCCGCCGGCGGGAATCCGCATCCGAGTGTTCCGGCCATTCCGGCCGTTGCCGGTGGGTTCCTTCACCATTGAGCCGAAACTAATCGCCGCCGCCCTGCTTCTGGGCCACGACGAGGCGTTACAGCAGGTGGAGATATTTGATCGGGATTCCGAGGCCAACCGGTGAACCGCGCCGCCACCGGTTATTTCCGGTAGCAGAAAATCATCCCCTCGTTGTTCATCGTGAAGGTGTCGCCATTGATCTGGCCCTTGGTGATGCCGGCACCCTGCCAGCGCATCGTGAATTCCGCGCCATTTTGCGTGAAGGTGGCGTTCACCTCGCGGCGGATGTCCGGATGCGGAGGGATGGAAAAGATGCTCAAGCTGCGGCAGGTGCCGTCGGCATTGAAGGTGAGGCTGCCCGACTTGACGACCATGGCTGCGCCTTCATGGGTCAGGTTGCAAGGCACGGTTTTGCCGTCAATGCTGACCAAGGTGTAAATTCCGACGGGATGAATCTCCGCCGTGTTCGTGGCCGCGTTTTTACAGCCGGTCAGCGCCAGCAGCAACAGCACCGCCAGCAGGCCGAGGGCGAGAATGCGGGGCGCGGAGGTTTCAACGCAAATGTCCGGAGCTATGGATTTAGCTTTCATATCATCGTTATACCCCAAGACGGCGGCAGAGTGTTAATTGATATTTCCAATCGGTGCATTGCCAAAATCAATCCTTGCCCGCGCAACGCCGGAGTTTGAAAATTTGGAAGTATCGGTGGCCGGAATTTTCTGCCATCATCGCCATCGGTTTTTCATCGTGCATATTGCATCCGCCATCTTTGACCGCAGCGCGCCGGATCTGGCGGGCTGCCCGGACGAGTCGCTGCCGGAGTTCGCCTTCATCGGCCGCTCGAACGTCGGCAAGTCGTCGCTGCTGAACCTGCTCGCGGGCAAGGAACGGCTGGCGCGCGTCTCGCCCACGCCGGGGTTCACGAAGCTCATCAATTTTTTCACGATCAACAAGACGTGGCGGCTGGTGGATTTGCCGGGCTACGGCTACGCGGAAGGTTCGCGCAAGCACGTCTCGCAGTTCAACCGCGCGGCGGCAAACTACATCCGGCACCGACCGAATCTCTGCTGCACGTTTCTGCTGATTGATTCGAGCCTGGAACCGCAGCCGCTGGATTTGGAACTGGTGCAATGGCTGGCCGGCTACGCGCTGCCGTTCGTGATCGTCTTCACGAAAACGGATCGCGGCACGCCGGAAACGGTGGCGGCGAACATCGCCGCGTTCAAGGAACGCATCGCGGGATGGTTCGAGCAGTTGCCGGAAACATTTCAATGTTCTTCTGAAGCCGGCCATGGCCGGAGTGAACTGCTCGACGTCATCGCCAAGATTGTGGACGCCGGGCCGGCGCCGGAAGCGCCCGCGCCGCCCGCCACGCCGTTGCCGCCGGAAATCGAGCCGCCGTTCCGCATGGAAGTGCGCGCCGGCAAGGCGCGGGAAAAGACCGCGATTGATAAAAAGAAACTCAAGGGCGCCCGCCCGTGGTGAGGATTTTGGTTCGACAAGGCGCGGGGAACGGCTTTAGAGTTGGCGCGATTTCTCAAATGGACGGACGCATCAAAGGATTGTTCATGGCCGACGACACGGCGGTATTGCGCCGGGAGGCTGGCGCATGATCCGCTCCTTCGCCTTCACCACGCAGGGCAAGCTGCACACGAAGGACATCGAGCCGTTCCTGATGCCGACGCTGCTGGCGGACACAAATCTTTTTCTCTGGGTGGATCTGGAAAAGCCCACGGACTTCGAGAACAAGGAGGTGCTGGAGCAGATTTTCCATTTTCACCCGCTGTCCATCGAGGACTGCGTGAAAGCCAGCCCGTCGCCGAAGGTCGAGGAATATTCGCCGAAGGACGAGGATTTGTTCACACCATATTTGTTCATGGTGATTCACGCGGTGGATTACAGCCGCAAGGACGGCTGTTTCGGCACGAACGAGCTGAATTTTTTCCTCGGCAAAAATTTTCTTGTCACCTATCACGACCAGCCGATGCGCAGCGTCTCCACGGTGGAGGAACGCGCGTTGAACGGCACGATGAACATCGCCCGCGCGCCCGACCGCGTGGCGCATTCGCTCCTCGATAATCTCGTGGACAACTACAAGCCGGCGCTGGACGAACTCTCGCTGGAGATCGCCGAACTCGAACAGCTCGCCTTCCAGAAGCCAAGCAAGGAGACGCTGAACAAGATTTTACAGGTGAAGAAAGAGGTGCTGCACCTGCGCCAGATCATCGGGCCACAGCGCGAAGTGCTGGGGCGGTTCGCCGCCGGCGAATTCAAGCTGGTGCGCCCGCATCTCGTGCCCTATTTCCGCGACATCTACGATTCGCTCTTCCACATCGGCGAGGTGGCGCACGGCTACGCGGATTCGCTCACGGGCATTTTGCAGGTTTACCTGAATATGTCGTCCAACCAGACCGGCGAGGTCGTGAAACTGCTCACGCTCATCACGGTCATCACCACGCCACTGATGATGATCGGCACCTGGTATGGGATGAACTTCAAGGATATGCCGGAACTGGACACCCGGCACGCCTATCCCGTCGCCGCCCTGTTCATGATTCTCTCGACCGGCGCGACCTACTGGTATTTCAAGCGGAAGAAATGGTTTTAGCGCCCGCGCAGCGGATTTTCCTTTGCCAACCCCGGTCATTTTCACTACCGTCGCACCCACGATTAAAAAACCGAATTACCAAACATATGGCCGCCAAATCTCCTGAAAAATCCACCGAAAAATCCGTCGCCACCACCGAAGCCGCCAAGGTCAGCGCCACCCGCGCCCGCGAGCTGGACGCCGCGATTTCATCCATCACCAAGGCCTACGGCGACGGCGCCATCATGCGCCTCGGCGACGCGCACGCGCTGAAAAAAATCGAGGTCATCCCGACCGGCGGACTGGCGATTGACCTCGCGCTCGGCGTGGGCGGTTTGCCGCGCGGACGCGTGGTGGAAATCTACGGCCCGGAATCCTCCGGCAAAACCACGCTCATGTTGCACGTCATCGCCAACGCGCAAAAGGCCGGCGGCCTCGCAGCATTCATTGACGCCGAACACGCGCTCGATCCCGGCTACGCAAAAAAACTCGGCGTGAATCTGGACGACCTGCTCGTGTCCCAGCCGGATTCCGGCGAAGAAGCGCTGACGATTTGCGAAACGCTCGCGCGCTCGAATGCGCTCGACGTCATCGTGATTGATTCCGTCGCCGCGCTGGTGCCGAAAGCGGAACTCGACGGCGAAATGGGCATGGCCACGATGGGCATGCAGGCGCGGCTGATGTCGCAGGCCTTGCGCAAGCTCACGGCGATTTTGAGCAAGTCCAAGACGACGTGCATTTTCACGAACCAGCTCCGCGAAAAAGTCGGCGTGATGTTCGGCAGCCCGGAAACCACGCCGGGCGGCAAGGCGCTGAAATTCTACGCCAGCGTGCGCATTGACATCCGCCGCCGCGACCAGCTCAAGGACGCCGCCGGCAATATCTATGGCAACCACACGCGCGTAAAAATTGTTAAAAACAAGGTCGCGCCGCCGTTTGCGGAAGCCGAGTTCGACATCATCTACAACCACGGCATTGACAAGGAAGGCAGCATCCTCGACGTGGGCATTGACTGCGGCGCGGTGGACAAAAAGGGCGCGTGGCTGCAGTTCGACGGCGCACTCATCGGCCAGGGCCGCGAGGCGGCAAAAAAGGCGCTGGAGGAAAAACCGGAGCTGGCGCAGAAAATCATCGCCGCCATCATGGAAAAACGCGCCGCCGCCGCGACGGCCGCCGAAACCAAGAAATAGTTCATATTTCGTTCCCAAGGCGCGTCCCAGTTTCGGGACGCGCCTTTACTTTTGGGCTTTCCAGCCCGTCAATCCGTGCTAATATTTCAATTCAACCCCGCATAAGACGGGGCTTTTTTTACCATGAGCAACATCACCGACACGGGCCTCGACCTTGAAAACCTGTTCCAGCCTGCCTGGGCGCAGGGCAAATCGGAGGCCAATAAATTCGCAAAATTCACCGGCAACGAGGGCGTCAAGCCCGAACGCCATTTTTCCGGCAAACCCGGCGAACGCCGCGCCCCGCGCCGCGATGCCGGCGGCGGTGGCTTTGGCGGTGGTGGTGGTGGTGAACGCCGGGGCGGCCCACCGCGCGGTGGTGCCAAATTTGGCGATCGCAAAAGCGGCGGTTTCCGTGGCGGTGACCGGCGTGATGATCGCCGCGAGGAACGTCCTGCGCCGCCCGCGCCGCTGCCGGAATTCAGTGTCGCCTTCATCCCGGAAGAACGCGGCGTCGAACAGCTCGCGCGCCAGATCAAGATGACGGGCCGCGCGTATCCGCTGTTCCAGATCGCGCTGCTGATTTTGCAGAAGGCCGAGCGTTATTCCGTCCAGCTCGCGGCGAAGAAAAAGGCCGACGGCACCACGGAAAAACTTTTTGTCTGCGCGCTCGACGAGACGCCGTGGACGAGCGAGGACGAAGCTGTCGCGCACATCCTCAAAAATCATTTCGCCACGTTTTACCAGGCCGAACGCACGGCGACGGAGCCGCCGAAGGGCGTCTATACGTTTGTCGCGCAATGCGGCTTGAGCGGCGTCATCCTCGGCCCGCCGAACCATCACGATTACCAGAACCAGTTGCGCAAGCTGCACACGGAGAAGTTTTCGCGGATGCCGTTTGACATGTTCAAGTCCCGCGTGAAAATCGTGAAGGACGAGGCCGTCGTGAAGAAATGGATCGAGGAACAAAGCTTCAAGACGGAATATAACTGCCTCAACGTGCCGGAACCGCTCAAGCAGGCGACGCTGGAAGAGGTGGAAAAACATTTCCGCGCCACGCACAAGGATTCCATCGTCAAGGCGGTGGAGAGCGTCACCATTGCCGGCGCGCCAAGCCGCACGCTGCGGTGCGGCGGGCTGCAGCGGCTCATCCGCCAGGAATGGGAGCATCAGCGGCATTTCCCGCTGCCCATCGCGACGAAGTTGAGCCAGCAGTTTGCGCAGCACGGCCTGTCGTTTTTCAAGGTCAACAAGACCGTCACGCACGTCAGCGTCGCGCGGCCGACATTCCTCGACATCGAGAGCAACCCGGTGTCCGACGGCATCCGGCGCATCGTGGAATTCATCAACGCGAATGCGAAATGCACGCGGAAGAAACTGGTTGAAGCCCTCGCGCCGACGCCCAAGGTGACGGTGATTCCCATCGTGGAAACGCCCGCGCCCGCCGCGCCGGTGGCCGAAGGTGAAACCGCGACTGCGCCGGCGAAACCGGCGGAGCCGAAAGCGCCCGAAACGACGCCGGAACAGACCGCCGTGCTGGTGGATCTGCACTGGCTGATCCATCAGGGCGCGGTTTTGGAATTCGCCGATGGCCGCATGGAAACGGCCAAGAAGCCCGCGCCCAAGCCGGTGAAGCAGGAGAAAAAAACCGCCGCGGAAAAACCGGCGGAAGCCGACGCGGTTTCGTCCACGGAAATGGTGACGCCCGCCGAAATCGCCACGAGCACCGAGACGGTCGCGCCGATAGCGGAAGTGGCCGCACCGGCCGAGGCCGCGCCCGCGCCGGAAGCACCGGTGGCCGGTGAAGCAGCCCCGGCGGCGTGATTCGTTTGATAATTTTCACCCGGCGCATTGCCCAGCAATGCGCCGGTTTTTTATTGGGCGCGGCGGGCTGCTGTAAAATCGCGGCTTTCCTTCATCCGCGAAACCGGTAAGCTTTCTCATGGCTTTCAGCAAATTAGGCCTTTCCGAAAAAGTTCTCGAAGGCGTCAAGGCGATGGGCTACACCGAACCCACGCCCATCCAGCTCCGCGCGATTCCGCTCGTGATTTCCGGCAAGGATGTCATCGGCAGCGCCCAAACCGGCACCGGCAAGACGGCGGCGTTCGCGCTGCCCATCCTGTCCAAGCTCGGCGGGCATAATCCCGTCGGCCCGCGCGTGCTCATCCTCGAACCAACGCGCGAACTCGCGGCGCAGGTCGAGACCGCCTTCCGCGACTATGCGCGCTATCTCGATTTGAAAATCACCGTCGTGTTCGGCGGCGTGGGCTACGGCAAACAGAATGACGAATTGAAAGCCGGCGCGGACATCGTGGTCGCCACGCCCGGACGCCTGCTCGATCATCTCGAACAAGGCACGGTTAAATTGGACAAGGTGGAATTTCTCGTGCTCGACGAAGCCGACCGGATGCTCGACATGGGATTTCTTCCCGACGTGCGCCGCCTGGTGGAAAAATGCCCGCGCAAACGCCACACCGCGCTATTTTCCGCCACCGTGCCGCCGCAGATCGAAACGCTCATCCAATGGGCGATGCACGAGCCGGAGACGATTGAAATCGGCGCGCGCCGCACGCCCGCCGAGACGGTGAAGCACGTCATCTATCCCGTTTCCGACACGCAGAAGACCGACCTGCTGCTCGAACTGCTGAACCGCGTGAACTACGATTCCGTGATCATTTTCTGCCGCACCAAGCACGGCGCCGACCGCGCCGCCAGCCTGCTCAAGCGCGCGAACCACGCCGTGGCCGTGCTACATTCTAACCGCACGCAGAAGGAACGCGAACAGGCCCTGCAAGGCTTCCGCGACGGCAAATACGAGGTGCTCGTCGCCACGGACATCGCGGCGCGCGGCTTGGACATCGCGGACGTGAGCCACGTCATCAACTACGACGTGCCGCAGCATCCGGAGGATTACATCCACCGCATCGGGCGCACGGGCCGCGCGGAGAACACCGGCGACGCCTTCACCATCATGGTGGCCGAGGATGCGCCGCACGTATTCGCCATCGAACGCTTCATCAGCCAGAAAATCCCGCGCGTGAAGCTGGAAAATTTCGACTACCGCTACACGGCGCTGTTTGAAGAAGCCAAACCCGGCGCAGCGGCGGGCTTTCCCGGCAAAGTGCGCGGCGGCCGCGTCCACGGCGGCTATCACTTCGCGCCCGGCGGACGGAGAAAGTAAAATTCCGAAACAGAATTTGAGACGCGGTGTTCATTCAATTGTATGAGTGAACAAAAAAATTATTCCCGTCCAGCCTTCACGCTTCTGGAATTGCTGCTGTTAATTGTTATTATCGGCGTGATCGTTGCAATCGCGATACCAAATCGAGGCGGTGGATCGCATACCAGCCGAGCCAACGCTTGCATCAATAATCTTCGCCAGATTGATGCCGCTGCGAACCAGTTCGCTTTGGAGCATCAATTAACCAATGGCGACAAAATTAATTTCCCGAACGACCTGACGCCTTACATCAAACTCAACAGCGCGGGCAAGATCCCCGCATGTCCGCAAGGCGGCAATTATTCCATCAAGAAAGTCGGGGACAATCCGACTTGCACTTTGAGCACGCTCACGCCCGCGCACGCCTTGCAATGAACGAACAACAAAGAGCGCCGCAAATAGGCAGCCCCGGCTTCATCGTCTTCTTGGTTTGCGTCGGTGTCCTCCTTATTTTGGCCGGCTTGCTAAATTGGTCAGTGCATCGCTCCAGTCGCGTTAACCCCGCCCTTGCCTGCATCAACAACCTTCGTCAAATTGATGCTGCGGCCAACCAATTCACTTTGGAGCACCAATTGACCAACGGCTCACCCATCAATTTTCCCAGTGATCTGACGCCTTACATCAAACTCAACAGCGCAGGCAAGATTCCCGGTTGTCCACAAGGCGGTATTTATCGCATCAGCAAAGTTGGCGACTCACCGACTTGCTCCCTCGGCACCACGGTCACACCCGCGCACGTTTTGCCGTAATAATTCTGCGCAACGGAATTTACGAAGCGGTGTTAATTTATGAAAATATGAATGACGCGCCTAAAACATTTTGGAGCCTTTCTGTTTCCAAACCTTTTCTTCTGGTAGTTTCTTTGGTTTTGCTTTGTTTGCCTCTCATCATTGCCATTTTCATTCCCAATTTTCATGGATCACATGGAAGCCCAGCAAATGCCTGCATCAATAATCTTCGCCAGATTGATGCCGCCGTAAACCAGTTCGCTTTGGAGCATCAGTTGACCAACGGCGACAAAATTAATTTTCCGAACGACTTGACGCCTTACATCAAGCTCAACAGTCTCGGCAAGATTCCCGGATGTCCAATGGGCGGCGTTTATCACATCGACAAAGTTGGCGACAACCCGACCTGCACATTGAGCACGCTCATTCCGCCCCACGCCTTGCAATCGGCTTCCCAAGTGAGCCATTGACGACGGGCGTTTCTGGTTTATCCTTTGCGGTTCGTCGCCGCAGACAATTCCAAATTCTCCGGCACCCGCGTCGGGCCGGTTTCTTTCCCGCTTCACGCTGCGGCGCTCATCCGCCGGACGACCATTTTTATGCTGACAATCCGAGATTTGAAGATGACGTTTGGCGGCCGCGTGCTGTTTGAAGACGCGTCGTTCGGCGTGAATTACGGCGACCGCGTCGCGCTCGTCGGCCCGAATGGCGCGGGGAAAACCACCCTGTTCTCCATCATTCTCAAGCAGCTCGAACCGGATGCCGGCGAAGTGCTGCGCGACGAATGGACGATGGTCGGCCATCTCCCGCAGGAAGCCGAGGCGCAGGCGGACGAGACGATTCTCGACGTGGCCACCGGTCGCGTGGACGAATTGCCGCGCCTGGAAAAACGCCTGCACGAACTGGAAAAGGCCGGCGATGTCTCGTCGCCGGAATATCTCGAAGCGCACGCCAAACACGATGCGCTGAACGATTCGCAGGTGGAAACGAAGGCGAAGAAGATGTTGCGCGGCCTGGGCTTCAAGGACGCCGACTTCGACCGCAAGGCGTGTGAAATGTCCGGCGGCTGGATCATGCGCGCTCGGCTGGCGCGGCTGCTGGTGATGGAGCCGGATTTGCTTTTGCTGGACGAGCCGACGAACCACTTGGATTTGCTCGCGCTGCTCTGGCTGCAAAATTACCTGAAAAATTATTCCGGCGCGGTGCTGCTGATTTCCCATGACCGGCAGTTCATGGACGAGGTCGTGACGCAGGTTCACGAAATTTCCGAACGCAAGCTCATCGCCTACACCGGCAACTACGAAGCTTACCTCGAACAGCGCGAGGCCCGTTACGAGCAGCAGCTCACGGCCTACAAAAACCAGCAGAAGGAGATCGCGGACTTGCAGGCGTTCGCCGACCGGTTCCGCTCCATCCCCTCCAAGGCATCGCAGGCGCAGAGCAAGCTCAAGCAAATCGAGCGGCTTGAACTCATCGAGAAGCCGCCCGCGCCGCGCAAGCCGTTCCGTTTCCAGATTCCGCCGCCGCCGCGCGGCGGCCAGCGCGCCGCCTCGCTCGTGGACATCCACATGGCCTATGGCGCGAACCAGGTTTATTCCGCTCTCGACCTCACGGTTGAACGCGGCGAACGCACCGTGCTCGTCGGGCCGAACGGCGCGGGCAAATCCACGCTGCTGAAAATCCTCGCCGGCGTCGTGGAATTCCAGCGCGGCGAACGCGACCTCGGCCACAACGCGAAGATCGGTTACTTCAGCCAGCACCGCGCCGCCACGCTCGACCCGGAGAAATCCGTGCTGGACGAAGTTCTCGCCAGCGCGAAGGAAATGCGCGAGGACGAGGCGCGCGGCGTGCTCGGCTCCTTCATGTTCCGCAAGGACGACATTTTCAAGCTGACGAAGGTGTTGAGCGGCGGCGAAAAGAGCCGGCTCAACCTCGTGAAGTTCCTCGTGGATCCGCCGAATCTGCTGCTGATGGACGAGCCGACCACGCACCTCGACATTCACACCGTCGAATCGCTCACGCTGGCGCTGGAACGTTACGAAGGCACCCTTGTGTTCATCTCGCACGACGTGCATTTCATCCGCAAGCTCGCGACGAAGGTGCTGCACGTCAACGCCGGCACGGTGACGCCTTACGTCGGCGGCTACGAATATTTCCTGGATAAAACCGGCATGGCGGAGAATGCCCGCGCCGCGCTCACCGCCGGGTGAGTCACACCGTTTTCAGTTGAGGGGAAAGCGGCGGAGAACCGCCGGGCAGCATCCGGTCCGGGAAAAGATTTCCCGCCCGGGCAAGCCTTCCTTTCCAACTTTCCCGGCCCGCTCCGTTGCCGCCGGCGATGGCGGCGGCCCAATCGCTTAATTGCAATTGGAAACGGTTTGCGCTAATAAGAACCACCCACCAATCAAAAGCCTGCCATGAACCAACCGCGCACCAGCCACAGAAACCTGACCCGCCGCGAATTCATGAAGCTGACCGTGGCCACCGGCATCGTCGCCGGTGCCGGTTCCGCCGCCTGGGCCAGCGCGCCCGACGCTGAAATTCCCCGCCGCACCCTAGGCCGCACGGGCGAAAAAATTTCCATCCTCGGTCTGGGCGGCTACCACGTCGGGCTGCAGCGCGATGAGGAGCTGAGCCTCCGCATCATCCGCAGCGCCATTGATCGCGGCGTCAACTTCATGGACAACTGCTGGGATTATAACGGCGGCGACAGCGAAGTCCGCATGGGCAAGGCGTTGCGCGACGGCTATCGCGCCAAGGTTTTTCTCATGACCAAGATTGACGGGCGCACCAAGGCGCTCGCCGCGAAGCAGATTGAGGAATGTCTCCAGCGTTTGCAGACCGACCACATTGACCTGTTGCAATTCCACGAAATCGTCCGCCTGACCGACCCCGACGGCGTTTTTGCGCCGGGCGGCGCGCTGGAGGCGGTGCAGGCCGCGCAGCAGGCGGGCAAAATCCGTTTCATCGGCTTCACCGGCCACAAAGACCCGGACATCCATCTGCGGATGCTCGAACTCGCCGCCAAAAATAAATTCCGCTTCGACGCCGTGCAAATGCCGTTGAACGTGATGGACGCGCATTTCCGCAGCTTTGAAAAGAAAGTCGTGCCCGCGCTGGTCAAAGACGGGATCGGCGTGCTGGGCATGAAGGCGCTGGGCTTTGGCGCGATCGTGCGCAGCGGCCTGGTCACCGCCACCGAATGTCTCCACTACGCCATGAACCTGCCGACCGCCACCGTCATCACCGGCATGGACAGCCTGCAGATTCTGGATCAAGGCCTCGAAGCCGCGCGCACTTTCAAACCGCTGACCGAAGTTCAAGTCGCCGCACTGCTCGCCCGCACCGCCGAAGCCGCCGCCACCGGCCGCTACGAAGGTTTCAAGACCACGTCGCAGTTCGACGCCACCACGCGCAACCCGCAGTGGACGGGGTAGGGCGGTCTTTGCCGACACCACCGTTGCCGGCGGGCGCGTTCGGATTAACAGTTGTAAGATGCGGCTTCCTGCACGAGATTCTGTTGTGAGTCACCGGCGAAAACATTCCCGTCAGCATACGGCCCAGTCGAAACAGATCCGCATCATCCTCTGGCTGGTCGGCGGCCTGGCGGTCGGGCTGCTGATTGCGGGGCTGTGGTTATTGAACCGCCCGCCGCAGGCCGGCAATTAATTTTTCCAGCCGGACGAAGGCAGGTGCCAAAGCGGCGGGGTTCTTACGATTCATAAAAACACCGCGCCAATCAATCGTGGTAGGCCCGGTAAACCACCGCCGTCGAGGTGGCCGAATCAAACGCCGCATAGACGTTACCGAGCTGATGTTCTTCGCTTTCTTTGAAGGCACGCTTGTAGCAGAGGAACTTGTCCGAGACCGGCAGATTTTGAAACGGCCCGGTTCCCTTCAGCGAGGAACGCTCCAGCACCCGGCTGAATTCCAGGCTTGGCACCGGTTCCAGTTTTGCCCCAGCCACGAACTTCTGAAAATCATTCTGCCCGACGCCGAACACCGCCAGCCATTCCTTGCGCAGGAAAGTGGAATAACCAGCGAGTTGGACGTGGCTCACCGCCGCGGGCGCGTTGCCGATGCAGATGTAAGACAGCCGGTGCGCCGGCGATTTGAACGCGCCCAGCAGCCCGAGCGCCAGCGTCACCACCAACGCAGGGCCGACCAGCAGCGTCCAAGCGGTCGGGTTTTTCAGCCCACGTTTCTCGATTAAAACCTTGGTGAGGGCGAAGACCGTGCTGCCCGCGCCGCCGACCAGCACCATCACCGGGATAAGCGGCAACAACGCCATCGCACAGGCGCGCCCGAAGAATTCGTAGGTGCCGTAATTCGTGGCGAGGTAAAACAGAAAGCCCGCGCTCACCAGCACGGTATCGAACAGCCAGAGCCGCCAGTAATTGATCCGGCGAGGGTTCACGCCAATTTGGTTTTCACTCACGTCCGGGAGAAATCGGGGGTTCACCGGCATCCGGCTAGGGATGCTTGTCGTTCACGGCCTTGATGGCTTCGAACAGGACATGCATCTCAAAGGGTTTCCAGAGCATGAATCCCCGGATGCCGCGGATGAACTGCTCGATCTTGCGTTCGCCTTTGTGTCCGGTCATGAAGATGAACCGTTGGCACAGGCGTGGACGAACGCGTTCGACGGCCAGATAAAACATATCGCCGGGAAAGTTCGGCATCACCATGTCACAAAGAATGATGCTGAAATCGGTGGCCATGATCTTTTTCAACCCTTCGGTGCCATTGGAGACGACGATGACCACATATCCTTGAGTTTCGAGCGATTCTTTCAACAGGAGGGTCAAGGCGACATCATCCTCCAAAATGAGGATTTCTTTCGGCCGGGTGATTTCGATGGTATCAGCAATCTCGTAAGTTATCTCCCGCTTCGGGATTTCGGGCCGGTGTATCGGAGGGTGATGGTTCATTTCGTCAATGGTGGAATCACGCTTTCATATCACTTCGGCATCGGCCAGCCGTGGCCGGCCTTGATGAACACGCTCTGGATGCGTTTGATCCGTTTCACGCCTTGAAAGTTAAACCCGTTTTCCGCCGGTTCAATCTCTAATTTGAGCCGGTGCACGCGAGCGCCCATCTTTTTCCAGCCGGCCGGTCGCGCCGAAGTGAAACGTAGGCGGAGCAAAGGCGCGGGCAAAGGCGGCAGGATATGCGCTGTCACCGAAACGGTTGGTCTTATTGTCGGTATTTACCATTCAACCGCGCGTAGCCCAGGGCGGTCAACAAGTCTGCCACGCGTGTTTTTTGACCGGTGGGCAGGATGATTTCCTTTTCCCAAATCGGCAGAACCAGCCGTGCCAGGTCCTGTTCACGATCAACAAAATTCCGTCGGGCCGGTAATTTGCCTTCGATTCCCAGCAGCTCGTTAATTTTGAATTTGTTGGTCTGAAGCAGCTCCACCAGCCACACCAGATTTGCCGGCGGAATTTTGCAGCCGTCCGACCAGCCCGCGACCACGGGAATTTTGACGGAGTTGGTTTCACCGAACCGAAGCCGCAGCGCGCCGAATCCCGGACTGTTGTCATTCGCGAAAATCGAGGCGTACGTTTCGTCCGGCAAAGCATGCACCAGCAGGCCATCGCCGCGCGGTATCTCGCCCATCCCAATCAAATGGCTGATGAAATTCGTGCCCCAGGCCAGCCAGCCCAGCACTGGATCGCCACGCTGCGGCTGGGTGCCAAGCAGCAACATTTCGCCATCGTGCTGATAGGCGAACCGGATGCTGTTGGTGCCGGGTGGAGTCAGTTTGAGATGGCCGCCGCGGTCCGATGGCAGCGTGACTTCCGCGCGACCAAGCAGGTGAAGGGTGTCGGTGCGGGGGTCGCGGGCGGCGAATTGAAACTCGCGGGACTGATCCACCAAATTCGTCCGTGGCAACGGGCTGTTCCAAGCCTGCGCCACCACGATGTATTTTCCCGCCGGGAGATTGGTGAATTGAAACCAGCCTGAGGCATCAGGAATCACCTCCAACCAGTCCATCGCAGTGTTCTGGTTGGTTGTTGCCATCGCGAGCGTGAAAGGTTTCAAGGTCCGCGCGCAAAGGGGTTCGCCCGAAGCCTGATCGCACACCACCACGAGCGCTTGCGTGCAGCCGTCGTCGGGGCGGGTGATGGTCCCGGCGATTTGAAACGACGAATTTGTTTGTGCCAGCAAAGGCATGCCCCAGAGAAAAAACATCAAGGCAAAGACGGCATTGATCGGGGCGGGCTTCATAATCTGAGACTAAGCCTGCGCCGCGCCTGTTCCAAGCCCATTTAAACCGTTGCGAGTTTAGCTAATCCAAGCCGTTAGCAAAGACGGGCGCGCAAATCTTTTTCCCGCCAGGCGAAGGCGCGGGCCAAGGCGGCTGAAGCGGTGGTCTGTGATCGACGGCGGCACTGACGCCGCGCCGCTACCGGAAATCAGGGAGGGGATACGGATATCACCCCATATGATATATCCAGCCCATCGCGTAGCTTGCCTCCATGAAAAAACATATCATTGTAACTTGCGGGGCAATGTCCGTCTTGGCGTTGTCATTACTTCTGGTCGGGTGTGACCGCCAGGTTTCCAGCGAAACCAAAAGCTCCACCAGCAGCGACGGCACGGTCAAGACGAAGGAGAAAACTGTCACGCAATCTCCGGATGGCACAACAACCAAGACCGAACAGGACAAGAAGACCTCTCCGCCCGAGAAACCTTAAGCGAGCCGCGGAACGGCGGACGGAGCGCGGCTGGTCTGCGACACAGCCGCGCTCCAATTCATTCGCCGATGCTCGTGCGCAAATCTTTTTCCAAGCGGGTGAAGGCGCGGGCAAAGGCGGCGGGGGGCTGCCAGTTCGAGAAATCGGGGAGGTGATGTGCGGTTCACTTCGCCATCTGCTTTTTTACTTTGTCGATATTTTCCCTGGCCATTGACGAGCCGGGATCGAGTGCCACAGCTTTGTTGAAGTCACTGAGAGCGCCGGTCAAGTCGCCTTTATCTCCCTTTACGATCCCTCGATTAATATAGGCTGCCACGTAATCTGGGTTCAGCCTGATGGCTTGATTGTAATCAACCAGTGCGCCAGCTTGGTCGCCCTTGGCTTTCTTGGCATTGCCGCGATTGTGATAGGCAAACGCATAGTCGGGTTTGATTTCAATCGCCTTGGTAAAGTCGGCGATCGCTCCGTCCAAGTCACCTTTGAGCTGCTTGGTATTGCCGCGATTGTTGTAAGCCGCTAAGAAGTCTGGTTTGAGCGCGATGGCTTTGTCAAAATCGGCGATCGCTCCATCGTAGTCGCCTTTGGCCTGTCTCAAAAAGGCGCGGTTGGGATAGGCGTAAAGGTATTTCGGTTCAAGATCAATGACCTTGTTAAACTCAGTCATCGCGCCGTTGGTATCCCCGCTCCTGAATCTTTCAATGCCCCGTCTGAAACAATCGTCCGCTTCATCGCAAATGGCACGGCCGGGCATCACCAGTGAAATCGCCAGCAGCAGGAAGATTTTTTTCATAATGAGTTCGGGTTGGATCTATGCGCCCAGCTCAACACGCGCTTCATGCTTCGAAATTATACCCGGTCATACCCGGTTCAATGTTTATTTTCTGCCGGTGCTGGTATGCAAATCTGTTTCCAGCCGGCCTGTCGCGCCGAAGTAAAACGCAGGCGGAGTGAAGGCGCGGGCAAAGGCGGCGGCGGGCTGCCAGTTCGAGAAAGCGGGGAGGTGATCGTTGCGGAAGGCTGTAAGCCAAAGCGGAAGGCGGATAACCGAACCCCTCACCCTCAATCCCTCTCCCCTCCGAGGGGCGAGGGAGGAAGACAAAACCACTGGCAAAGACGAGCTGAGCCGGAACAATTCTTTTGAACCACGAAATACACGAACCACACGAAAATATTACGGAGTGACGGCGGCTAATTTTGCCGTTTGAAAGTTTCCAAGCGGCACTCACCACTTGGTGCGTGTCAGTGGCAGGACGCCAATCCACCGGCCGGTCTGGCTTTCGTGTGTTTCGTGGTTGATTCTTCTGCATGGATCCGGCTGAGAGTTGGTTTGTCGCATTTTGGCACCTTTTGTCACTTTTTGGCCCTTTTTGTCACCCTGTTTTTTGTGCGCCGCCGGGGCCATTCAGTCGGCTTGGCTGCGCCTTCTGGGATCCCCAGTTAACGGCCGAGGTCGTCCCGGGAGATTACCGAAAATGACCGGAATTCAAATTTTACACACACCAAATACTTTATCCAAAACTTGACCGTTTCTTGACCGTTTCTTGACCGGCGATGGGTGTTAATCACGACCGGCTTTTATGATCGGCTTTTTATTTGAGCCTCCTTACGTCGGCTGCTACAACCCAATGTCCCTTTTTGGCACTTTTTGGCACTTTTTGGCACGATTTGTCCCTTTTTGGCACCCGGTTTTGGAAGTGCAAAAAAGTGACAAAAGGTGACACGGCCAGAAGGTGGAGTTTTGGAAGTAGTTTACCACGACGGCACGCACGGCGTGACGCGCCCGACCGCATCAAGGCATCGGTCCCCACCTGACTTTTTCTTTACCATGGCCAGACTCAATTGTTGTAAGTCCTTGATACAGCATCCAAAACTTTACCTTTTCTTTACCAGTTTTCTTTTTTGCCGCTGGTAAAGCTCCTTGCGGAGACCACCCTTAAAACCGGCTTTTCGTCGTGCATTCGGTCTTTTCCAGGTCCCAGCCGGACGGGTCGACTTTTTCAATCGGCGACCGAGGACGGCCAGAACCCAACTGCCGGTGCCGGCCAACACTCCACAGCACCGCCATGGGGTTGGTGCGTTGTATATCTCACACTTTACTACAGTGTGTCAAAGAAAAATTACATGAAATATTTCCAGACAAAACGTGAGACCTGAGACCTGAACCACCCAGCCGAATTTCAACCACGGATGGACACGGATAAACACGGATTTTCGGAATTCAACGCCAAGACACAAAGACGCAAAAGAAAATAAGAGGATTGAAGATGCGGGAGATCAAGGGCAGTCGTCAGTGAGCAGTTGGCAGTGGGGACGCAGTCGCAATCCGGTAGCGCGTCGTCCGCGCCGGCGAGTATCGGCGGCGTCTCGCCGCCAAGGCCTCCAAGGCACCGGGACGGTGCTTTAACCCGCAGCCGGGACGGACTGCGCTACATAAATGTGCAAATCTTTTTCCAGCCGGCTCGTCGCGCCGAAGTGAAAGCGCCAGAGGGCTGGCGCAGTCCAAGACGCTCCGCGTTGTTTGAAGTTCACGAACCGCGCGCCAGCGTCCTGGAGTGCGGTGGCCCTCCACCGCTTTTCATTTATCTACCGAAGTGCATAAATCCTTTTCAAGGCAGCTCGTCGCGCCGAAGTGAAACGCAGGCGGAGCGAAGGCGTGTTCAAAGGCGTCGTGGT
>CAYUGC010000047.1:0-19734 GCA_964444085.1 uncultured Bifidobacteriaceae bacterium | reverse complement strand
GTTGCGCAATCACGGTCGCCAGGGAAAATACGATCACGAATTCACCGGCTACAACGTGCGCTTCAACGAAATCAACGCCGCCATCGGCCGCGTGATGCTGAAGCACCTCGACGGTTTCAACGAAAACCGCCGCAAGATTGCCGCGCGTTACAACGACCGCCTCAAGGGCATCGTGCAGACGCCGATCGTCAAAGAGTGGGCCACGCCGGTCTATCACATGTATGTCACCCGCTGCGAACGCCGCGATGATTTGCAGAAATTTCTCAAAGAGAAAAACATCGAGACCGGCGTGCATTATCCGAAGCCGAACCACCTGCAACCGGCGGTCGTCGGTTTGTTTCCTTACATCCCGAAACTGCCGAACACGGAAAAAGCGGTGAAGGAAATCCTGTCGCTGCCGATCCACGGCGAGATGGGCCTCGACGCGGCGGACAAGGTCTGCGACGCCATCGCCGAATTCTACGGCAAGAAATAGTGGCGAGGCGCCACCGGCCAATAGCCAATTAAAAAAACCCCCGCTCGGAAACGAGCGGGGGTTTTTATCTTTTAAGAATTCACCGTGAGCCGAGGTTCTCCAATTCCCTCGCCCATTTGCGGCAGAACCAGAGCGGAATGAAACCGAAGACGCCGAATGAACAGTCAATCAGCCGCCACCAGAAAGGAATTCCGCGCAGTCCGCCGAACACGAGCGCATAAGGAATCACCAGCCCGCAGGCGATGAGGCCGAAGTCAAACAGCCAGCGGTTGCGCACGGGATCGCGCAACGCGCCGATGAAGGCGATGGCGATGACAAAATGCCCGAACGCCAGCCAGTCCGTGCCGTAGAACAGAAACGGATGCTGCGCCTGTGTTTGCGCGAGCGCGTCGCGCACACGCACGAGCCATAGCGATAAAACCGCCGGTCCGTTTGCGTTTCCAAACCAATTCGCTAAAAGGTTCAGTTCGCTGGCGAGCGGGATCGCAGTTGCCCCGCTAATGGCGAGACCGAAAATAAAAAAGCAAGTCAGCCATTTAATGCGGCGAAAGAGGAGTGATTCCCGATTCATGGGTGGTCGTTTGGGTTGGCTGGGTGTTCTTATATCTTGGAAAGATTTGAGTGCAAACGAAAAGCAATATTGCGACGGAGGATTTTCCAGCCAGGAGGCAGATGATGCCAGCGAGCAAGAAGCCGATCCAAATTCCAAACTGTAAATGAGGATTGGCCACAATAATTGTTTCGCGATGCCTCCTCCAATAACACAGAGATCGGATAGGAGCGATCAACAGGAGCAGGCCAATGCTAATTTGTAACGCCAGAAAAATGAGGACGAACTTTGGAATTGAGCCACCGGTCTGGACCTGAATATTTTCCGCCGGCATCCGTGTGAGGTTGAATAGAATGGCAGCCTCCCCGAGGTATGGGGCATCGGCCGCATTGGAAAGCAGTCTGGGGAACAACCGCGTGCCATTCGGCAGCGGCCAGGAAGTGACTAGCATCTCAGCCGTGAGCGGATAGGCGTGTTCAAAATGGCCATTAGAACGCGCCGCACCAACACCGAACGCGCAGGCGGCGCATCCGAAACCTCCTAAAACCGGCCCGGCATCCACGTCGCAGTCCCAGTTGTTGCCCGGCAAATCATTTGGAAACTCTCGGAATCCGGCACAACCCCAGCTTTCTTGCCAACAATAGTGCGTGTATAATGCATACCATGTTTGTGCTTGTTCGGGCCAGATACCCGGAGAGAACAACGCGACATAGGAATTGCCGCAGCCACGAGACGGAGTGAGTGGTCTTCCTTCATTGGCACTGGCAAAATAGGGAACCAGTCCCCGGGAATCCAGCGCCTCAGATTGAAAGCCTCGTATCGCGCGGTTAACGAAGGCTGAATGATCCGTTCCCAAAACTTTATCGGCCTTGTGAATCATGGCAATCGCGGTCAGCACGTCGCCGGGATAACATTCACCGGGATAATCATCGAGCCAACCATGCCGGCTGGCGTCAAGGTCGGCGGACAAACTGTCGGCCTGATCTTTTAACAAGGGAAGGTTCTGCTTTTCTCCGGTGAGTCTGGCATGGCTAGTGAGCGCAGAAATAACCAGCATCCGGTAAAAGACATTTTCAGTTTTAAGGTAATTCGGGCCCCAATGAATTTTGACCCAGTTTGCCTGCGCGGGATCAATGACCAGACTGGCCGCGGCTTCAATGGCGCCTTTGGCATAAACGTTGGGTGCCACCGAACTCGCCGCATGGTCTTTTTCCCAGGCTTCTTGCAGTGATTCGGTTGCCCAGAGATAAAACACCGATCCGAACAGCGGCCATTCCGTTCCTGAAATATTGCTGGTGGAGAGCTCAACCGCACGCTTCGAATCGAGCCGCGCCTTGGCCCATTGCTCATACTTGGGGGACAATATCTGATGAAACTTCCACGCTGATCGAGGGATGCCTGCGGACCGGATGTTTGGATCTGATAAATCGTGAATGACCGTCAATCCGGGAATCAAAAAAAAGAACAGTGAAACCAGTGCGATGGCGGCGGCGTTAAAATATCGGCAGATGCTGATGACGCCCCTTCGGTTATAATTCGTCTGATTTGCTTGCATCGTTGCCCTTATATGAGCCTCATCGATTGGAATGCGATTGGTCATTTTCCTTCTGATCTTTCATGCAATCGCCCCAGTGAGCAATAAAGAATTTTTTCTCGGTGGGCAGAAAGGTGTCCGCCCGCCCGAGCAGCGGGCGCAGCGCCGTGCTCATTTGCAGCACGACCAGGACGAAAATGACCGTCCAGGTTTTCAATCCGGCCCCGCTGCGGGCGTTGGTTTGGCGAAAGCCGGCATCCAGAAACCGCAGGCCGAAAGCCGTGGCCACAAGCCAGAACATCAAATGCAAAAGGCCCATCCACAAAACGGAATTGGTGGATTGCGAAAACAGCCAGGCCACCGGCGCGAACCCGATGAGCAATATCGTCATCAAAAGCAACAGACCCGCCACGAGGCCGGAAATCTCACCAAGCCGGGCGGTCGAGCCGCTCAACCCGGCGAAAATGTAGAGGCTTGGCAGGCAGATCAGCGCGGAAATGAGGAGTCCGCCGGTGAATTTTATGGGCGCGGCCCACCACTGTTCAGCCCCGGAAAAGGAGCCGATGATCAGGCCGTAAACCAGACCGCAAACCAGGCTGGCAAACAACATTCCGCCAATGAGCCTGCCGGCGCCGGGTTGGCGGAGCTGGAACAGCAACCGGCGCGGCTGACGTAATACGGCTTCAATGACACCGAAGATATTTTTGATCGGGACACGTTCCGCTGGGTCGTCGCCCAAAACACGCGGCCCATTGATCACTGGCGGGATTTGCGGTGGCGGCTCCGGAGTGTTTTGCGGTGGCTGGTTGATTTCATTCATAATGTGTTTTTGTTTGATGGTTCAGTCGTGGAAAAATTGCCGCACGGTGTGAAAGATGTTTTCGTAAAAGTTTCCCTGCAGGGCGATGTCGGTCCGGAGGAATTGCACCGGCAAAAATGGCGCGCCGATAAACGGACGGAGCATCCATGAAAGCTGGCTGCCTAAAAACAGGTTCACCGCCAGCCAGCTAAACAAAACGCGCCCGGCAATCTTGCGATCGCCATGAGCCAGATCCACCAGCAGCCGCAGCAACCGGGCGTTGCCGACGATGCCCGCGAAGGCGATGATCACCACATGCGTCAGCTTGATGAATCCATAGGCCGCACTGTGCGTGGCGTCCGTCGTCAACGGCGGCGCATTCCAGACCAGAAAGGCGACCAGCGGCGAGAATGCCCCCAGAATCGCGGCGGATATGGTGAAGCTCATCAGCACCGCCCGCAGCGACTGTGGCAACGTGAGGTTCAGCCCCAGCAGCGGCGCGAGCATGGCGTTCAACAGCGCGTTGCCGAGCGTGGTCAGCAGAATGATGAGCGGAAATTTGATGGCGACGAACAAGGCCTGTTCCGGCGAGCGCCACCAGCCCATCGCCGCGCCGTAGCAGCCGGTGCCGGTCACGATGACGGCCAGCGCACGCGCCAGTCGCAGCGGTTCGCCGCCGTGCAGCCAGCTTCGCAACGACTCCGCCTCGCCGCGCAGCAGGGTGGTGATTTCCGGCTGGCGCGCGGTTAGTTGTTCAGGTTGCGGGTGCATTCAAGTTCTCCCGTCGGTTCGGCGTTGGCAGCTGTTGCGCGTTGCCGCTTGCACAACTGCCAGCCGGTTTTCATCAAAGGCGCGGACATCAATACCAGGGCGATGCCAAACCACGGCCAGTTGAATCGTTCCGGCAACACCGTGCGAATCGCCTCCAGCCCGCGGTGCGCAGCGACCATGGCGTCCGTCATGAAAACATAAAGTGCGAGCGCCACCCCGGTGAAATTCAAAAACCACACGCGCCAATTGGACGGCGCCGGGGGGGGAATTGGTTCAAATTGACTGGCCAGCGTGCCCCACAAAATCATTAGCGTTGAAATGAGCACGGGCGCCAGCACCGGCCCCCACCACGGCATCGGCAGGAGAAAGAGAACATCCCAATCCAGCAGCGAGTGCGGCCAGCCGCAGATGATTTTCAGGAAGACGTAATAAAAAATGTCCCACACGCCAAACGCGATGACGGCGTAGCCCAGCCGCGCCCGCCACGTCCGTCCGGCCAGCCAGCCGACGGCGAACAGCATGACCAGCGTGGCAAATTCACGCGGCAGTTCCACGGAGGCAAAACCGCCGATGACGGGCAGCGGGTTCGTTTGATACGGCTCGATGCGGTCAATCATTGAGCGCAGGTAAAAGACCACCGCTGATTCCACCCACGCCATGGCGACGGCGTAAAGCACGACGAACCACCAATGATCCCAATTTGATTCATTCTTCCTGGTTTTCATTTTCCGTGAATAATTCTTTTTCGCGGCGCGGCGGTTGCAACTCTCGCCGCAAGCTCCACCGGCTTGATGGCGACGTAGGCCAGATCCGCCAGCCACGGCGACTTGATTCGCCCGGCGACGCCCGGGCCGACACGATTGTAAACTTTCCGAAAGACCGCATGGCTGTGCGGGGACTGCTTCCGCCATAGATTTTCAAACTTCCAGAGCGTGATGAGCTGGCGGTTGGCCAGCAGCATGCGCCCGCCATGCTCGACTTCCCAAAACGGGCCGACCAGTTTCCGGTGGCCGCGTCCTGCGGCCGTCACCACAAAACACCCGGAAGGGGCCTGATCCGGCAGCGATGCAAATACGCTGCGCGACCAAAACCAGCTCAACAGCCAGAATGGAAGCGAGCCAGTCAACGCGCCGAAGTAAGTCCAGAAGCCGAACCCTGCGGCCTTGATCAGTTGGATGGCACGGAGCGCATACCACACCGCCACATAGAGCGGCACCAGCATCCACGCCTGCCAGCCGATGATGACCAAGCCGAACCCCAGGCAAGTCGCAGCGACGCCGGCACCGAGAAACATGCCCACGACAATCCAGCGCTCCGTGTTTTTGGCGGTTCGAAAAATCTCCACCTGATACAAGGCGGCGGTTGCCAGCAGCACGAATGGCGTCAGCGCGAGTTTGCCCACGATAAAGCAGTCCAGCCAACCATGGGCGCAAGCGCCTTTCCATTCCGGCACCATGAAAGAGCTGAAGAAAAACACGAACAACGGCAGCACCACGCCCACGAATGACAAGACCAGAGCGATGAAAAACCGCCGCCACGATTTTTTCTTCAAGGCCGGGGGCAACGCCAGTGCGGCCAGAATCAAAAACAAAATGATCAAGATAGGAATCATGCGGAGAAGGGTTCAGGCCGGAAAGTTCCCACGTTGGAACAGGTGCGCAACCACGTTTCCACCTGCTGAATCGTTTGGTCCGGCGTGGAGGTTCCCGCCGTGAGGCCGACGGTGTCATCAGCGTGGAACCATTCCGGGAGCAGATCGTCCGCCGTCTGGATGTGATGCACGCGGGCGCAAAACTGGGCGCAGGTTTTCACCAGTTCATGCGTGTTGTTGCTGTGCGCGCCGCCGATAACGACGACCACATCGCTTTTCCGGGACAGTTCCACCGCCGCATTCTGCCTTTGCTTCGTCGGCTGACAGACGGTGTCAACGAAACGCACTTCAGATTGGGGAAAGCGCTCACGGAGCAATTGCGCGAACCGGCGAACCTTTTCAATCGGCTGCGTGGTTTGAGCGATGATGCCAAAGCGCGGACGCGCGCAAAGTCTGGCCACGTCATTTTCAGCCAGCACGACATCGAACACGTCCAAATCCTCCGTCATGCCGCGCACTTCCACATGGTCGTGTTTGCCGATGATGACGGGATGAAAGCCTTCGGCCACAAGCCTGGCCAGGGCGCGATGCGCCAGATGGACGAGCGGACAAGTGGCTTCCAGCACGTTCAAGCCGAGTTTGCGTGTCTCGCCAATTTTCCGGTCGGAAGCACCGTGCGCCGTGATCATCACTATTTGCGTGGTGACGCCCGCCGGCTGTTGTTGGAACTGGATGCCTTTCGTACGTAGTTCCGCCAGTACCGTTTCGTTATGGACGAGGTCGCCCAGAATCGTGAGCGGCTCAAGGCCGGCGGTTGCCAGCGCCAGCGCAATGGCGTCCTTCACCCCAAAACACATGCCCAGATGTTCCGCGCGGATGATTTTCATAACGGTTCGGTAAATATACTTTGTGTCACAAAGTAAAAGACCGCAGCCGTTCCGGTTTGTTCAAAATATTTTACCGGGGCTTGTTCTGCCGGACGATTTGCTCCAGCAGGGTGATGTATTCGGCAAAGGCCTTTCGCCCCGCCGGCGTTAGCGAGCAGGTCGTGAGCGGGCGCTTGTTTTGATATGACTTGGCGACGGAAATAAACCCTTCCTCCTGCAAGGCGCGGATGTGCGTGGTGAGGTTGCCGTCGGTCATGGCGAGCGCGTCGCGCAGTTCCGTGAAAGACAATTCCGGCGAGGCGGCGAGCATGGACATGATGGCCAGCCGCCCTTTCTCGTGGATCACGCGATCCAGTTGCAGGAAAAGTTCCGGGTTCACGCGACGGGGTTTTTCGGCTCGGTGAAGTAGAGGTAAATGCCGTAGGCCAGATGCAACCCGCCAAAAATGACCGTCATCAAGAAATTCGGCAAATTGGTTGCGCGGAAGGAATCAGCATCGTTCGTCATAAACACACAGATGCCGCAGCCAATCAGCACAAAAACCCAGCCGAACACCTTCATGCCGCGCGGCATGAAAAATCCGGCGGCATGAATCGCACAACCAAAAGCCCAGCACCAAAAGGAGACCAGATATAGAATGCCTTCCTCTCCGCCATTGCTGTCGGCGGCAATCGCCCCACAGACTGCGCCGACCACAAACGCAGGCAACAGTGCCTGGGTAACCCGCCTGGTCGGTGGCGACCAAAACGGCTCGGAGTCCCGCAGTGCCTGCCGTCGAACCAGAATAAAAGTGCCGGCCAAGGCGATGGTAGCCACGAGCGCCCAATAAAAAACAAAAAGCCGCGCCAAAAACGGTCCTCCTCTTTGAGCTTGGATCAGCCAGCCCAGAACTCCGCCGGCTATGCCCACGGTGCCGACAAACAACATAATCGGCGCGAGCGCACGGCGGTAGAGCGCGGAGCGTTCCATCAGGGTGCGGATGGTTTGCAGGTTTTCCTCGGCCCAGTGCGGATTCATGTTTCGACTTTGCAACACAAAGTCGGATTGTTCAAGCTGAGATTTGCCGCCGGGCATGGCGGGTTTCGGCAAAAGCCGCGTTTTTCCTTTTAATGGCGGCACTCTGCGGGTCGCCCTACCCCGCAAATTTATCTGTGTCCATCCGTGTCCATCTGTGGTTAACCTTTGGTCGATGCCGCCGAAGAATTATTCTGCCGCCCGCGCCCGCAACCGCGTGCTCTCGCAATGGCGCGGCGTGGATTACGCGGCGCTGGAAAAGGCCCGCGCCACGCCGGCGTGCCTGCCCGGCAACGTGCTGCCGGCGCTGATGAAGGAACTGCGGCTCGATGCGCGCCAAGCCGAGGCGGAAGTGGTGAAGGTTTGGAATTCGCTGATTGACCCGGTCGTCACCGCGCACGCGCAGCCGGCCAACCTGCACAAGGGCACGCTGTTCGTGAACGTGGACAGCAGCGTATGGCTGTCTGAAATCGTCCGCTACCGGCGCAAGGAAATCATCGAGCGGCTGCAAAACAGCTTCGGCAAATCCGTCATCCAGAAAATCTCCTTTCGCATCGGCTAATGTTGGCGGGACGCTCGCCCCACCGAGAATCACCGCATCCGCTTCATCTGCGCCGGCGTGAGCAGCCAGGCGAGCAGCGCGCATTTTCCGGCCCGCAATTTTTCAATTTCCAGTTTTGCCAGCCCACCCTTTTTCAACGCGAAACCGCCGCCGGCATGGCCGGTGACGAACAGCGAAATAAGTTCGCTGAAATCCGGTTCGTGGCCGACGAGTAGCACATTTTCCGCCCTCGGTTTTAGTCCACTGATCCTTTGCGCCAGTTTTTTTGCGGAACCACCGGGCTTCAGTTCATCGGCCAGCGCGAGATGTTTCTTCAGTTTCAATTCGGCCGCGATGATTTCCGCCGTCTGCCGCGCACGCACGAGCGGGCTGGATAGAATCACATCGAAGTGCAGTTCCATCATCCGCAGTGCGGCGGCGGTGGTGCGCAGTTGCTTCTTTCCCTTTGGCGTAAGCTGTCGGGCCGCGTCGTTGGCATAATCGAATTCATCGCGTTCCACCGCGATTCCGTGGCGCAGGAAATACAGGTTCATGGCCGAACATGGCACCAACTCGCGCCGGGCGCAAATGCCCATGAAATGTCACAATTTACTTTTTGGTTTGGCCGGCGGAATTTTTTATCCTGCCAGCGATGCAAACCGCGCGTCGCGCCGTAATTGATGTGGGCACCAACTCGGTCAAGCTGTTGGTGGCGGACGTGTGCGGTAATCAGGTCACGCCGATGCACGAGGAATCCAAGCAGACGCGGCTTGGCAAGGGGTTTTACGAGACGCACCGGCTCCAACCCGAACCCATCGCCCGCACTGCCGAGGCCGTCTGGGAATTTGCCGGCACCGCCCGCGAACGCAGCGCGGAGACCATCCGCGTCATCGCCACCAGCGCCGCGCGCGACGCGATGAATCCGCGCGACCTGACCGACGCCATCGAACGCGCCGCCGGTCTGAAAACCGAGATCATTTCCGGCGCGCGCGAGGCAGACTGGGCGTTTCAAGGCGTGGCCACCGATGCGAAGCTGGCCGAGCATCCGCTGCTTTTGCTCGACGTTGGCGGCGGCAGCACGGAATTCATCCTGGGCCACGGCCAGAAAAAATCCTTCGCCCACAGTTTTCCACTGGGCACGGTGCGGCTCATGGAGAAATTCCCGTTCAGCGACCCGCCGACACGCGGGGAATTTGCCATTTGTCGCGCCTGGGTGAAAAATCTTTTCACCACCGAGGTCTGGCCGCTGCTCGAACCGGCCTTGCAGCACGAAAAGAAATCCGGCACCGTTCGGCTCGTCGGCACCGGTGGCACCACGAGCATCCTCGCCCGCGTCGAACACGGCCTCGACCGCTATGACCGCGACAAGATCGAAAGCACCGTGCTGACGCTTGACCGCGTGCGCGAGCAACGCAAAAATCTCTGGCGGCTGCCGCTGGCCAAGCGCAAGGAAATTCCCGGCCTGCCGAAAACCCGCGCCGACGTGATTCTCACCGGCGTGTTGATTTACGAGGCGCTGATGGAAGATTTCGACCTGCCTGAGCTGCGCATCAGCACGCGCGGGCTGCGCTTCGCGGCGGTGATGAACAAATAATTTACGCCTGGCGATTTACAATTTACGATGGATCAAGCCTGCGCGCCTGTGGAACCAAATCGTAAATCGCCATTCGTAAATCGCAAATGCCTGATTGTCGGCTGCGGTTATGTCGGGTTACCGCTCGGTGCGGAACTCGTCCGGCGCGGGCATCAGGTTTTCGGCCTGCGCCGCAGCGCGCTGGCCGAGACGGAATTAAAAGCCGCCGGCATCACGCCGCTCCACGCGGACATCACGCAGCCGGACTCGCTGAAAAATCTCCCGCGCGATTTTGACTGGGTGGTGAACTGCTCCGCGTCCGGCGGCGGCGGCGCGGACGATTACCGGAAAGTCTATCTCGAAGGCAACCGCAACCTGCTCGCGTGGCTGGCGGATTCGCCGCCGAAAAAATTCGTCTACACCAGCAGCACCAGTGTTTACGCGCAGAACGACGGCTCGGTCGTGACGGAAAAATCCGCTGCCGAACCGGATGCGGACACGGCAAAGGTTTTGGTCGAGACGGAAAAACTGCTGCTGGATACCTGGGAGCGCCGGCAAGATGCCAGCGCTCCCGGTTTTCCGGCGGTGATTTTGCGCGTGGCGGGAATCTACGGGCCGGGGCGCGGCCACGCGTTCAAGCAATTCCTGCGTGGCGAGGCGCGCATCGAGGGCGACGGCTCGCGCTGGCTGAACATGATCCACCGCGACGACTTGATCGGCGTCATCATCGCGGCGCTGGAAAACGGCTCGGCGGGCGAAATCTACAACGCGGCGGATGACGCGCCGGTGACGCAGTTGGAATTTTTCACCTGGCTCGCGGCGGAACTGAAACGTCCGCCGCCGCCAATCGTGGCCGCCGAGGCGGAGGTCTGGCGCAAGCGCGGCGTGACGAACAAGCGCATCAGCAATGCGAAATTGCGCGCCGAGCTGGGATACGAATTCCGATTCCCGGATTTCCGCGCCGGCTATGCGCCGGAAATCGCCCGGCTGGCGGCGGAGCATTTTCCGCCGGGTTAGAGCATTTCCATAAATCCGATAGCGCGGCGGAATCAGATTTGAAAGCAGCGGTCTTTTTGGTTTTGGGCTTCGTTTCGGCTCAGTTAGAGGGTTTTCAAACCTGCGCCTTCGCCAAAGCCTCGCCCACAACCAAAAATCCTTGCTCCGCTTCGCTACATCATTTCTGTCAATGCTCTAAAAATAAAAAGCGTTGAAGCGGTTTGACGCTTCAACGCTGGGAACTTTCGACGCGACAAATCAGACGGCGGTGTCGCCCTTTTCCTCGGTGCGGATGCGGATGACTTCCTCCAGCGACGAGACGAAAATCTTGCCGTCGCCGATCTTGCCGGTCTTCGCGGCCTTGATGATGGCGGCCACGGCGGCGTCCTTCACGTTGTCGGGCACGGCGGTCTCGATCTTGATCTTGGGCAGGAAATCCACGGTGTATTCGCTGCCGCGATAAATTTCCGTGTGACCCTTCTGGCGGCCGAAACCCTTGACCTCGCTCACGGTCATGCCCTGGATGCCGAGCTCGTTGAGCGCATCCTTCACTTCGGTGAGTTTGAACGGCTTGATGATGGCTTCAATTTTTTTCATAGGTTTTATTCATTGTAGGCACGTTCGCCGTGCTGTGACAAGTCGAGGCCGGCGCTTTCGTCCTCGCGGTCCACGCGCAGGCCGATGACCTTGTCCACGATCTTCACGATGATGAACGTCCCTCCCGCGGCGAACGCCGCCGTGAACGCCACGCCGATGAGCTGGTTGATGAACTGGTGCGAACCGCCGGCCAGCGTGGCCGTCACGCCGTTCACCTTGAACGTCGTGGCGATGAGCGGGTTGACCTCCGCGCTGGCGAGGAAACCGAGCATCAACATGCCCGTGATGCTGCCAACGCAGTGGACGCCAAACACATCCAGCGAATCGTCGTAGCCGAAGACGGATTTGATTTTCGTGACCGCCAGATAACAGACGACACCGGCGACCAGCCCGATGCAGAACGCCGCCGGAATCGTGACGAAACCGGAAGCGGGCGTGATGGTCGCGAGCCCGGCGACCATGCCGGCAGCCGCGCCGAGCACGCTGGGTTTGCCCTTCAATTTCCATTCCATCGCGGCCCAGCTCAACGCGGCGGCGGCGGCGGAAAAATGCGTGGCGGCGAACGCACTGGTCGCGAGCGAGCCGGCGGTCAGCGCGCTGCCGGCGTTGAACCCGAACCAGCCGACCCACAGCAAACCGGTGCCGACGAGCGACAGCACGACGTTGTGCGGCACCATCGGTTCATGCGGAAAACCGTCGCGCTTGCCGATCATCAGCGCAAACACCAGCGCCGACACGCCGGAACTGATGTGCACCACTGTGCCGCCCGCAAAATCCAGCACGGGGATGTGGCAGTTGGTGGAAGCCCAGTTGAAAAAGCCGCCTTTGCCCCAGACCATGTGGCACAACGGAAAATAAATCAGCGTCACCCACAGCAGCATGAACAGGACATACGAGCTGAATTTGATGCGTTCCGCCACCGCGCCGCTGATGAGCGCCGGCGTGATGATGGCGAACATCATCTGGAACAGCATGAAGGTCTGCAGCGGGATCGTGCCGGCGTAATCCGGGTCGGGTGCCGCGCCGACGCCCTTCAGAAACAGGTGAGTGAGCGGGTTGCCGCAAAAGGCGTTGCCCGCGCCGAAGGACATGCTGTAGCCGTAAACCATCCACAACGCGGAAATCAGCGCCATCAAAATCAGGCTGTGCATCATCGTGGACAAAACGTTCTTCGTCCGCACCAAGCCGCCGTAAAACAGGATCAGGCCCGGCGCGGTCATCATCAGCACCAGCGCGGAGCTGGCGAGCAGCCAGGCGTTGTCGCCGGTGTTGATGGCGGCCACCGGCGCGGCCGGGGTCTGGATTTGCGGCGTGCTGGCGACGGTGTCCGCCGCGTGCGCCGGCAGGCCGAAAACCAAGAACAGGCCGGCTAAACATGAATAGATAAGCAACTTCTTAGCTTCTGAATGAGCGGATTTCATGGATTCGAAGTTCACCAAAACCGCGCCGCCGTGTCAAACCCGGCTTTGCGTAAAAGTTGTTCGATTTTGTCCGCGTTCGCGGTTAATTTTCCCGCCGCATGTCCGCCGAAGCGCAACTCACCCCCATGATGGCCCAGTATCGCCGCATCAAAGGCGAACTGCCGAAGGATGCCCTGCTGCTCTTCCGCCTCGGCGATTTCTACGAGATGTTTTTCGAGGACGCCCAAGCCGGCGCGCAGCTCCTCAACCTCTCGCTCACCGCCCGCAACGGCGTGCCGATGTGCGGCCTGCCGCATCACGCCGCCAACGGCTACATCGCGCGCATCCTGAAAAGCGGGCGCAAGGTGGCCATCTGCGATCAAACCGAGGACGCCAAGCCCGGTAAACTCGTCAACCGTGAGGTCACACAAATCCTTTCGCCCGGCACGCATTTCGACGAACGGATGCTGGTCGCCGAGCGGAACAATTTTCTCGCCGCCGTATATCCGAGCGGAAAAATCTTCGGCCTCGCGCTGGTGGACTTGACCACTGGCGATTTTTTGACAACAGAATTGGAAAATGAATCCGCTCTGCTCGCCGAACTGGAACGCCTGCGTCCGGCGGAAATCATCTTTCCGACCGAGGCGACGTCGCTGCGCGATTTGCTGCGCGGGGCTTTCCAGATTTTAAGCGGCTACGACGACTGGACGTTCGCGCCGGAGACCGCGTTTTACACGGTGAAGGAGCATTTCAAGGTCGCCTCGCTAGACGGCTTTGGACTGAAGGATAAAACCGCCGCCATTGGCGCGGCGGGCGGCGCGCTGCACTACCTCACGCAAAATCTGCGGCGCGACGTGAAACATCTCACGCGCATCTCATTTTATCAGCGCAGCGATTTTCTCACGCTCGACTACACGACGCTGCGGCATCTGGAGATTCTTGAGCCGCAGCACCACGACGCCCCGCGCAACGCCTCGCTTTACGGCGCACTCAATAAAACGGTCACACCGATGGGAGCACGGTTGCTGCGCAACTGGCTCTCGCAGCCGCTCGCCAAAGTGGAGCCGATCCGGCGGCGGCAGGACGCGGTGGAAACCTTCATCAAAAATTCCTTCGGCCTCGATGCCTTTCGCCAGCAGCTCGCACAAGTCCGCGATCTGGAACGCACGCTGGGCCGTTTGAGTTCCGGCAGCGGCAACGCGCG
Source organism: uncultured Bifidobacteriaceae bacterium (assembly GCA_964444085.1). GTDB lineage: Bacteria > Verrucomicrobiota > Verrucomicrobiia > Limisphaerales > UBA11358 > UBA11358. The sequence goes on along the minus strand of CAYUGC010000047.1, from coordinate 5,802 downwards.
CGACCTCGTCGCCTTGCGCCTGGCGCTCGAACAGATTCCGGCGCTGAAGCAGATTCTTTCTTCGGTAGGGCCGAGCTGCCGCCCGGCCTTGCTCAAAGAAGAAGACGCAGAATCGGCGCCGCCGCGCCGCCCCACCTTGATTTTGGAATTAGACTCACAGATTTCCGAATCGCCGGATCTCGTTGAACTGATTTCCCGCGCCATCGTGGACGAACCGCCGCTGCCGATCAAGGAAGGCGGCATGATCCGTGACGGTTTTGACGCGGCGCTCGACGAATTGCGCGACGCCCAGCGCGGCGGCAAGGATTGGATTGCCAAGCTGCAGGCCGATGAAATCACGGCGACGGGAATTTCCTCGCTGAAAGTGCGGTTCAATTCCGTCTTCGGCTATTACATCGAGGTCACCAAATCCAATCTCGACAAGGTGCCGCCGCATTATCACCGCAAGCAGACCGTGGCGAATGGCGAACGCTTCATCACGCCGGAATTAAAGGCGATGGAGGGCAAAATCCTCGGCGCGGAGGAACGCAGCGTGAAACTGGAATACGAAATTTTCCAGCGCGTGCGGGAAGAAGTTTTGGGCCAGTTGCCGAAAATCCAGCAAACCGCGTCCGGACTGGCACAATTGGATGTGCTCGCGTCATTCGCCGAGACGGCGCGGCTGCATAATTATTGCCGGCCGCAGGTGGCCGACGAAGGCGGTCTGCAAATCCGCGATGGCCGACACCCGGTTTTGGAACAGCAGCTCGTCGAGGAACGCTTCGTGCCGAATGACACCGGGCTGGCTTCTTCGGAGCGCGGGCTTCAGCCCGCTTCAACGTCCGAAGCAGAGATTGGCGTGAAGCGGCCTGAAGGCCGTGCTCCGCAGATTGCGCTCATCACCGGGCCGAACATGGCGGGCAAATCCACCTACATCCGGCAGGTCGCGCTGCTGGCGCTGCTGGCGCATACGGGCAGTTTTGTTCCCGCCGCCGAGGCGCGGATTGACCTGGTGGACCGCATTTTCACACGCATCGGCGCAAGCGATGATCTGTCGCGCGGCCAATCCACCTTCATGGTGGAGATGACCGAGACGGCGAACATCCTGAACAACGCCACGCCGCGCAGCCTCATCGTGCTGGACGAAATCGGCCGCGGCACCAGCACATTCGACGGCCTTTCGCTGGCGTGGAGCATCGTGGAATTTCTGCACAACCAGGTTGGCGCGAAAACGCTGTTCGCCACGCATTATCACGAGCTGACCGAGCTTTCGATGCGCCTGCCGCGCATCAAAAACTTCAATGTCGCCGTGCGCGAATGGCATGACCAGATTGTCTTCCTCCGCAAAATCGTCGAAGGCGGCACGGACAAGAGCTATGGCATCCAGGTCGCGCGGCTCGCCGGCGTGCCGAAGCCGGTGCTGGAACGTGCGAAACAGATTCTCGGCAATCTCGAAGAATCCGAACTTACGCCGGAAGGTAACGTGCGCCAGCCGCGCCGCCAGCAGGATCGGGAAAAACTGAAATCGCTCGCGCCGCCGCCGCAGTTGGATTTGTTCGGGTGACCTGAACGATGAATTCCGCCACTGATTCCAAGCTAAAGAATTTTCTCCAGAAATTCACGGTGATGCGCCACGCCCCGCGCGAGTTGTGGATCATCTACGGCGCTTACATTCTTGAAAATCTCGCCTACAAGGTCGGCTCGGCGACGGTGCTGACGCTGTGGCTGTCGTCCGACCTTGGCTTCGGCGACAAGTCCGCTGGCGCAATGGTGGCGACATGGTCGGCGGTGATGACGCTCATCACGGTGTTCATCGGGCCGCTCACGGACGCGCTCGGCGTGCGGCGGACGTTCCTGCTCGGCTTCGGCGTCTGTCTTGTATCGCGCACGGTGATGGCACTGACGGTGGAACGCTGGGTGGTGTTGCCGGCGGGACTTTATCTACAGGCGGTGGGCATTGCGCTGATGGTGCCGGTGATGGCGGCGGCGATGAAAAAATATTCCAACATCGCGCAGCGATCGGTGGCGTTCTCGCTCTACTACGCGCTGATGAACCTCGGCTATGCGATGGGCGACTGGATTTTTGATCGCATGCGCAGCCCGCTGCACGGCCTCGGTGAACATGGCCACTGGACGCTGCCGCTGCTCGGCACGGACTTGAGCACCTACCGCGTGCTGATTTTGCTCGGCGTGGTCTTCACGATTCCCGGCATGCTGCTGACGTGGTTCTGTCTGCGCGACGGCGTGGAAATGACGGAAACCGGCGTGACCATCACCCCGCGCAAAAAAATCGTGGCGGCCAATCCGCTGGCCGCGCTGGTGGCAACAGTGCGCGACACGGCGGCGAAGACAGGGAAGATCTTCGCGAGCCTGTGGCGGGAAAAATCGTTCTATCAGTTTCTCGCCTTCATGACACTGGTCGTCGGCGTGCGGATGATTTTCTACCACCTATTTTTCACATTCCCAAAATTCGGCTTGCGTGAACTCGGTGACGGCGCACCCATCGCGCAAATCAGCAGCATGGTGAACTCCATCCTCATCGTGGTGCTGGTGCCCATCACCGGCGTGTTGACGCAGAAGATCGCCGCCTACCGCATGGTCACGGTTGGCAGTTTCATTTCCGCGCTGTCGGTGTTTTTCCTCGCGGTGCCGACGGAATGGTTTCGTCCGCTGGCCGACGGCTGGCTTGGCAATTTGATTGTCCATCAATGGCTCGGCGTGAGCGGTGCGGTCAATCCGCTCTACATTTCCATTTTCCTGTTCGTCACGCTGCTCTCGGTCGGCGAGGCGCTCTGGTCGCCGCGCCTTTACGAATACGCCGCCGCCATCGCGCCCAAAGGCCAGGAGGCGTCCTACATGGCACTGTCCATGTTGCCGTATTTCCTCGCTAAATTTTTCGTGGGCGGCAGTTCCGGCTGGCTGCTCGCGAATTTCTGTCCGGCGGAAGGACCGCGCAATCCGCAAATGATGTGGCTCATTATCGGCGGCATGGCGCTGGTGACACCGCTCGGCGCGATTTTGTTCCGCAAATATATTCAAGTCCACGAAGCCGGGCGCTAAACTCGTGGCGAAAATTTATGGAAATCAACCTTGTTCCCGAAAAGCTCCGGCGGCTGGAAATTCCCGGCCGCGTCGAAATCGTCAATGGCCACGGCCAATTGCCGCTCGTCAAAATCCGCACGCCGTGGAGCACGGCGGAAATTTACCTGCACGCCGCACACGTCACCGGCTTCCAGAAAAACGGCGAGCCGCCGCTGCTGTTCCTGAGCGCGAAAAGTTATTTCGCCCCCGGCAAGGCCATTCGCGGCGGCGTGCCGATCTGCTATCCGTGGTTTGGGCCGCGCGACGGCGAACCGGCGCACGGCTTCGCGCGTTTCACGGCGTGGGAACTCGTCAAGACCAGCGCCGCGCCGGAAGGCGCCGTGACCGTGACCTTGGCTCTGCCGCAAATTCCCGGTCGCGAGGCGTGGGAAAATCTCCGCACGGAATTCGTCGTGACCATCGGCGAGACACTGACGATGGAACTCGTAGCCACGAACGAATCCTGCGACGAAACGCTGGCGATTGAGAACTGCCTGCACACTTATTTTCAAGTCGGCGACATCAGCGCGGTTTCGCTCACCGGCTTGGAAAACGCTTTGTTCGACGATTTTGCCTTCGGTGCCGGCGGAAAACGGTTGCCGGCGGAAAACGCGCCGTTGCGCATCGCGCAGGAGACGAACCGTGTTTATCCCGACAACGCCGCCGCCGTGGAAATCCGCGACGAAAAATTGAAGCGCACGATTCGCGTGGAGAAATTCAACTCGCAGTCCACCGTTGTCTGGAATCCGTGGACGACGCAAAAAATGCCGGAGGATTTTAACCAAGCCGAACACCGCCAAATGGTCTGCGTGGAATCCGGCAACGTGAAGCAGAACAAACTTTCACTCGCGCCGGGGAAAAAGGCGGTATTGAAAGTCGTGTTGAGCAGTATGACGCTGAAATGATTTCGCTTTCCGAAATTCAGCCGCGCGGCGGCGATTTGATTTCCCAAGTTGAGGAAATCTTTTCGCCGACGGGCATTTTGTCGCGGGCGAAAAACTTCGAGTTCCGCCCGCAGCAGCAGGAGATGGCGGTGGCCGTGGCGCGCGCGCTGCAAAACCGCGAGCACCTCGCCGTCGAGGCCGGCACCGGCGTCGGCAAATCGCTGGCGTATTTGATTCCGGCGATTCTCTTCGCCGTCGAGCAGAAGAAAAAAGCCGTCGTCTCCACGCACACCATCAACTTGCAGGAGCAGCTCATGGAAAAAGACCTGCCGATGCTGGCCGGTGTGCTCGGTTCGCTGCCCGAGCCGGTGAAGTTCAGCTACGCGATGCTGAAGGGCCGCGCGAATTATCTCTGCACGCGCCGGCTGCAAAAGGCGATGCAGCAGTCAGGAAATTTGTTTACTTCGTCGGAAGCCGAGGAATTGCAGCGCATTTACGAGTGGTCGAAAGAAACCAAGGACGGCAGTTTGTCGGATTTCGAAATCGAGCCCGACCCGAAAGTCTGGGCGCAGGTCTGCTCCGAGCGCGGTTTGTGTTCGCCGAAAACGTGCGGGCATCAATCGGATTTCGCCAAAGACCACGACGCCTGTTTTTTTCAGCGCGTGCGGAACCGCATCCTGTCCGCTGATGTGGTCATCTTGAATCACACGCTGTTCTTCACGCTGTTGGGCGGCGTGGACGAGGAGATGGAAGGCGGAATTCTTTTCAAGAATGACTTCGTGATTTTCGACGAGGCGCACACGATGGAAGGCGTGGCCTCGCGGCATATCGGGTTGAGTGTGTCGAGCGGGCAGGTGCGCTATTCGCTGAACCGGCTGTGGAATCCGCGCACGGAAAAAGGTTTGCTCGCCACGTTGCGCCAGGGCAAAGCCGTGAAGCTCGTCGCGGAAATCTTGAGCGAATCGGACAAGTTTTTTGAGAACGTCGAGGCGGCTTGCGAAGAAATTCAGGCGACCGCGAAACCGAAATTTTCCGGGGGCGAAAACTCTTCCGCCCGCCGGCGCGAATGGAAGGATCTGCGCATCCGCCGCGCGGAAATCGTGAAGGACAATGTCACGCTCCCGATCCAGCGGTTGCGCGAGGCGGTGAGCGAGCTGGTCAAGGCGAGCGATGACAAGGACATCGGGCAGGAACTCATCGAGTGCAACCGGCGGCTGGGCGAATTGAAAATAGAAGTCGCGGAATTTTTGAGCCAGCAGGCGGACGATCATGTTTATTGGGTGGAACGCGGCGGCAAGTCGCAGCGGAACCTGTCGCTCAACGCCGCGCCGGTGGACGTGGCGGAATTTCTACGCCGCCGTCTGTTTGAAACGGATACCAGCGTCATCATGACGAGCGCGACGCTGGCGACGAGCGCCAATCTCAAATCCGAGATTTCAAATCCGCGAACAAAATCAGGAGGGAAGCAAAGCGGGCTGAATTATTTCGCCCGCCGCGTTGGCTGCGAAGCCGCCACGCAACTGCAAGTCAGCACGCCGTTCGATTACGAACGGCAGATGAAATTGTTCACGGTCAAGAAAATGCCCGACCCGCGTGAGCACGGCTACGCGGACGCGCTGGAACATTGGATCGGGCATTTCGTGAAACAGACGCACGGCAAGGCGTTCGTGCTATTCACGAGCTACAAGCTGATGCAGGAAGTCGCGGACCGGATGCGGCCGTTTTTTGACAAGCTGAAGCTGGAGTTGTTTGTGCAGGGCACCGGCACGCCGCGTTCGACGATGCTGGACAAATTCAAGGCGAACGTGGACTCGGTGCTGTTCGGCACGGACAGTTTCTGGCAGGGCGTGGACGTGCC
>CAYUGC010000046.1:0-19787 GCA_964444085.1 uncultured Bifidobacteriaceae bacterium | reverse complement strand
TACCTCGGCTGCTACGAAAGATCAGCAAATCAACCCGCGCACGTTGTAATAGCCGCCGAGAATGAGGTGCTCGGATTCGCCGGAGAGAATGTTCCGGGGCAGCAGGCCGCTGAAGAAGACAATTTTCGTGAATGGCACTTTCACTTCCCACGCGCTGGAGCCGAACTCCCACGCCACTTCCGGGTCGGAGGTGAATGAACTCAAATTGTTCAACTGCACCAGCGCGGCACGATTGGCTACCGCCACGCCGTTCCCGTTTTGCACGGTATATTCCTCGGAATCGTGCGTGCCGCGATAGAGCGTCTTCCATTGTTCGTCCGGGAAACGGCGGCGCAGTTCGTCCTGGCAAAACGTATAGAGCAAATCCAGTTGCATCAGCACGCCAATGGATTTGGCCGCGCCACGCGTACGGTCGAGCATGAACGCCTCGCGCGCCACGCGGTCGTCCGCGAGCCGGCCTTTGTGAAACGTCGCCAGCAGTCCGAAGCGGCTTTCGACCCACGACTTCAGCACGGCACCGGCCGGGCCGTTGCTGTCCGCGCCCCACGCGCGCAGCAGGTGGATGAAGCTGTAAACGGAATGAGTTTTCCCTTGGCGCACGATTTTCTCGTCGAGGCTGAATTTGGCGCATAGGTAATCGTGGAAAAACTGGCTGCGCGCACCGGCCTCGGCGATGGCTTCGAGGCAGCGAAAAAGTCCCGCGTTCGTGGCGCGCACGCCGTCAATTTCCACCGGCAGCGGACGGGCCTGAAACTCCTCCGAGCCGATGATCCACGGCGAAAGATTGCAGCGGTTGAGCGAGCAGGACGAACGCGAGAAATCCCCGGCGATGTTCGAGTGATATAAATTTTCCGGCGGGCGCATGAGGGTCAGGAAAGTTTTAGCAGTAGAGGCGTCTGTTTGTAAATGGCGGCGGTGACGACCGGATCGAGTTTTTTCAGCCAGCGGGCGGGAATGCCTTGAACGCCGTAGAGCGCACCCGCCAATTGCCCGGCCAGCGCGCCAGTGGTATCGGCGTCACCGCCCCGGTTGACCGCGCGCACGAGACAATCTTCAAAATTTCCGGTGCTGAAAAAAGCATCGAACACCGTATGCACCGTATGCACGATGTAGCCGCTGGTTTTACCGGGCCACGGTTTGAAATGGAAGACGGGATGTTGCGCAATCAAATCGTTGGCGATTTGATCGCAGGGAGCCTGTGCGCCTTCGAGCAATAGCCGACGCGTAATACAGGCGAGCGTGGCGGTGGCGGCGTCGGATTGCGGATGATTGTGCGTGATGCGCGCCTGTTCGATGCTGCGCTGGATAAGAACTTCCTCGTTATCCAGCGTGGCAAACACGGTGGGGAGATTTCGCATGGCCGCGCCGTTACCGCCGTTTTCCTCGGCGAACGGGGTGCTCAAACTGCCGTCGGAAATATACCGGCTGATGCCACGGCGACAGGCATTGCCGATGTCCACCGGCCCGCGGCGCATCCAAGCGACGAACGCATCGGCAATGGCGCGCGGATTCCAGCCGCCGCTGACGATCAGGGCGGAACCGAGCGCGAGCGCCATTTCGGTGTCGTCGGTGACGCGGCCCGGTTTCAGATGCAGCCAGCCGCCGCCGATGATCTCCTTGTGGACTTTGTATCGCCCGGCAATTTCCCGCGCCGTCATGAATTCCACGGTCGCGCCCAGTGCATCGCCAATCGCCAGGCCAAAAAACGAGCCGAGGGCGCGGTTCAACAATTCTTTGTCGTCCTCGTCGTCGTCCTCGTCCTCGTGATCGAAACCTTTCGACGACGGGGACGAGAACGAGGACGAGAAGGATTTCATTTCACACCGTCGCCGTTTCCCCGCGCCGGAAGCGCTTGAAATCAATGCCGAGCCGCTTCACGCGCAGACCCATCTGCCGTTCAGTGAGGCCGAGCTTGCGCGCGGCGGCGGCCATGTTTCCGTCGCAGGCCTTGAGTTCGGCCACGATCATTTCGTATTCCAGCGCGGAGACGGCGGCGTCAATCGTGCCGGCAGCGGAAGTTTTTTCGGAGGCTTCTTTATTCTGCAAGGTTGGCGGCAGATGGTGCGCCTCGATGGATTTGCCGGGAGACAGCAGGACGGAACGCTCAATGCAGTTTTCCAGCTCGCGCACGTTACCGGGCCAGTGGTAGCTCATCAGCAGGTCAATCGCAGCGGTGGAAATGCGGCGAACGGATTTCTGGTTCAGCTTGGAATATTTCTCCACGAAATAATCAGCGAGCAGCAGGATGTCCGACTTCCGTTCGCGCAACGGCGGGGCGAAAACCGGAAATACGTTCAGCCGGTAATATAGATCGGCGCGGAATTTGTCCTGCTCGATCATCTGCTCCAAGTTACGGCTGGTGGCGGTGAGGATGCGGACGTTGGCCTTGATCGGCATGTGACCGCCGACGCGCTCAAATTCCTTTTCCTGCAAAACCCGGAGCAGCTTGACCTGCGTGGCGGGTGAGACGTCGCCGATTTCATCGAGAAAAATGGTGCCGCCCTCGGCGACTTCAAACCGGCCCTTGCGCATGGCAATGGCACCGGTGAACGCGCCTTTTTCGTGGCCGAACAATTCGCTTTCAATGATGGATTCCGGCAGCGCGGCGCAGTTGAATTTCACGAACGCCTTACCTTTGCGCGGGCTTTGCTCGTGCAACGCACGGGCGATGAGTTCCTTGCCAACGCCCGATTCACCGCGAATCAAAACGGTCGTCACGCTGTTGGCCACCTGCTCGATATGGCGATAGACCGAGCGCATCGAATCCGAGTTGCCGATCATGTTCGGCGGACGGAGGCTCGTCTGGATCTGATGCTGCAACCGCTCGTTCTCGCGCTGGAGCGCTTCGAGTTTTTCCTGCGCGAGCCGGTGAAAATGCACCGTGTGCGCGATGACGTTGGCGATGAGCGACAGCAGCCGGCGGTCAGACGAGAGCCGCACGCGGCCGTCGAGAATGCGCTCCACGCTCAACGCGCCGATGACTTCCGCGCCGAATTTGATGGGCACGCAAAGATAGGCCGCCGACAACAAACCGGGGTCTATTTCCTGTTCCTGCTGCCAACGTTTTTTTAGCGCCGGCTCCTTGGAAATGTCCGGCACGACAACGGCTTGGCCGGACTCCATGACCTGCCGGATCAACTCGTGGCAGGCCTCCAAATAATCCTGCTGGCTCTGGCCGCCGGGCAAACCGACCGCCTCACTGATGCTCGCCGTGCCATCTGCGCGGTTGAGAATGGTGATGGTGCCACGCTTCATGCCCAACCCGTCGGCCATCTTCAACAGCACGGGGCGGATGACTTCGCGGAGTTCAAGGCTGCTTTCCAGCGTGTAGGAGATATCGAAGAGCAGGCTCAATTCGTCCACAACGCGGCAGCCGCCCGGCGTCGCCGCCGGGCTTTTTTTCCTAGCATCAATTCCCGGACAACCGGGCAGACATTCATCCAAAAACTTTCTCACGCGGGAAGTTGTGCAAGGCATATGCCAAAAAAACGGCGATCCATTGAACACTTAAGCCCGCAGTGCCTACATTCGCCTGCAATTCCAAGTGCGCGGTGATCGGAACAGCGTTTACTGAAAGCATTCCAAGCTTAAAGAAAGGCAATTTATGACCGGAACCACAAATGAAACGCCCGGTTCCGTTTGTTTGATTTTGTGCAGGCCGCCAAAAGATGGCCACCCTACCAACAGAACAGACCGCAAATTCGCGTGGTTGCATTGTGCAACGAAGAGGGACAGATTCTGGCTGTGAAGCACATCCTGGCACTCGATCAGGGCACGACCAGTTCACGCGCCATTGTCTTCAATCACCATGGCCACGTCGTCTCGGCGGCGCAGCGGGAGTTTCAACAAATCTATCCGCAGCCGGGCTGGGTGGAACACGACCCGCTAGAAATCTGGACCGCGCAATTGAATGTCGCCAAACAGGCGCTGCGCAAAGCCGGTCTCACTGCCAATGATATCGCCGCCATCGGCATCACCAACCAGCGCGAGACAACCGTCGTTTGGGACCGCACCACCGGTAAACCCATTTGCAATGCCATCGTGTGGCAGGATCGCCGCACCGCCTCGGCGTGTGACCGGCTCAAGGCGCGTGGTCTCGCACCGATGATCCGCCGCAAGACCGGCCTCGTGGTGGATGCTTATTTTTCCGCCACCAAGCTGCAATGGATTTTGAACCGCATCCCCGGCGCGAAACAGCGCGCCCGCGCCGGCGAACTCGCCTTTGGCACGATTGATTCGTGGCTGGTGTGGCAGCTCACCAATGGACGCCGCCACGTCACCGACGCCAGCAACGCCTCGCGCACGATGCTGTTCAACATCCACACCGGCGCGTGGGACGAAGAACTGTTGCGGCTCTTCGGCGTGCCGCGCGCGATTTTGCCGGACGTGCGTTCTTCCAGTGAAGTTTATGGCGAAACGCAATTGCTCGGCGGCGCGATTCCCATTGCCGGCATCGCGGGCGACCAGCAGGCCGCTTTGTTCGGCCAAATCTGCACGCGGCCGGGCATGGTCAAAAACACCTATGGCACCGGCTGTTTCATGCTCATGCACACCGGCGGCAAACCCATCGTGTCGAAAAATAATCTGCTCACCACCGTCGCGTGGCGGCTCGGCGACCGCACAGAATACGCGCTTGAAGGCAGCATCTTCATCGCCGGCGCGATCGTGCAATGGTTGCGCGACGGACTGGGCATCATCAAATCTTCCGGCGAAATCGAGGCGCTCGCCGCGCAGGTGCCGGACACCGGCGGCGTGTTTCTGGTGCCGGCCCTGGCCGGGCTGGGCGCGCCGCATTGGGACGCCCATGCGCGCGGCCTCATCATCGGCCTCACGCGCGGCACGACGCGCGCCCACATCGCCCGCGCCGCGCTCGAAGGTATCGCCTATCAAACCGCCGAGGTGCTGCACGCGATGGAAAACGACGCCGGCATCAAACTCAAAGAACTTCGCGTGGACGGCGGCGCTTGCGTCAATAATCTGCTCATGCAATTTCAGGCCGACCTGCTCGGCGTACCCGTGGTGCGCCCGCGCGTGGCCGAAACCACGGCACTCGGCGCGGCCTATCTCGCCGGGCTTGGCGTCGGTTTTTGGAAAGACCAAAAAGAAATCGCCACGCATTGGGAAACCGATCGCCACTTCCTGCCCGTCATGAAACCAGCCCAGCGCAAACAACTCCGGACCGGCTGGAGCCGGGCACTGGCGCGGGCGAAAAATTGGGATCCTGCTTAATCAAGCCACCATGAACCGTGATAAAATGTTGCAACGCCTGCGGGCCGAGACGGGCACCTGGGATGTGCTGGTGATCGGCGGCGGCGCGAGCGGTCTCGCCACTGCGCTCGAATCGGCGGCGCGCGGTTATCGCACGGCGCTGGTAGAGCAGGCGGATTTCGCGCAGGCCACTTCCAGCCGCAGCACGAAGCTCATTCACGGCGGCATCCGTTATCTGCAACAGGGCCGCCTGTCGCTGGTGCGCGAGTCCCTGCGTGAACGCGGCCATCTGCTCCGCAACGCGCCGCACCTCGTCCACCGGCAGCCGTTCATCCTGCCGCATTACGCATGGTGGGAACGGTCTTTTTACGGCGCGGGCTTGAAGCTTTACGATCGGCTGGCGGGCAAACTGGGCATCGGTTTTTACAAACATCTTTCGCGGACGGAAACGCTTGCACAAATGCCGGCGCTGGCGCGGGCCGGATTGCGCGGCGGAATTTTGTATCACGACGCCCAGTTCGACGACGCGCGGCTGACCATCACGCTCGCGCAAACTGTCGCCGACCTCGACGGCGTGGTGGTCAATTACGCCAGGGTCGTTTCGCTGTTGAAACAAAATCACCACGTCTGCGGCGCGACGGTTCGTGATCTGGAAAGTGGCGAAGAATTTGAGGTGTCGGCTCGCGTTGTGATCAATGCCACCGGCGTTTTCAGCGATGAAGTCCGCCGGCTCGACGAGCGTGCCACGCCGGAACTGCTCACCTTGAGTCAGGGTACACATATCGTGTTGGACCAATATTTTTTGCCGGGCAACTGCGCCTTGATCATCCCCCGCACGGCGGACGGCCGCGTGTTTTTCGCCATTCCGTGGCACGACCGCGTGCTGCTCGGCACGACGGATACGGCAGTTTCAGAAGCTGTGCTCGAACCGCGTCCGCTGCAGAAGGAGATTGAATTTCTCCTTGTTCACGCGGCTCGCTACCTTGCCCAAGCGCCCACGGCGAAAGATATATTAAGCGCGTTCGCCGGCTTGCGTCCGCTGGTCAAAGGCGGCGTGGGCAAAACGTCAAAATTGTCGCGCAGCCATCAGGTCGTGGTCGCGCCGTCGGGTTTGGTCAGCCTCCTCGGCGGCAAATGGACGACCAGCCGGCTCATGGCCGAGGACACGGTGAATCAAGCGGCGGCGATCGGCGGATTGGCCGCGCGGCTATCGCCGACGAAAGATTTGCGGCTGCACGGCTGGCGTGAGGCAGTCGACGGCAATTCAGAGCTGGTGGAATATGGTTCCGATGCCGAAGGGTTGATGGTGCTGTGCGAAAGCGCCGGCAACAAACCTTTGCATCCGCGCCTGCCATATTCCGCCGGCCAGGTGGTCTGGGCGGTGCGACAGGAAATGGCGCGCACGGTCGAGGATGTGCTGTCACGGCGGTTGCGGGCACTGCCGCTGGATGCGCAGGCCGCCTCTGAAATGGCACCGCAAGTCGCGCGCATTGTGGCGGCGGAACGGGGCCGCGACGCGGCCTGGGCGGAGCAGCAGGTGATGGCTTTCCGCGAGCTGGCACTGCATTATTTGTTCAAATGACCGCGCGAAAATTATTTTGTTTCGGCCATCGCGGCGCGTGTGGATACGAGCCGGAAAACACGGTTCGATCCGTGCGTCGGGCGCTGGCGCTGGGCGCCGGCGGCGTGGAAGTGGACGTGCATTTTACGGACGGTGAGTTGGTGGTGATTCACGACGACACCTTGGAACGCACGACGAACGGCCAAGGTCGCGTGACGGAAAAGACTTTTAAGTATTTGCGCTCGCTGGACGCCGGTTTGGGCGAAAAGCTTCCCACGCTCGCGGAAATTTTCGACATCGTAAACCATCACGCCATCATCAATGTTGAACTCAAAGGCGCGCATACCGCTGCGCCGGTGACCGCGCTCATCACCGAGTATGTCAACCGCCGCGGCTGGAGTTACGACGACTTCCTGATTTCTTCGTTTGACCACGCACAGCTTCACGAGGCCAAGCAATTGCTTCCCGAAATCCGCATCGGCGCGCTGATTGAAAAAATTCCGCGCGGCCTGGCAAAATTCGCGGAAGATTTGGGCGCGTGGTCGCTGCAAGTGAGCAAAAATTGCGTGACGCCAATGCTGGTGGCCGACGCGCATCGGCGCGGGCTGAAGGTGCTGGTATTTACCATCAACCGGCCGGACGAAATCGCCCGGATGAAAGATCTGGGCGTGGAAGGCGTCTTCAGCGATTTTCCTGATCAAGTGGCCGTCCGGTCTAAATTTGACGCGCCACCGCTTCCGGACTAGATTCAAAGTGAAAGTTATGATGAGTATAAGTTGTAACGTGGCGAAACGAATAAGCACGGTGTCGGCACCCGGAGGGGTTGTTTCCGTAGGTGCGGAGTGATTCGGGTGTCCGTCGCCGGGCGCGACGGAAATGAAAAATGAACGACCAGTTCTGGAATGGAAAAGGCCGCTGGCCTTTCTGGCAGAGGCTCCATTGGGGTGGCTGATTGCGCGAGGTCAAATCAAGCAGTTCGCCGCCGGTTCCCCTGTGGGCGCGGACGACGCCCCGGGAGAATGGGCTTATCTGGTGTTGAGCGGCGGCTGCCAGTTGCGGGAAAAATCGCCGGGGGCCGACGGCGCAAATATACTTCAAACCTTCAAGCGCGGTGAAACCTTCGGCAGCTTGTCGCGGACAGACCGAACGGTCATGGCGGCGGAAGACAGCACGGTGTTCTGCATCCGGATGCGGAATCTGATGGATCTGGTGCCGAAGGTCAACGGCCACAGCCGTTCCAGAATGACGGTAAGTTCGGACACCTCACGGTTCACCCTCACCCTTAAGGCACCCAAGGGGAAAATCGTCACACTGGCTTTTTTTTCCGCCGACTTGCCGGAACGAGGCCTGACCGAAACCATCGCCCGGCGGCTGCATTTTGAAACGGACGCTTCGGTCATGCTGGTCCAGTTGGTGACCACCGCCAGAGAAGCAACGGATGCGGTATTGGATGACACATTTTTTCTGGCGGCAGAACTGCCGGAAATCGAAGCCGGCTGCCGGCGGCTACGGCTCCGCATTCCCGGCGAATCGCCGCCGCTGGAAACCTTGGCCGAACTGCTCCGGCGTTTGCACTGCCAGTTTGATTATGTGCTGTTGGATGTGCCGGCGGAGCGCCTGCCGGTGCCGGTGTTGCTCGAATGCTTCAAGCAGTCGCGGATGGGGTTTGTGTTCCTGCGCCGCAATGCCGAGGACTTGTATCATCTGGATCTTTTGTTTCACGACCTGCAACCGGCCTTGCAAAGCCTGCCGGCCATCGAGTTCAAATCCGTTCTCTGCCTGGCCGAAAATGAAACCGCCGGCGGGTTCGACGGGCAAATTGAAAAGATTGGAATCTCGCCCCAGTTTTTTTTCCGCCAATGCCCAATGTCCGCCGAGGCCGCCATACCGGCGGGTTCGGCCCAAACGGACATCCGTCGGATTGCGCGCAGCATCGGCGGATGTCTCGTCGGGCTGGCGCTGTCATCGGGAGCCGCCAAAGGATTTTCCCACGTCGGCGTTTTGCAAGTGCTCGAAGAAAACGGCATCGAACCGGACGTGGCCACCGGCTCCAGCATGGGCGCCTATGTTGGCGCGCTCTGGGCTTACGGCTGCGACGGCGCGCAACTCGAAAAACTGTCGCGCGCCATGGAAGGCAAGTGGTCGCTCTGGAACCTGATTGATCCGGTCTTCCCGCCCCGCCAGGGATTTTTGCGCGGCTACGCGATTAAGCGGCGGCTCCAGCAGACCATCGGCGACGCACAATTCTCCGACCTCCGGCGGCCCTTGCGCGTGCTGGCCACGAATCTCGACACACTCGGCCGCGTTGTTTTTTCGAGCGGCGACGTGGCCACCGCCGTTCACACCAGCATCGCGGTGCCGGGCATTTTTGTGCCCGTCCGCATCGGCGAAGAATCGTTTGTGGACGGCGGCATCGTGGATCCGCTGCCGGTGGATGTCTTGCAGGAAATGGGCGTTCACAAAATCATCGCGGTGAACGCCATGCCCTCGTCCGACCGCATCCGCCTTTCCTTGCAAGCCCAGCGGGAACTGGGCGGAAAATCGGCGCGGCTCACGCGCAAGCAGGCGCGCCAGCTTCTGCCGTTCAACCAGCATGTGAATTATTTCGCGCGCGGAAATATTTTGGAAATTCTCATGAACAGCATCCACGGCGCGCAAATCCGGATGGCCGAAGCCAGTTGCCAGCGGGCGAACGTCGTCCTACGCCCGGACGTTGGGCACGACCGCTGGGTGGATTTTCGCAACCCCGGCCAATACATCCAGGCGGGGCGGGAAGCGGCGCTGCGCCAGCTCGGCGAAATCAAAACGCTGGTGCAAGAGAAAGGAACAACTTATGAGCTCAAGCCGGTTACAGAATCGCTGGCAGCAATTGCCTGAAGCGGAGATCCGCCGATTGCAGGCGGAAAAACTGCGGCAATATTTGCGCACCGTCGTGGTTCCCTTTTCGCCGCACTACCGCGAACTGTTCCGCGAACAAAACCTGGACGCCGATTCCATCCGCACGCTCGACGACCTGCAACGCCTGCCGTTCACGAAGAAAACCGACCTGCTCCCGACACCGGAACATCCCGAACGCTTCAAGGAATTTATTTTGACGCCGGACGCAAAGGTTTTGGCGCGACAGCCCAAAACGATTTTGCGCGCCGTTCTGCATGGACGGAAAGCAGTGGAAGCTGAATTGTCCGCCGAGTTTCGCCCGGTTTCCATGTTTTTCACCACCGGTCGCTCGGCAGAACCGCTGCCGTTCCTGCTCACGCGCCACGACCTCGGCAACCTGACTTCCGCCAGCCGCCGCCTGATGGAAGTCTGCGGCGCACGGCCGGAATTTCGGATGCTCAATGCTTTCCCATTCGCGCCGCACCTGGCGTTTTGGTTCACCTATTACGCCGGTGTTTCCTTCGGCGCACTTACGGTCAGCACCGGCGGCGGCAAAGTGCTCGGCACCGAGGGCAACTTGCGACTGATGCGAAAATTGAATCCCGACGCCCTCATCGGCGTCCCAACGTTCATCTACCATCTGCTCCAGCAGGCCGCCGAGGAAAAAGTCAGTTGCAAAAACCTCAAGCGCATCGTCCTCGGCGGCGAAAAAACCAGCGATGGCCTGCGCCGGAAACTACGCGACATGGCCGCCGGACTCGGCGCGCGCAACGTGGATGTGCTGGCGACCTACGGCTTCACCGAATCCAAGCTTGCGTGGGCCGAATGCCCGTTTCCGCACGACTTGGAGCCGGGCGGTTATCATTTGTATCCCGACCTCGGTATCATTGAAATTGTTGATCCGAAAACCGGCCGCGCGGTTCCCTCCGGCCAGCCCGGAGAAATTGTTTTCACCCCGCTCGAAGCGCGCGGCACCGTGGTCTTGCGCTATCGCACCGGCGATTTTATTGACGGCGGACTGGTCTATGAACCTTGTCCGCACTGCGGCCGGACATTGCCGCGCCTCGTCGGAAAGATTTCCCGCGCCTCCGAAATCAAGGAGATGCACCTCGACAAACTCAAGGGCACGCTCGTGGATTTCAACCAACTGGAACACGTCCTTGACGACGCCCCGCACATCGGCGCATGGCAGCTGGAATTGCGCAAGGCCGGCAATGACCCGTTTGACCTGGACGAACTTGTGCTGCACGTTTCCAAGACGGACAGCACGGCTGACCGGCAGCTTGACCATGAACTGCGGGAGCGGTTTTACAACGAGGTTGAGTTGCATCCGAACCAGATTGTTTTTCACGATGCGGCGGAGATGCGCCAGCTGCAAGGCGTCGGCGTGGTGATCAAGGAGCAAAAAGTCGTGGACCACCGGCCGCGCGCGAATGGGGATGCGCCAAAGGTTGCGGCGGTCAAACCGAGATTGGAAAAAACTTATGAATCCTGAACGCATGGTCATTGTGGATGGCGTTCGCACGCCGTTTTGCAAGGCGGGCACGGATTTCGCCGCGCTGGGTGCTGACGAACTGGGCCGCATCGCCGTCAGCGCGCTGCTGACGCGCACCGACCTGGATCCGGCGCTCATTGACGAGGTCATTTTCGGCTGCGTGGCGCAACCGGCAGACGCCGCCAACGTCGCCCGCGTCATCGCCCTGCGCGCTGGCATTCCGCAATCCGTCCCCGCCGTCACCGTCCACCGCAACTGCGCTTCGGGATTCGAGGCCATCACGCAGGCGCAGGAAAAAATGCTGGCTGGTCGCGGAAATATTTTTGTCGTGGGTGGAACGGAAAGCATGTCGAACATTCCGCTGCTGTTCAATGCGTCTGCCGCAAAGAAATTCGGCCAGCTCGTCCGCGCCAAAAGCTTTCTGCAACACGCAAAGGCCTTTGCCGCTTTTCGCCCGGCGGATTTCAAACCGCGCTTCGGCTTGCTGCTCGGCCTGACCGATCCGGTGTGCAACCTCAACATGGGCGAGACCGCCGAAGTACTGGCGCGCGAATCCGGCACCAGTCGCGCCGTGCAGGACGCGTTCGCGTTGCAATCGCATCGGCGTGCCGCCGCCGCGCGTGACAAATTCGCCGAGGAAATCTGCCCGGTATTTCAAGCCGGTAAAAATGTGGTCACGCAGGACAATGGCATCCGGGAAAATCAAACCACCGAAGCGCTCGCAAAACTGAAACCGCAGTTCGACCGCCGAAACGGCACGGTGACGGCTGGCAACGCCTCGCAAATTACGGATGGCGCGGTCGCTTTGCTGGTCATGAGCGAGTCGCGAGCAAAGGAACTTGGCTACAAGCCGCTCGGTGCGCTGACCGGTTACGCCTACGCCGGTTGCGATCCGGTGCGGATGGGACTGGGCCCGGTTTTCGCCATGGCACAGGCCGAAGCGCAAACCGGACTCAAGCTGGCTGACGCGGACATCATTGAGATTAACGAGGCCTTCGCCGCGCAGGTGGTGGCCGTCATCAAATGCGCAGCTTCGGAAGAATTTGCACATGACCAGCTTCATCGCCGCGAACCGCTCGGCGAGATTCCAGCAGCGAAACTCAATATCAACGGCGGTTCCATCGCGCTTGGCCATCCGGTCGGCGCGACGGGCGCGCGGCTGGTGCTGACGGCGTTGAAGGAATTGCAGCGGCGCAACGCTCGACGCGCGCTGGTGTCGTTATGCATCGGCGGTGGCCAGGGCGCGGCGCTCTGGCTGGAAAGGATGTGACTTATGAACGTGCTGCAATCAAAACCAGAAACGGCGGGCCAACCGACAACGCCTACACCCGCGCCGCTGCCAGCACCGGCGGCGGAAAAAACGGTTCAACTGGTCGCGCGTGACGACGGAATCTGCCTGGTCATGTTTGACCGGCCCGGTTCATCCGCGAACATTTTTGATCTCCGCACGCTGGACGAACTGGCGCAGGAACTGGAATTCATCGAGCGCCAGACGGAACTCAAAGGCGTCATCTTCGCCAGCAACAAACGCGCGGTCTTTATCGCGGGCGCGGATCTCAACGCGATGCTCAAAGTCGCTTCGCCTGATGATGCGCGCGTCCTGATCGAGCGCGGTCAGACGGTGATGAATCGCATCGCGGCGCTGAAGATTCCGACAGCGGCGGCGGTTCACGGTGCGGCAGTCGGTGGCGGTTACGAACTCTGCCTCGCTTGCGATTACCGTATCGCCTCGCCCGATCACGCGACGAAAATCGGCCTACCAGAAACCAAAATCGGTCTGCTGCCCGGCTGGGGCGGCTCGACGCGCCTGCCGCGTCTGATCGGCTTGCCGAAGGCGCTGGACATCATTTTGGCTGGCAAAACTGTGCCCACAAAATTGGCACTGAAGCTTGGCATGATTGATGAGGTGGTGCCTGCCGAGTGTCTCATCGCGGCGGCGACGCGAAAAATTCAGCAAGGCAAACCATGCCGCCCCAATCACTGGCTGACAAATAACCGTTTGGTGGCAGCAGTCGTTGCGCCGCAAGTCCGCAAGCAGCTTTTGAAAAAAACCCACGGGCATTATCCCGCTGTGTTCAAGGCGCTGGAAGTCGTGACGCGCGGCATTTCACGGACGGTCGAGGCGTCGCTCGTGCTGGAACGTGACGGCATCATCGAGCTGATGCAGACGGATGTTTGTCGGAATTTGATTAACGTTTTTTTCCTGCAAGAACGGGCGCGGAAAAAAACTTTGCCCGTCACTGCTTCAGCCGCCGCGCCGAAACCCGTTACGCACACGGCGGTCATCGGTGCAGGCGTCATGGGCGCGGGCATCGCGCAATGGATCAGCGCGCGGAAACTGCCGGTCATCCTGCGCGACATCAACACCGAGCAGGTGGCGAAGGGCATGGCGACCATCGCCAAATTGTATCGCGACGGCGTCAAGCATCACACCTTCACGGCGCATGAGGCGCGGGCCGGCATGGAGCGCGTGCATCCGGCTCCGGCGGAAGTTCCGCTGCGTCATGCGGACATCATCATCGAGGCGGCGGTGGAAAACCTGGAGCTGAAGAAAAAAATCTTCCAGCGGCTCGACGAACTGGTTTCGCCTGACACGATTCTCGCCACGAACACGTCGGCGTTGCCCATTTCGGAAATGGCCGCGAGCACGCGCCATCCAGAGCGCGTCGTCGGCCTGCATTTTTTCAATCCGGTTCACCGGATGCAACTTGTCGAAGTCATCGCCGCGCGCCAGACCGCGCCGGAAGTTTTGCAGCGCGCCCTCAAGTTCGCGCAGCAGATCGGCAAGCTGCCCATGGTCGTGAAGGATAGTCCGGGTTTTCTCGTGAACCGGATTTTAATGCCGTATTTGATCGAGGCCGGAAATTTGTTTGAGGCGGGCGCGAAGGTGGAAGACCTCGACGACGTGATGCTCGATTTCGGAATGCCGATGGGGCCCATGCGGTTGCTCGACGAAGTGGGATTGGACGTGTCATTGCACGTCGCCGCGACGCTCGCCGCGCATTTTGGCGACCGCATGAAAGTTCCCGATTGCCTTGGCAAAATGACGAGCGCCGGTTTGCTCGGACGCAAGACCGGCATCGGATTTTACCGGCACGAAAAAACGAAGGAGGCGGAACCGAATCCGCAACTATTCGCTTATGTGCAAAGCCAGAAAGCCCGCGACATTTCGCGCGAGGAACTTCAGGAGCGCATGGTTTTTCTGATGGTCAATGAGGCCGTGCGTTGTCTGGAAGAACAAATTGTCACTGACCCGGCGGACGTGGATTTTGCCATGATCATGGGCACCGGATTCGCGCCGTTCCGAGGCGGGCCGCTGCGCTACACCGACACCGTTGGCGCAGCCAGGCTCGTGGGAGCGATGAACCATCTCGTCGCTTCCGGAACGGCGCATTTCGAGCCGTGCAAACTACTGGCCGGCATGGCGGCAAGCGGCGAAAAGTTTTATTCCAAAACTGAAAGGGTTTTATGAACACTATCCAAATTCCACCCGGAGAAACGCCGTCGCTGATTGACACGTCGAAGATGTCCACCGGCCAGCGCGCGGCGATGGAACTGACCGAGGCCGCCCGCGAACCCGGCCACACACGGACTTTCGCCGGCGGAATGTTCATGGGTGAATTTAATTTGTCCACGGTGCTTCCATTTCCAATACAAAGCGTCGAGGATCGCGATCAAGGCGACGCCTTTCTTAAACAACTGGAAGCGTTGCTGCGCGAAAAAGTTGATCCCGATGAGATTGATCGCACCGGCGAAATTCCGCAGCCGGTGATTGAAGAACTGGCGAGGCTTGGCGCGTTCGGCATCAAAGTGCCGACGGAATACGGCGGACTCGGCCTGTCACAGACGAATTACTGCCGCGCGGCGATGCTGCTTGGCAGTTGGTGCGGCAACCTGACGGCGCTGATCTCGGCGCACCAGTCCATCGGCGTGCCGCAGCCGCTGATTTTGTTCGGCACCGAGGCACAGAAGCGCAAATATCTGCCGCGCGTTGCCGGCGGCGAGATTTCGGCGTTTGCGCTGACGGAGGTGAACGTCGGCTCCGACCCGGCGGCGATGGCGACACATGCCGAGCCAACGCCGGATGGAAAACATTTTATCCTCAACGGCGAAAAACTTTGGTGCACGAACGGCACGAAGGCCGGCGTCATCGTCGTCATGGCAAAAACGCCGCCGAAAGTTGTGAATGGGAAAACGAAAGATCAAATCACCGCGTTCATCGTCGAGATGGACTGGCCGGGCGTCGAGGTTTTGCATCGCTGCCATTTCATGGGCTTGAAGGCGCTCTACAATGGCGTCATCCATTTCACCAACGTCCCCGTGCCGAGGGAAAACATTTTGCTCGCCGAAGGCAAAGGTTTGCGCGTCGCACTGACCACGTTGGACACGGGACGGTTGACTTTGCCGGCCGCATGCACCGGGGCGGCGAAACGCTGCCTGAAAATTTCGCGCGGCTGGGCGGGCGAGCGCAAGCAGTGGGGCGCGCCCATCGGCAAACACGCAGCCATCGGGGACAAGCTGGCGCGGATGGCGGCGGATGTTTTTGCGATGGAATCCATGACACTGCTCGCCGCCAGCCGCGTGGACCGCGACAAGCACGCGGATGTCCGGCTTGAAGCCGCGCTATGCAAATTGTGGGCGACCGAGGCGACGTGGCGGATCGTCAACGACGCCGTGCAGATCCGTGGCGGGCGCGGCTACGAAACGGCGTCATCGCTCCAGGCACGCGGCGAATCGGGCATCGCGCTGGAACGGATGCTGCGCGACTGTCGCATCAACACCATCTTCGAAGGATCGAGCGAAATCATGCGTCTGTTCATCGCCCGCGAGATGCTTGACCCGCACCTCAAGGTCAGCGCCGCGGTGCTGAATTCGCAGTTGCCGTGGGGACGGCGGTTGGGCGCGGCGGCCAAGGCGGGATTGTTTTACGCCGGCTGGTATCCGAAACAATGGCTGCCGCTCGCCGGAGAATTTCAGATTTCAAATTTGAAATCTCAAATCGGAGGCAAACATCTGCGCTATGTTGCGCGGGCGAACCGGCGGCTGGCGCGGGCGATTTTTCACGCAATGCTGCGGCACGGCCCGAAGCTGGAGCGCGAGCAACTTTTGCTCGGCCGGTTTGTGGACATCGGCGCGGAACTGTTCGCCATGACGGCAGCCTGCCGGCGCGGGGAACAACTGCTGCATTCCAAAGACCCAACTGCCGGCGATCATAATCTGCCCGGTTTGATTGACTATTTCTGCTCAGCGGCACGGTTGCGGATCGAACACCATTTTCACGACCTGCACCACAACACCGATCCGGCGGGCTATCGCCTTGCCCAAAGATTGCTCGCGGATAAGTTCGCCGTCCTTGAAAGCGGATTTGTGCAGGCAGACGGCAACGACTGCAATTTAAATCCAACCAGAGAAAGGTTCCAATGATACCCTCGCCACAGTCATGAAAACTTGCATTCGATGGCTGCTTCAGATTCTGTTTCGCTTCCATGCTTACGGTTTGGACGCGCTTAAAACACCCGGGCCGGTGCTGTTGATTCCGAATCATGTCTCCTGGATTGACTGGTTGTTCCTTTGGGTCTGTCTGGATGCGGACTGGAAGGTCGTTACTTCGAGCGTCGCCGCGCAGAGAAGCTGGCTGCATCGGAAGTTGATGATCAATCGCTACACCTTTCCCATTGATACCAGTTCGCCTTACGCGGTGAAGCACCTGGCGGAGTTTCTGAAAAGCGGCGGGCGGCTCGTGCTCTTCGCGGAAGGCCGGCTGTCGCGCACCGGCAGCTTGATGAAGCTTTTCGACGGCACCGGATTTCTCATTTTCAAAACGAAGGCGAAAGTCATCACGGCTTATCTGCGTGGTGCCGGCGGCCTGCCAGGTTCACCCAATCCGGATCGGAAACAATTTTTCCCAAAAATAACCGTGCATTTCAGCGCCCCGCCGGCTCCGCCCCAGTTGGGGAATGACAGCACCGGTCATATGCGGTTGCGGCTGACCGGCTGGTTGCGCGACCAGTTGGTGCGGCAGCAATTCGAGGTCGAGCTGGCTTTCGGCCCGCAGGATGTCCTCGCCGCAGTGATGGAGAGCGCCCGCAAAAAACCGGGACAGATTATTCTCGAAGATGTAACGCATCAGACGCTGACCTATCGGAAGCTGATGACGGGAACCAGCCTGCTGGCGCGGTCCCTGCGTTTTCCGGTTGCGGGCGGCGAGCGGGTTGGGCTGTTGCTGCCCAATGTCAACGCCGCGCCCGTGGTCATCCTCGCGTTGTGGAGCCTGGGCAAAGTGCCCGCCATGCTGAATTTCTCCTCGGGCATAGCCACCATGCTGGCGTGTGCGGAACTGGCCGGGCTGAAACACATCGTCACCTCACGCGCCTTTCTGGAGCGGGCCAAGCTGAACGCGGACGATTTTCTGAAAGCGGGCATCAACCTGATTTATCTCGAAGACGTGCGGTCCGGCATCACCCGCTTCCGGAAATTGTTCACGCTGCTCCGGCAAACTTTCAAACCACAAAAAGCCAGCCGCAGCTTGTCTGCCGCCGGCTCAACGGCCGTGATTGTTTTCACGAGCGGGTCGGAAGGCGTGCCCAAGGGCGTCGAGTTGACGCACCGGAATCTCCTCGCCAACATCCGCCAGATGCTGGCCGTGACGGATTTGACCGAGCGCGACCGCTGCTTCAACTGCCTGCCGATTTTTCACAGCTTTGGGCTCACGGTGGGGACGTTGCTGCCGCTGGTGCGCGGGATTTTTGTCTTTCTTTATCCGTCACCGTTGAATTACCGCATGGTGCCGGCGCTGCTCTATGAAAGCGACTGCACCGTGTTCTTCAGCACAAACACTTTTCTGAACGGCTATGCGCGCAAGGCGCATTCTTATGATTTTCGCAGCCTCCGGTATCTGTTCGCCGGCGCGGAGAAGCTGCAGGCCAACACCGCGCTGGTCTGGTCGCAGAAATTCGGCGGGCGCATCCTCGAAGGCTATGGTGCCACCGAGTGCGCCCCCTGCCTGAGCGCCAACACGCCGCTGGAGCCGCGCTCCGGATCGGTGGGCCGGCTGCTGCCCGGCCTCGAATACAAGCTGGAGCCGGTCGAAGGCGTGGCCGAAGGCGGGCGGCTTTTCGTGCGCGGCCCAAACGTGATGAAAGGCTACTTGAACGCCGAGGCCAACGCGAAATTCCAGGCGCTCGGCGGCTGGTATGATACCGGCGATATCGTGAGCGTGGATCGCGACGGCTACCTGCATATCCTCGACCGGGTGAACCGCTTTGCCAAGATAAGCGGCGAGATGGTGAGCCTGACGGCGGTGGAGGACGCCTTGGCGGGAGCCTTTCCGCACTACGGCCTGCATTGCCAGATCGCGGTCATCACCCGCCGGGATGAAAAGAAAGGTGAAGCGCTCATCGCGGTGACCAACGAACCCAGGCTCACCTTGGACGAAATCCGAGCCGCCATCCAAGCCAAGGGGTTGACGAACCTGAACGTCCCGGGCGAACTGAAAGTCGTAACGGAGATACCCAAGCTCGGCACCGGCAAAATCAACCACCGCGAACTGCAAGCCTAGGACGTGTTAATACTAAAGATTCCCGCTGTTTTCGGTGGAATGGTGGGAGGTATTGGCAGCCGTTCCAACCCCAGCTCATCAACCAATTTCACTTTACGGCGGGCCAGTTTCGCCCTTTCCATGAACCCCAGATGGTGGGACGAGCTCCTCACCCCGGCCCTCATCCATCGGCTCCGCAGACTCCGCCGACGCGGAGAGGGGGAAAGCGTTGCCGCGTCCGTGAATATACCGGCGGCGGGGGCTGGCCGCGGCGGAAGGCGCCGGGGCCCGGACAGCTCGCGGGGACGCTCGCCCCACCGAGCGCCTCCGATCCATTTTACTTTTTCTTTACCAGTTTTGCATTTGGCGGTGGTAAAGGTCGGGCGGGGTTGCTCCCGCATCCGATCGACAGTCATCCCCCCCCCAGAGCGGAGAGCCGCCAGCGAGCAGTCCGACTCAGGCCAACGGTTCCGTCAGCAGGTGACCCACCTTAGCCAAGACTGCTAGAAAGGCAAGGCTAATTATGTATTTATATATGATGATACACTAATCACCCAGCCGTGCCTTTCAGCGCGGAAACAGTCGCCCAGATCATTTCCGGCCGACCACAATGCTTACGCGCCCGGCAGCCACCCCACGGCTGGGAGGGTTCAAAGTAAATCATGTCACTTTTTGGCACTTTTTGGCACGTTTTGTCACCCCATTTTGGAAGCGCCAAAAGGTGACAAAAGGTGACATGACCAACCGGTGGCATTGTGGGTGCGGTCGCCAGGCTTTAGGCCTGACGATTTCAGCGCAGGCCTGGTCGAGCTGGGCGGCAAACTCATCCGCGCAGGCAGTGAGCTTGGGCGGTCGAGGCATCGGCGAAACTTAGCCGAGGCGGCCGGGAAAGCAA
Source organism: uncultured Bifidobacteriaceae bacterium (assembly GCA_964444085.1). Taxonomy (GTDB): domain Bacteria; phylum Verrucomicrobiota; class Verrucomicrobiia; order Limisphaerales; family UBA11358; genus UBA11358. Next base: position 214 of record CAYUGC010000046.1, on the reverse strand, counting down.
GTCAAAATATGTATTTTTTACAAAACGATACATTTACCGCCCAGCCCGGGATCGGCCCACAGCCGGCTTCCGTTCACAGGGTTTGGAAGAGTGTCTTATTGCAAAATATTCCAGAATGCTTGACCCCGCCGGCAAGCATGACGCCCACGAAACATTTAGAGCAGTTTAATTAAAAGCGTGGCCACTTTTATGGCGTGCCAAGCGCCGTCGGAGC
>CAYUGC010000045.1:0-20252 GCA_964444085.1 uncultured Bifidobacteriaceae bacterium | reverse complement strand
GGACGAGGAAAAGCTGGCGGTGTTCCGGCAGGTGCGGGACCAGATCAAGATGGTTTTTGAAGCCTACGCCGCTGGTCGCCGCGACCAGTCGAAAGCAAAATAACCCATGAAACTAACCACGCAAATCCTTCAGGTGTTCGACCCCGCCATGTGCTGCTCGACCGGCGTCTGCGGGCCGGACGTTGACACCAAGCTCGTGCAATTCGCCGCCGATCTGGACTGGCTCAAAACCGAGGGCGTGATTGTGCAGCGACACAACCTTTCGCAAAACCCGGCGGCGTTTGTGGAAAGCGGACTGGTGAAAACCGCGCTAACGGAAAAGGGTGAAGCCGCGTTGCCGGTGATTTTGGTCAACGGCAAGGTGGCGACAACAGGACGTTATCCCGGCCGCGCCGAACTGGCGGGCTGGTTCAAACTGAAAGCCATAGCGTCGGCGGCTCCCGCGAAGTCGGATTGCGGCTGCGGTGGCGGAACCTGCTGAAGCATTGAAATGAGCATTGCCCCCGAACAATCCCTGGCCCGATTTCTGGAAGCGCCGACGCGCTTTCTGTTTTTCACGGGTAAGGGCGGCGTGGGCAAGACCTCGCTGGCGTGCGCCTCGGCCATTGCGCTGGCGGATGGCGGGCGGCGGGTGTTGCTCGTCAGCACGGACCCGGCCTCGAATCTGGATGAAGTCTTGGGCGTGCGCTTGAACGCCACGCCCACGGAAATTCCCGGCGTGCCACGACTGGCAGCGCTGAACATTGATCCGGCGGCGGCGGCGATGGCGTATCGGGAAAAACTGGTTGGCCCATATCGCGGCAAACTGCCGGACGCCATCGTACGCGGCATGGAGGAACAACTTTCCGGCGCTTGCACGATGGAGATTGCGGCCTTCGACGAATTTTCCCGGCTGCTCGGCCAACCGGAAGCCACCGCCGATTTCGACCACGTCATTTTTGACACCGCCCCAACGGGACACACACTGCGCCTGTTGTCACTACCCGGTGCGTGGACGGGTTTTCTGGAGAGCAGCACAACGGGCAATTCCTGTCTCGGCCCGCTGTCGGGTCTGGAGAAGCAGCGGGCGGTTTATGAATACGCCGTGGCCTCACTGACCGACGGCGAACGCACCACGCTAGTGCTGGTGAGCCGGGCGCAACGGGCAGCGCTGGCGGAAGCGGAACGCACGAGCGATGAACTGGCGGCCATCGGTGTGCGCAATCAGCGATTGATTTTGAACGGATTGTTTGAAGCAGCCGAAGCTGATCCCGTGGCGCTCGCGTTGCAACAGCGCGGCGCTGAGGCGCTGGCAACGGCCGGCGCGTTTCTGAACCGGATGCGGGTGAGCAAAGTCCCGTTGCGGTCGCACAATCTGGTGGGCATCCCGGCGCTACGGGCACTCACACAAAACGGAATTCAATTAGAGCCTCCTCACGTCGGCTCCTACGGGGAAAAATTGCCGGCGACGGTTACGCTGGCGTCCTTGGTGGATGATTTTGCGAAGGCTGGCCGGGGCGTCATCATGACGATGGGCAAAGGCGGCGTGGGCAAAACGACCATCGCGGCGGCGATTGCAACGGAACTGGCGCGGCGCGGCTGTCAGGTGCATCTAAGCACCACCGATCCGGCGGCGCACATCGCGGCGGCGGCGGGGAAAACCCCTGGAATGCAGGTCAGCCGGATTGATCCGCAAGCCGAGACACGCGCTTATGTGGAACAGGTCATGGCGACGGCAGGGAAAAATCTTGATGCCAATGGCCGCGCCTTGCTGGAAGAAGATTTGCGGTCGCCCTGCACGGAAGAAATCGCGGTGTTCCGCGCCTTCGCCCGCACCGTGGCCCAAGGCCAGGATGCCTTTGTAGTGCTGGACACCGCGCCGACCGGTCACACGCTGCTGCTGCTGGACGCCACGGAATCCTATCACCGCGAAATCGCGCGCAAGGCGAGCGACATGCCGGAAGAAGTGCGGCAACTCCTGCCCCGGCTACGGGACGCGGACTATACCCGCGTGCTCGTCGTCACCCTGCCCGAAGCCACGCCGGTGCATGAAGCGGCGATGCTGCAAACCGATTTGCGCCGCGCCAAAATTGAACCGTTTGCGTGGATCATCAACCAGAGCTTTGCCGGGAGCGGGTCGCACGATCCGCTGCTCGCGGCACGCGGACGCGGTGAAGCGCAATATATCCGCGAAGTCGTCGAGAAACTTTCGCCGCGCACGGCGCTCGTGCCGTGGGTGACGGAAGAACCAACCGGCCCGGAACGGCTGCAACAACTTTTCAAACCATAAAATTGAATCATGTCCACTGAAACAACCGCCCCGAAGCGCCTGGCCTTTTTTGAACGCTACCTCACTGTGTGGGTGCTGGTGTGCATGGGCGTGGGCCTGGCCTTCGGCAAATTGCTACCCGATGTGACGGCCACGTTGAGCAAATTGGAATTTGGGCAAGGCTCACAGGTGAATGTGCCGATTGGCATTCTGCTGTGGCTGATGATTTACCCCATGATGCTCAAGGTGGATTTCAGCGCCATCGGCGGCATCGCGAAGCGGCCAAAAGGTTTGATGGTGACGCTGTTTGTGAACTGGCTGGTGAAGCCGTTCAGCATGGCCTTCCTTGCGTGGCTCTTCATGCAACATATCTTTGCGCACTGGATTGACGCGGAGACGGCGAAAAACTACACCGCCGGCCTGATCATCCTGGCCGCCGCGCCCTGCACGGCGATGGTGTTTGTCTGGTCTTACCTGACAGACGGTGATCCGGTTTATACGCTGGTGCAAGTGGCGGTGAACGACCTGATCATGCTCGTGCTATTCGCGCCGATTGTGATGTTTCTGTGTGGCGTGGCGAACGTGGTGGTGCCGCCGAAGGTGCTGATCACTTCCGTGATTGTTTTCATCGTCGTGCCGCTGACGGCGGGCTGGCTGACGCGGACGCTGCTGCTGAAATCGCGCGGCAAGGAATGGTTTGAAAAGAATTTCCTGCCAAAGTTTCATCCGGTGATGATGTGGTCGCTGCTGCTGACTTTGGCGCTGATCTTCGCGTTCCAAGCCGACAACCTGACGAAGAAATGGTTTGCCGTCATCCTGCTGGCGGTGCCGATTTTGATCCAGGTCTATTTCAATTCCAGCCTGACCTATCTGCTGATGCGCAAATTGAAAGTGCCGCACAACGTGGCGTCGCCCGGCGCACTGATCGGCGCGAGCAACTTCTTTGAGCTGGCGGTGGCGGTGGCCATCACGCTGTTCGGACCCAGCTCGGGCGCGGCACTGGCGTGCGTGGTGGGCGTGCTAGTGGAAGTGCCGGTGATGCTCTCGGTGTGCAAGGTGTGCAATCAGTCGCGCGGCTGGTATCAGCGTGAAGTAAAATGAAACATCGAACATCCAACATCGAACATCCAACAATCAGTGTTGGAAATGCGCGCCCTTTGGATGTTCGGCGTTGGATGTTGGTTGTTCGATGTTTTCCAATTCAATCATGAAACCCACCATCCTCATCCTGTGCACCGGCAACTCCTGTCGCAGCCACCTCGGCGAAGGTTTTTTGCGCGCGGCGCTGGGCGGCCTCGCCAATGTCCAGAGCGCCGGCTCCAAGCCCGCCGGCCATGTTCACCCGCTTGCCATCAAGGTCATGGCCGAAGTGGGCATTGATATTTCCGCGCACCGTTCAAAGCCTTTGCAGGAATTTCTGGCGCAGCCCGTGAACACCGTCATCACCGTCTGCGGCAACGCGGATCAGGCCTGCCCGATTTTCCCCGGCCAGCTGAACCGCCACCATTGGCCGTTCTTTGACCCAGCGAAAGCCACCGGCAACGACGAGGAAATCCTGCAATGCTTCCGCACCGTCCGCGACGAAATGCGCCGCGTCTTTGAAGCCTATGCCGCAGGCTGGAAGGATGCGAAGTAACGGCCGAATCCCGGAGTGCCGCGCCCCGGCGACGCCCCCGCCGCTTCGCCGCCAAATCAAATAACCTCACAGACTGCTCTGGACTTTGGATGAAATCATTGGTTTGCTTAATAAGTATTCCACATGAGTCACGCGCCAATTTTCAGGAAGCATGGCGGCTGGTTCCGGCGCGGGCTGCTGGCGGCGGCGCTGGCGCTTCAATTCTTTCTGGCGGGCCGCGGCTTGGCACTGGATCCGGCCAGGGACATTCTCCAATACAACTGCCAGACTTGGAGCCGGCAAAACGGCCTGCCGGCCAGCGGTATCTCCGCCATCGCCCAGACTGGTGACGGCTACATGCGGTTCGGCACGGCGGCCGGGCTGCTGCGTTATGACGGGATTGAATTCAAGCTGCTCGACCTTCATTCCGTCTCCAGGGTGCGAAACAGTATCGTGACCAGCCTGGCGGCTGACCGCGCCGGCGGCCTGTGGGCGGGGCTGGACAACAGTTCCTTTGGTTTTTACGACGGCCGGAAATTTTCGTTCCGCGGCGGGACCAATGCAGATACGGCGAACCTGAACGTCCGGTCAATGCTGGAAGGGAAGGACGGAACGATCTGGCTGGTGGCATCGGGCTATGCCTTCCGGTTGAACCGGTCCGGCCAACTGGAAACGGTTTCAATATCCGATGCGACCACGAATTCATTCCTGAACATTCTGTGCGGTTACGCAGGCCAGCAGGGCCGGCTTTGGTTTGGAACCGCCAATCACGGCGTCTATTGCTGGCAGGATGGGAAAATCACAAAGATTCCTGACCCAAAACTGGATGAAATATCGGTGCTTAGCATCGCGGAAGATGCGGCGGGCCAAATCTGGGTCGGCACGACCGACGGTTTATTTTGTTATGATGCCGGCCTTCGGCGGCGGGAAATCCCTCAACTGGCGGAGGAGGTTCGCGCCTTGCTGGTGGATCGGCAGGGCGTTTTATGGATTGGAACGACCGGACGCGGGCTGGCTCGATATCAAGATGGCAACTATGAATTTTTTCAAAAGTCGGACGGACTGGGAAACAATTATGTGAATGCCATCGCGGAAGATCGCGAAGGCAGCTTGTGGGTCGGCACGCGCTCCGGCATCAGCCAGCTTTCCGACGTGAAATTCCCCATTGTGTCCGCCGCCGAAGACCCGAATATCAAGGATGCGCTGGCGGTGGGGCCGTCATCCCGCGGCGGCGTGTGGATCGCCAGCAGCGGTGGCGTCACGCGTTTTGACCCGGAGAAAATAACTTACACGACGCAAAGCGGCCTGCCGAGGCCCTACTCCAAACGGGTGTTTGAAGCTCGCAACGGCGATCTCTACGTGGTCTGCGGAAGTCATCAGCTGGCGGTATTCTCCGGCGGGATAGCCGTGACCAATTACGTCTCGACCAACATGATCGTGGGCATGACGGAGGATGCCCACGGCGTCGTGGTCTCGGTCGGCGGGGAGCTTTACCGCGCAGGCACAAATTATTTCCAGCCCTGCACCTTCAACAACGGGGAGAATCCGCCGTTTTTTTGGATTAACAATATCGCAGCCGGCCGGGACGGCGCCATCTGGGTGGCGAGCGTCAACGGGATTTTCCGCGTCAAGGACGGCCTCTGCCAGCATTGGCCGTTGACAGATCTTCCCGATGCCGGCGTGCTGTGGGTTTGCGAGGATCAGGCTGGCGCGGTGTGGGCGGGGCTGCTGTCGGGCATCGTGCGGCTGAAAGGAGACCAAACCCGGCTCATCAGCCGGCCGGACGGGTTGTTCGACAACAACATCTATTCCCTTGTGCCCGATGATCTGGGCAATCTCTGGGTGGATTCCGGCCGCGGCATTTTCCGCGTGAGCCGGCAGGACCTGAATGACCTTGCCGACGGCAAAACCGATCATGTGGAATGCTCGGTCTTCGACGACATCAACTCCGTAAAGGTCGCGGACAAGACCGTGCAGGAACACAATGGCTGCAAAACCGCCGATGGCCGCATCTGGTTTCCCTGCCCGCTCGGCGTGGTGATGATTGATCCCGCGCACATCCCGGCCAACCGCGTTGTGCCACCGGTTCACCTTGATCGCCTTCGCGCCAACGACAGGGAGTTTGATCCCGGCGGGCCGGTCAGCGTGCCGCCCGGCCAGGGTGAACTGGAATTTCACTACGACGCGACGAGTTTCATCGCGCCGCAAAAAATGCTGTTCCGGTATCGGCTGGAGGGTTACGACCGCGACTGGGTGGACGCGGGCAGCCGGCGACTGGCCTTTTACACGAACCTCAAGCCGGGCCGCTACACCTTCCGGGTGCTGGCCGCCAATGCCGATGGCGTATGGAATGAAACTGGCGCTTCCCTGGAAATCGAATTGCATCCGCATTTTTATCAAACCACCTGGTTTTACTCGGCCTGCGGACTGGCGGTGGCTGGCGCCCTCCTCGGCGGGTATCGCTGGCGCATCCGGCAGTTGGAGACCAAACAACGCGCCCTCCAGCAAAGCCGTGACCGGCTGGAAACCGAAGTGCGGCTCCGGACGGCGGAGCTCGCCCACGAACAGCAACGCCTTCAGTTCGTTTTTGAATCCATGCCGGTGGGCATCGCCTTCGCCCGCCGGCATCCCGACGGACGGCTGGAGCGCATCATCAACGACGCGCATCTGTGCATCTGCGGCCTCACCCGTGAGCAGGATCAGATCCCGGGGATTTACGAAAAAATCACCCACCCCGATGACGTCGCGAGCCAAGCCAAACTGGGTCACGAACTGAATGACGACCGGGACGGCCATCTGACGATGGAAAAGCGCTACGTCCGGCTGGATGGCAAGGTTGTCTGGGTGGTTTTTTCCTTTCAGCGCCACCATTCCGCCGACGGCAGCATCGAGGAACTGACCACGGTGGTGGACATCACCGAGCGCAAACAGGCGGAGACCGAGCGCGAGCGCCTGGTAGTCGAGTTGCAAGGCGCCCTGGCCCGCGTGAAGTCATTGAGCGGCCTGCTGCCGATCTGCGCCGGCTGCAAAAAAATCCGCGACGACAAGGGCTATTGGAACCAGGTGGAAGGCTACATCCAGAAACATACCGAGGCCACCTTCAGCCACGGCATGTGTCCGGATTGCATGAAGAAATTTTATCCGTGGATGGAGGACGACGGCGACGCGCCCAAGCTGGAGGCATGACAGCGTGTTTGCCGCCTGATCAGCGCCGGGAAAATCGGCGGCCAGTCGCGCGGCTGGCATCAACGCGAATCAAGCTGAAACAACCAACATTTATAAGCCCACCATCCTCATCCTCTGCGCCAGCAACGAGAGGAACGTCGGGCGCACCAACAGGACCGAGCCAAGTCGTTGAATAACATTCTTCGGCTTGAGCCATGACAGTGACCGCGCCCGAGGATGGGCGCGATCCGACAGCATCAGGCCAGCCCTGTCAACGTCAGCAGTTTCAGTTTTATTGATTGTTAATTGAGATTAAGCTGGAAATGGAAAAAACATATTTACAAATCCAGAATCATCCCTCAAAGTCAGGCTTGACTCCCAGCCAGACGTAACCGGTTGTATGGGTTGGAAATAAGTCTGCTCATCCTAAGGAAGGAAGAAGTTGAAATGAAAAATCCACTTCGCATCCTGCATCTGGAGGACAATCCGAACGATGCCGCGCTCGTTCAATCTGTCCTGGAAACCGGAGGCGTTGCCTGTTCCATAACGCTGGTGCAAACCCGCGACGACTATCTGGCGGCGCTGGAGCGCGGGGAGGTAGACCTGATCCTTTCAGACTTTGCGCTGCCGGATTTCGACGGGCTGACGGCGCTGAAAATGGCGCGCGCACGACTGCCCGAGGTGCCGTTCATCCTCGTGTCGGGGACGGCGGGCGAAGAAGAGGCCATCCAGTCGCTCCAGTGCGGCGCGACGGATTATGTCGTGAAGGAACATCTCTCCCGACTCATCCCGGAAGTGCGGCGGGCCATGCAGGAAGTGGCCGAACACGCCGAGCGCCGGCGGCTGGAGGAGCAGTTCATCCAGTCGCAAAAGATGGAGGTGATCGGCCAGCTCGCCGGCGGCGTGGCGCATGATTTCAACAACATTCTCGCCGTCATCATCGGTTACGCCGATTTGATGATGCAACAGCTCGGCCCCGCCCACCCGCTGCACAAGCATGCCAGCGAAATTCAACACGCGGTGGAGCGGGCCAGCAAGTTGACGCGCCAGCTCCTCATCTTCAGCCGCAAACAGGCCGTGCAGCCCGTCGTGCTGGACCTGAACGAGGTGTTGAAAAATCTGGACAAGATGCTGCGCAAGCTCATTGACGAAAACATCGAGATGATGCTTGTCCCCGGCAAATCCATTGGCCGCGTCAAGGCCGACTCCGGCTATGTTGGCCAAGTGCTGATGAATCTGGTCATCAACGCCCGCGACGCCATGCCCAACGGCGGCAAGCTGACCATCGAGACGCACGACGTCGCCGTGGCCGAAGCCTATGCCTATGCTCATCCCAATTTGATTCCGGGCGACTACGTGATGCTCGCCGTCAGCGACACCGGCACCGGCATGACGGACGAAGTCAAAAAACACCTGTTTGAACCATTTTTCACGACCAAGCCCAAGGGCAAGGGCACCGGGCTGGGCCTGACCACCTGCCAGACCATCATCAACCAATCCGGCGGCCACATCGGCGTTTATAGCGAAGAGGGCAAAGGCACGACGTTCAAAGTTTATTTTCCACGGGTCGGGCAAGCGCCGCAAGTCGCGACCGCCGCGGCCGCCACCGGGCTCGAGCCATTGCCACGCGGAACCGAAACGCTGCTGGTGGTGGAAGACGAGCCGGCCTTGCGCCTGCTGGCCCATGGCGTGCTGGCCGGCCAGGGTTACGAAGTGCTGCTGGCCGCCAACGGACAGGACGGCTTGCGCGTGGCGCGGGAACACAAAGGATCGCCCATCCGGCTGGCGGTCACCGATGTCATCATGCCGCAGATGAGCGGCAAGGTGATGGCCGACTGGCTGAGGGCAACCTACCCTGACATCAAAGTCCTGTTCACTTCCGGCTATACGGACGACGCCATCGCGCATCACGGCGTATTGGATGCCGGCGGCGCGTTTCTGTCCAAGCCTTACACGCCCGCCATCCTCACGCGCAAAGTGCGCGAGATGCTGGATTCGCCGCCGCCGGCATAAAAAACAACCCCACGGTTACGGACAGCCGAATAATTCATAATTATGAAAACCGAACAAAGAAAATGGGCCACCGCCCTGGGCTGGACGCCCACCGCTCCGGGGAACATCGCCAAGTCCGCCCAATTGGTTCTGGTGTTCGGCGCCACCGCCGCCCTGCAAAAACCGGATCTGCTGGCCGCGATCCGCAAGGATTATCCGGCGGCACAAATATTCGGCTGCTCCACCGCCGGGGAAATCTGCGGCACCCAGGTGTCCGATGATTCGCTGGTGATCACGGCAGTGCAATTTGAGCACACCCAATTTCGCAGCGCCCAAGTCAGCTTGAGCCAGACCCCGGACAGTTTTTCGGCAGGCGAAGCGATTGCGCAAAAACTGCCGCGCTCGGTGCGCGACGCGGCCACGGGCACGGAGGAAACACTGGCGCACGTCCTGGTGCTGTCCGACGGCTTGAAAGTCAACGGCAGCGCGTTTGTGTCGGGCGCGATGAAGCATTTGCCCGCCAACATCACCCTGACCGGCGGGCTGGCCGGCGGCGGCTCGCATCTGGGCGAGACGCTGGTGTTCCGGGATAACCTCCCTGAAACCGGCGTCATTGCCGCGCTGGGTTTATACGGCCGCCGGTTGAAGGTGGGGTTTGGATCCCTCGGTGGCTGGGATTCTTTTGGCCCGGAGCGGCTCATCACCAAGTCCAGGGCGAACGTCCTGTATGAACTGGACGGACAATCCGCGCTCGACCTCTACAAAAAGTATCTGGGCGAACAGGCGAAAGGGCTGCCGGCCACCGGACTTTTGTTCCCGTTAAGCGTCCGCGCCCGGCCCGGCGAGCCGCCGGTGGTCCGCTCATTCCTGGCCATTGACGAAAAAACGCAGGGCCTGATGTTCGCGGCCGACATCCCCGAAGGCGCTTATGCCCGGCTGATGAAGGCGAACTTTGACCGGCTGATTGACGGAGCCGCCGACGCGGCGCGAACGAGCTACCAGGCCATCGGCTCCACCACCCCGGATCTGGCGATTCTCATCAGTTGCGTGGGCCGGAAACTTGTGCTCAAACAGCGCATCGAGGAGGAAGTGGAGGCGGTGCGCGACGTGCTCGGCGCGGGTGCGGTGCTGACGGGGTTTTATTCCCACGGTGAAATTTCGCCGTTCACGCCTGGAGCCAGATGCGAACTGCACAACCAGACGATGACCATCACCACGCTGTCGGAGGAATAAGCCTTTGAAACCACGAAATACACAAAACACGCGAAAGGGTCGCATCCTGACACTGCCACCGGAGCGCCGGCTTGCCGCCGGCTTTGGACGTGGCCGGGATCGGCGCACACCGATGAACGAAGAGCATCGAAAGCCGGCGGCAAGCCGGCGCTCCGGTTTTTCGTGTGTTTCTTGGTTCATCTGAACCGCCGGTTTAAGGATAAAAATGGAACCGATGCACAGTTTGCTGAAGCGCCAGTTAAAGCGCCATTTCGGGGATCAGTTGGCCATCCCTGCGGAATGGCGCGCGTTTCTGGACACGGTCAACGCGGCTTACCGGGAGGCCGATGCCGACCGCGAGATGCTGGAACACTCGCTCGAATTAAGTTCGCAGGAAATGCTCGACGCGAACTCGGAAATGCGCGCCGTCTTCGAGGCCATTCCCGACGTGGTGTTCCGCCTCGACCAGCAGGGCACCATTCTTGACGTCAAGGCGGGCGCCCCCGGCGACCTGATGGGCCGGCGCGAGGATTTGATCGGGAAACGGATCCAGAACACGCCGCTCCAGAACGTCGCCCGGCAGTATTCAGAAGCGATCCAGCGGGTGATCTCGGAAAATTCCCAGGTCAAGTTTGAGTATTCGGCGGTGCTGCAAGGCCAGGAATCCCATTACGAGGCCCGGCTGGTGCCGATCCCAAACCAGCAGATGGTCGTCATCATCCACAACATCACCGAGCGCAAACAGTCGCTGCGGCTGCTGGGTTCCGCTGTGGAGCAGACCACGGAATCCATCGTGATCACGGACGCGGAACTGGATTTGCCGGGACCGCGGATCATTTTCGTCAATCCCGCCTTCACAAAAATGACCGGCTACACGGCGGAGGAAGTCCTCGGCCAGACGCCGCGCATTCTGCAGGGGCCGAAATCCGACCGGGCCATGCTGCGCCGGCTGCGGGAGAAGCTGGACCGGGGCGAAACCTACACCGGCGAAACCGTCAACTACCGCAAGGACGGCACGGAATTTCACATCGAATGGCAGGTGGCCCCCATCCGCGACACCGGGGGGAAAATCACGCATTTTGTGGGCATTCAACGCGACATCACCGAGCGCAAACAGGCCGAGGCGGCGCTGCGGGATTCGGAGGCCAGATACCGTGCGCTGTTTGACGGCAGCGCCGACGGCATCCTGATTGCCGACGTTGAAACCAAAAAATTTAGATACGCGAATCGCGCCCTATGCAAGATGCTCGGATATACCGAGGCGGAATTATGCAATTTGGGCGTGCCGGACATTCATCCACCGGAGTCGTTGCCGCAGGTCGTGGCGGAGTTTGAAGCCCAGATTCGCGGCGACAAGACGCTGGCCCCGGCGCTGCCGTGCCGCCGGAAGGACGGCTCGGTTTTCCACGCGGACGTCAACGCGTCGCTGTTGGAAATTGACGGGCGGCCGTGCGCCGTGGGATTTTTTCGCGACATCACCGAGCGCAAACGGGCGGAAAAGGCCCTACTCGAAAGCGAGGAGCGCTTCCGGCAATTCACCGACCAGAGCAGCGAGGCCATTTGGTTCGCGGAGGTGAACCCGGAGCGCATCCTATTCGTCAACCGCATGGTGGAAAAGGTCTGGGGCCTGCCCGCCGAACACTTTTATCAGGACGCGGGCATCTGGGCCAAAGCCATTCATCCCGAAGACCAGGCGCGCGTTCACGAGGCGTGGGCGGCCTGCATTCAAGGGCGGGTGCCCCGGTATGAGGCGGAATACCGCGTCGTCCGGCCGGACGGCACCATCCGCTGGGTACTGGACGGCGGCATGCCGATGTGCAACGCGGCCGGCGACATCGTCCGCATGAGCGGCGTGGCCCACGATGTCACCGAGCGCAAGCAGGCGGAGAATGCGCTGCGGATGTTTCAGCTTGCCAGCGACAACGCGGCCGACTCGATCTTCTGGTTGGATCAAAACGCGGGGTTTTATTATGTCAATGACGCGGCCTGCCGTTCGCTGGGCTACCTGCGGGAAGAACTGATGAGCTTGAACCTGTTTGACATTGATCCGTTTATTTCGCGGGAGCAATTGGAGGCGAAATGGCAGCGGTCCCGGGACGAGAAACTTGATGCCCTTCGGATGGAGAGCCGGCACCGGCGCAAGGACGGCTCCAGTTTTCCAATCGAGGTGATGGCCAAACACTTTGATTTTGACGGCACCGATCTGACCCTGGCCTTTGTGCGCGACATGACGGAGCACAAACGGACGGAGGCTGACCTGGCCTACGAACGGGATTTGCTGCGGACGCTGCTGGACCAGTCGCCGGATAAAATTTATTTCAAGGACGCCCAATCCCGCTTCATCAAGGCCGGCAAGGCTCATGCTCGCGAGTTTGGCGTGGCCTCCCCGGAAGATCTGCTGGGCAAGACGGATTTTGATTTCTTCACGGAGACGCACGCGCGGCCCGCCTTTGAGGACGAACAGGAAATCATTCGCACTGGCATTCCCATCATTGGCAAGGTGGAGCAGGAGGTCTGGCAGGACGGGCGGGAAACCTGGTGCCTCACAACCAAAATGCCGTTCCGTGACAAGGACGGCCAGATTGTCGGCACGTTTGGCATTTCCAAAGACATCACGGCGCTCAAGAAAATTGAAAACGCGCTGGCCTACGAGCGCGACCTGTTCCAGATGCTGATGGATCAATCGCCGGACTCGATTTATTTCAAAGATCTCCAATCACGGTTTATGCGGTTCAGTCAGGCCAAAGTGAAAAGGGGGTTCGCCGCCGAACTCGCCCGCCACACCGCCGCGCATCCGGACGAACAGGAAGAAAACCGTCCCGCCCACCTGGCCAGCGAGGAGCGGTTCGCCGAATATCTGGTGGGCAAGACAGATTTCGACCTCTTCGCGGAGGCGCACGCCCGGCCCGCTTTCGAAGACGAACAGGATATCATCCGCACCGGCGTCCCGGTGGTGGGCAAGGTGGAAAAGGAAATCTGGCTGGGCGGCCGGGAAACCTGGGTGCTCACAAGCAAAATGCCGTTCCGCAATAATGACGGCCAGATCGTGGGCACGTTCGGCGTTTCCAAGGACATCACAGCCATGAAGGAAGCCGAGGCGACGCTGGCCCGCGAACAGGCGCGCTTCCGGTTTGTTTTTGAAAATATGCCCGTGGGCGCCGCCCTGTCCCACCATTATCCAGACGGGCGAATGGAGCGCATCATCAACGACGCCCATCTGCGCATCTGCGGCCTCACGCGCGAGCAGGATCAGTTGCCGGGAATTTACAAGCAGATCACCCATCCCGAAGACGCCGTGCGGCAGACCAAATTTTTTCGCGAGCTGGATGACAACCGAAGCGGCAGTCTTTCAATGGAAAAACGTTACGTCCGGCTGGACGGGAAAACCGTATGGGTCACGTATTTTCTCCAACGGCAGCAACACCTCGATGGCAGCTTCGACCGGTTGACCATGGTGGTGGACATCACCGGGCTCAAGGAGGCGGAGGCGCAGTTGCGCAAGAAAGAGCTGCTCCTGTCTGAAGCCCAACGCCTGGGTCATATCGGCAGTTGGTTCTACGACATGACCGGCCCGATTGCCTGGTCGGAGGAGATGTATCGTATTTACGGGGTTTCCCCGGACACCTTCATCCCGACGTTGGAAAATTTCCTAAACCTGATACATCCGGACGACCGGCCGGCGATGCAGGCTTGGATCGCTGCCTGTGCGGCGGGAGAACAGCCGCGTGAATTGGAGTTTCGCGTCAATCGGCCCGATGGCACGCTTCATCACATCAGGGGTTCCGGCGAAGCGGTCTTTGATGTAGATAAGAAACTGACCTATATGGCGGGCATGGTGGTGGACATCACCGAGCGCAAACTGGCAGAGGAGCAGTTGCGCCAGTTGTCCCGCGCCGTCGAGCAAAGTTCGGCCAGCATCGTCATCACCGACCCGGCGGGAAACATCACCTACGTCAACCCCAAGTTCTCGGCGGTCACCGGCTATTCTTTCGCGGAAGCCCTGGGGAAAAATCCCCGCATCCTGAAGTCGGGCGAAACTCCGGCGGCGGCCTACGCACAACTGTGGCAAACCATCACGGCCGGCCAGGAATGGCACGGAGAATTTCACAATAAGAAAAAGAACGGCGAGCTTTACTGGGAAACGGCTTCGATTTCACCTATTTTCGATGCCACCGGGAAAATCACCCACTTCCTGGCGGTCAAAGAGGACGTCACCGAGCGCAAGCGCATGGAAGAGCAGTTGTTCCAATCCCAAAAAATGGAGACCGTGGGCAAGCTGGCGGGCGGTGTGGCCCACGAGTTCAACAGCATCCTGACGGCCATCATCGGCCAGAGCGAATTGCTGATTGAAGACCTGCCCCCCGGCGATCCGCTGGCCCTAAACGCCACCGAAATCCGCAAGGCCGCCGACCGCGCCGCCACGTTGACCCGGCAACTGCTGGCCTATGGCCGCAAGCAATTCCTGCGGCCGGAAGCCCTCAACCTCAACCAGGTACTGGCCAGCATGGACGGAATGTTGCGCCACCTGATGGGCGGGGAAACGGTGGAAGTGAAGATCATTCCCGCCATCGGCCTACATTTGGTGAAGGCGGATGCCGGACAAATCGAGCAGGTCATCATGAACCTAGCCCTCAACGCGCGCGCCGCCATGCCCAACGGCGGCAAGCTGACACTGGAAACGGCGAACGTCACATTCGACGCCGAGAGCGTGGGACGTTATCCCGAATTGAAGCCGGGTGACTACGCGCTGCTGGCCATCACGGACACGGGCACGGGGATGAGCCCGGAAGTCAAGGCACGCGTGTTCGAGCCGTTTTTTACGACCAAGGACGTTGGCAAAGGGCCGGGGTTGGGACTGTCCACCTGTTACGGCATCATCAAGCAAAGCGGTGGCCACATCAGCGTGTATAGCGAGCCGGGCCGGGGCACGACCTTCAAAATTTACCTGCCGCAAATATCAACGGCAAACCCGAGCGCACCGCCCCCGCCCAAATCGCCCACCCTGCCGGGCGGGACGGAAACCATCCTGCTGGTGGAGGACGATCCAGCGCTGTGCGAGATGGCCGCAACCTTGTTGCGCCGGCTGGGCTACAGCGTTTTGACGGCGGCCAACGGCGTCGAGGCCTTGGGCGTGAAACAGCAGTCCACCACCGGCCACATTGATTTACTGTTCACCGACGTGGTGATGCCGCACATGAGCGGCAAGGAGCTGGCTGACCGGGTGCGGGCGTTGTTTCCGCACACCAAAATTCTCTTCACCTCCGCCTACACCGAGAATGCCAGCATCCAGCAGGGCATGCTGAACGCCGGCATGGCGTTTCTGCAAAAACCGTTCACGCCATCCGCGCTGGCGTGCAAAGTGCGGGAAGTGTTGGACCTGCCAAAGCCCTGAACCAGCCGCGGGCGCACATCATCATTCAAACTTCGCGCCGGCCTGAAGCGGAAAGCCCGGGAGAAACTGCATTGCCGTTCGGGGCGATGCGGCCAAAAAGGTCAACTAACGCTTGAAGAGAAAACAAGAAAACCGAAATCAAGAGTGGCTGGCGTGGGCGCATCTACCAACTGACCGACTCAAACACCGCATCCGATACTGCATCCATACTGACTGCAACTACCGACTGACACTGCCTGCTACCGTCAACCGACACTCACGTCCACACCAGCCACTGATACCTTCGCCCCCTTTCACAACCTGTCAAGGGAGCGAAGTGAAATTATTTTAGTTATTTTTCAAAAGGCTGATTCCGCCTCGTAATTCAAGGGGTAATCGCTGCAAACAACAAAAACCTATACCAACCGCCCGCCCACCGGCAGCGGGAAACCCATTAGAAATTGTTCCGCCGGCAGCCGCTTGCCACCTTCGCGCTGCAATTCCAAAATACGAAGCGCGCCATTACCGCAGCCGACGACGATGCCGGTTTTGTCCGCCGCTAAAATCTCCCCCGGCCTGCGCTCCAAAGCTTCGGCCCGGCAAGCCGCTCCACCAGACTTCTCGACCGGCTCGACCTTCCAAATTTTCAGCAACTGCGGCTTGGATTCGGCTTGAAGAAACGTGAACGCCCCCGGCCACGGCGTGAAGGCGCGGAGCCGGTTCCAGATTTGTTGCGCCGGCTGGCTCCAGTCAATCCTGCCGTCTTCCTTTTTTATTTTCGCGGCGTAAGTCGAGCCGGTGGCCGGCTGCGGCTGCGGCAAAATCTTTCCGGCAACATAATCGGGAATCGTCCCGGCGAGCAGCTCCGCGCCAAGCTGCGCGAGGCGGTCATGCAACTTCTGCGAATCATCTTCGGGCAGAATCGGCGTGCGGCGAGTGGAAAGAATCGGCCCAGTGTCGAGACCGGCGTCCATCTTCATAATGGTCACGCCGGTTTCCGGCTCGCCATCGGCAATGGCCCATTGGATTGGAGCCGCGCCGCGATATTTCGGCAGGAGCGAAGTGTGGACGTTGAGGCAGCCGTGCGGCGGCACGTCCAGCAATGCCTGCGGCAAAATCTGTCCGTAGGCGACAACGACCAGCAAATCGGGCTTCAATTCGCGCAATTCGGAAATGAATTTTTCATCGCGCGCCTTGAGCGGTTGCAGCACCGGCAGACTCAGTTTTTCCGCAACCACCTTGACCGGCGACGGCGTGAGCTTGAGGTCGCGGCCCTTGGGCTTGTCCGGCTGGGTGACGACGGCGAGGACGGAAAAGTTTATATCGCCCGCCAGTTTTTCCAGGCTGGCACACGACAACTCCGCCGTGCCCATGAAAATGATTTTTAATGCAGCCATGGCAAGCGGAGGCGGCTGCGGGACTTCAGGCCGTCGGAGGTTGCGGCACCGGCACCAGACGGATTTCCTGGATGTCGGCCAACGGCACGGTCACCTGCCCGGTCTTGGTTTCCAAGATCACGTCCGCGACCGCGACCTGCATGATGCGCTCCACGGTGTGCTGCGCCACCGAGGTCTTGAGTTCCATGGTGAACTTCAGCGCGTCGCCGCGCGGCGTGCCGAAATAGCCGACAAACTTCGTCTCAATGAACCGCTTGTTGAACGTGAATTTCCCGCGCGCGAAAATCTGCGGTTCCGGCTTCTGCTCATCCTTTTTCCAGGAAGCCTCGATGACTTGGATCTCTTCCGGCGTCCGGTGCGCGGCGGCCCCGGCCGTGCCGGCGGGCGCGGCAAATTCCACCACCTCTTTCGGCGCCTCGATCTTAATCGGCATCGCGAGGAAAATCGCCGGGCCGGCAATCGGCAGCACCGCCGACAGGCCGATCACCTGGATCGCCGGACGCGCGCGGATGACCGAAACCTCATACGCCGCGTAAAGGTTCGCCCCATAGACCACCAGCAGCAGAAACAAGCCCAACGGCGAGCCGAACAGGCCGCCGAACAGCGAGGGATTGGCCGGGCGTTCGAGACGGTTGACCGCATTCAACTTGATTTCCGGCTTGGCCGGGCGCTGCGACGCGTCCGGCTCGATGAACGGTTCCGCCAGCGGCTTGAGTTTCGGACTGGCGACGAGGTGCTTGAGCGAATCCTGCGAGAGGCGCGACCACGGCAGGTTCGTCGTGGCGTAAGCATCGCCGGACAGGTGCAGCATCAGGCCGTTGTCATCGAACTTGATGATGTCGCCCGACAACGCCGTGCCGTCCGCCAACGTCAGGGAAACCGGTTCCGCCGCCGCCGCGCTGAAAGCCACGGCCAGCATCAGACTGAAAAGGAAAAGGAGTTTGCGCACAGCGTTTTTCTAACAAACAAAGCTCATCGGCGAAAGTAAATTCAACCGCCGCCCCTTGCCGGGAACGGCGACCGGCAGGCTCACCCGGCCCGCCGACTTGCGGCCAAGGATTGGAAACAGCCGATGCCATCATCCCCCCGTGTCTCGGGAGATCAAACCTGCGTTCCGGGAAGCGATAACCGTGCACACCCACACGGCCAAAGTGTCTTGGGCAGCCGCCGGACTATTCAAGGAAACGATTTCCGTGTTTAGGGAAATGAAATAACTGTCATGGAAAGTCATTAAACTATCATGGGAAATCGTCGGACTGTTTAGGGAAATCGCTGGACTGTCTTGGGAAGCCGTCAAACTGTTTAGGGAAGTCGTCGGACTGTCTTGGGAAATCGTTAGACTGTTTAGGGAAACGATTTCTGAAAACACTTTTTGCCCTGTTTTTGGTCAAAAACTCGTATTTCTGACGTCCGCCGCCGCTGACCTAAACACTGATTTTGTTGAAACACACTGGAAATGAGCTGGTTAGACTGAAAAACACAAACCACCCCCTAAAATTGCCGCCTGACAGCGTCTGGCTCAAGCCGATGACTGACCCGCAAACCCCTTCCCGACCACCACTCCGATGACCGTGCCGAGGATGGCCCCCGCCACAAAATCCGAGAACCAATGAATGGTCATCGAGACGCCCAGCCCGATATAGCCCGCATAAGCCAGCGTCAGCCAGCCCACCCAGCGTCGTTTCGGGAAGAGCGTGCTGATCGTGACCGCCATGGCAAAGGCGATGGTGGTGTGCGACGACGGCCAGCCCCAGAACACCCCACCGTGCAGCCAGCCAAACCGGAAATCATGGCTGAGATCCGTGCCGATGAAATGTTCCGGATGCACGCGGCCGGTGAACGCCTTGTAAGTGGAAGACAGTAGCGACCCGATGAGCGCCGCCTGCCCGACGGCCCAACCAGTCAGCGCGAGGCGCGCCCGGCTGGTGATGTAGCCGGAAACAATCAGGATGAGCGGCACCACGAGCGGCACGAGTCCGCCAATAGGAGCGGAGGGAAACATCCACGTCCGCAGCAGCGGATCGCGGGTGGAACAGAAATAAAACCAGTCAAACCCGGATCGGACGAGTACGAACGTGAGCGCGATGAGCACCGCATGCCAGAAAATCATCCGCCCTTGGAAACAGCCGAGGATATTGCGCGGCAGGGTGGAGAAGAACGGCTTCACGCGGCAAAACTGAAAGCAACGGAGTGATTGTGAAAGCTAATGGTGGCTTTCATTTTTTAATTTTGCGCCGACTAAAAATATCTAATCCTTCAAAATGTCCTTCAACTGCGTCTTTTACTTCAGAATAAGTTTTAAATTCTGCTTCGGTTTCTAAACCGGCGTGAAGCACCAAACTTAAATCCGAATACGCCTTTTTAAGTGATGGGAAATTATCAGAAAAATCTTTTGGAAGTGATTTGGCATAAAGATCGGCCAACGCATCTCCGGTTAAGCGCTCTTTTGCTGCAATGGTTGAGCGCATATAGTTTTCAATTGCACATCTCAAATATAATGCTGCTGCCAAAATAAAGCCCGTGCGTTGAGCGACGACAGAATTTCGAAATAATTTAAGAATTTCCTTGGGAATAAATTTAAAAACATCAATGGCCGCCATCTGACTGCGTCCAACCAAGGTTAACTTTAAACCCTTTCGGTGAATTAAAAAAATTACCGGCTCACCCTTACAACTCTGGCATTGATAAGAAGCTTCAAAGACTTGAACTGGTTCGGATTTAATCTGGAAAACGTGACTGTGCCGTTGTTCTGAAAGCCCTATATAACCATGATTGTGTGGCGGAAGAACAGAATCGCACTGAATGCAAGTAACCTTGATGGTTGGAAGCGGAATTGGAATATAAAAGGTTTCAGTCTTAGTAAGCAAACCCTGCAATGTATTACTGAAATCTGGCTTTACCGTGTTAAATTCCCAAGTTGCTGTTTCACATTTAATGAGGCCTTCGGTCAGGCTTTTTTTGAAATACGCCTCGCGTCCATAGTTGTTGGACTGATTTACCATCTGAGTTGTTTCTCTTGGAATTAATTTGTGGAGTGATTCAGAATCTACACGAACACTCTGATACAAATGTTTTTGCTCAAGCAATTCACAAATTGCCTTACTAACTTTTTCACCAACCGCATATTTCCAAGATTCAGTGGTGTCCATATCTGAAATTAAAACTGTTTCAAGAACCGCACGTCATTTTCGTAGAAAAGGCGGATGTCGTTGATGCCGTAGCGGAGCATGGCGATGCGTTCGATGCCGAAGC
>CAYUGC010000044.1:0-20392 GCA_964444085.1 uncultured Bifidobacteriaceae bacterium | reverse complement strand
CGTTGCGCGA
Source organism: uncultured Bifidobacteriaceae bacterium (assembly GCA_964444085.1). Lineage (GTDB taxonomy): Bacteria > Verrucomicrobiota > Verrucomicrobiia > Limisphaerales > UBA11358 > UBA11358. Next base: position 20,382 of record CAYUGC010000044.1, on the reverse strand, counting down.
ACGCCGCGAAGACATTCCGCTGCTCGCGCAGCACTTCATCAATTTATCCGCGAAGGAAATGGGTTGCGTCAAACCGCGCCTGACCCGCGCCGGCATGGTTCAACTGCAAGGCTATGACTGGCCCGGCAACATCCGCGAGTTGCGCAATGTACTCGAACGCGCCGTCATTCTAGCGCGCGGCGGAACTCTCGAATTCGATCTGCCGGCGGCCGAAGCCGCGCTGGTTCCCGCGCGCCGGGCGGCCCGCGCGGCGGGCGAGGGCGAACCGGAATTTCTCACCGAGGCTGAACTGCAACGGCGCGAACGCGAGAATCTCCTGATCATTCTTGAAAAAGCCAATTGGAAAATCAAAGGCACCGACGGCGCGGCTGAATTGTTGGGCGTCAACTCCGCCACCCTGTTGAGCCGGATGAAGAAGATGGGTTTGCAGCGGCCGGACTAGCTCAATCCCGGGTTTGACTGTCGTTGCCTCTTTCATCCGCCCTGCAACCGGATCAGCTTCAGCGCAAACGGAACGGTTTCTTGATAGAGCGCCAGCCGGGCGCGAATTTGCGCGGCGACGCCGGCGTCGGTCACGGTGTGGATGTGCGCGGCGACGTTTTTTTCAAGTTCCATCAGAGCGGATGGCAGGTCGGGCATGTCGCGGTCGGACTTGCCGTCCACGCGGTCGGAAAGATTCAGCAAAACGCCGGTGAGTGTCGCCCGGAATCTGGCCGACGCCGCGCGCAGCGGCTCGGGCACCGCCGAGGGCCGCAAGTCAGGCCGATGTTGGATGATCGCGAGCAGATGCAGAAAGAACATTTGCACCGTGTAGCTGACCGCCTCCAGCCGCTCGCGCCGGGCCACGCCAAACTCGAACTTGGAGCTTTCAAGCAACTGCCGGACCGCGCCGAATTCCTGATACACCCGCAAGCGCAAGCCGTAGGCCTCGGTCAATTGCGGCGCGTGGTCTTCATCCGCGTCGGGCAGGCCGGCGAGTTTCGCGAGCGAGCGCAGCACGGACACCAGTTTCGCGCGGGTGGTTTCCAGCGCCGTCACCGGCCACAGCCGGCTGTTGATGATGCCAAACACCACGAGTCCCAGCGCGATGCCGATGAGCCGGTCGCGCACCACGCGCAGTTCCGTGTATGGCCCGTAGACTTGCAAGACGCATTTGTAAAAGGCCAGCCCGATCTGGAAACCGCAGTAGGAAATCCGCGCGCTGCCAAAGTTGACATAAGCCGCCAGCGCCGTGACCGCGCCAAATGGAATCCAAAAACCCGCCAGCGAGTCGAGTTGCGGAAAAATATACATCAGTGAGATGAATCCCAGCACGCCGCCTACCGCCGCGCCGGCGAAACGCAGAAGGCCTTTCTGCAAACTCGCGCCCACCGTCGAAAGCGAGCAAACGATGCAAGTAATCACCGCCGTGTAAATTCCCGGATAAGCCGCCAGCGTAAAAATGAGATAGCAGATGAAACCGGCGAGCGCGCCTTTGATGGCAAAGCGGATGTGTTCTGGATTGGTGAAGGCGTCGGGCGCAAGAAATCCGCCTTTGTCCTGGCTGGGCGACGGCTGCAACTCCTCCGGCAATTCCCGGCCCGGAAAGGTGAACGGCATCAGCTCGGCGGCGCGTTCCATTTCCGCGAGCGAAGGCAACGCGTCCTGATCTGAAATTGTTTCAGCACTGGCCGCCGGCGCGGCGGAAATTTCCGGTGGCTCGTGATTGTTGATCGCGGTGCGCCAGCGGGCGCAGGCGTCGGCCAGGTTGAGCAGCCGTTGTTGAACCGCTTCATTCGCGGACGGAACTCCCTGCGCTTCGAGCACGGCCGCCGCCGTCACCAGCCGGTCCACGACGATGAACTGCGCGCGCAGTTCGGCTGCGTATTTTTTGAGCCACGGTTCGATCCCGGCGGCCACCTTGAGCATTTGGATTTGTTCCGTCACGCCCGCCAGCGCGAAGGAGGCGAGTGACGAATGTTGCGGATCAGCCGGTTCGCCGGCGGCCAGTCGCCGCAACAATTTTTCAACTGCGTCGAGGCGGGTGGTCAATCCGCGCAGCAGCACCGACTGCGAGGTTTCCGGGTTCAGCAGAAATTGCACCGCCAGATTGACCAGGAGTCCCAGCGTCCACGCCCACCAATAGTAGAAGGGCATGCGATTTAGCGTTTCGAGGTTGGAAACAGTGTCGGGAATCGTGATGCCAAAACCGAGGATGACGGCGATGGATAATCCGAGGATGGGAGGATTCACGACCCGGGTCATCAGCAAACCCAGCATGATAAGCGCGGGAATGCACAGCACGCGCAGCCAGATCAGGTCGAGCGCGCACAGGTAGAACAGGAGCAGCAATCCGCAGGCGACGGCGGCGGCTACGATGGCCAGAATCGTTCCCAGCACCGTGGTCGAAATGTCCTCTCTGGCGATCATGAACATGCCGATCATCACCATGAGCGGCTGCTGCAAATGAAACGACATCACCGGAATGGTGCAGGCGATGCAGGCCAGCGTGATGCGCAGCGTGGCCCGCCAGCGGCCGGGCGTCGGCGCAAGTTCGCGGCGCAAAAACTCCGCGAATTGGGAGGCCATCAGTCTGGGATTTGCCAGCGTCGCGGTCACAGGCGTTCAAGTTCTACGGATTCGCCGCGCGGCTTTGTCGCGGAGCCGGCCCGGTGATCGTCACCACGGCGGACGCGCCGACGCGGAAGCTGTCGTCGGGATTTCCCACTTGGACGCGCACCGGAAAGCGTTGCGCCAGCCGCACCCAGTCCAGATTGCGCGGCACGCTGGGCAAGCCCATCGCGCTGCTTCCGTTCTCGGGAACAACGGCCCACGCCAGGCCGACGACTTTTCCCGCGAACCGTTTCCCGCCTTTGAATTGCAGATAAATCTCCGCCGGCGATCCTTCCTCGATGTGCTTGAGCTGCGTTTCGCGGAAATTCGCGACGACATACCAAGCGCGCGTATCCACCAGCGTGAAGACGTCCACGCCGGCGCGCGCAAATTGCCCCGGCGAAATGTTGAAATTCACGATCCTGCCGCTGAACGGCGCTTTGACGCGGCAGTATTCCAGGTTCAATTCCGCCTCGCGCAACTGCGCCTCGGCCGCCGCGATGTGCCCATTGACGTCGCCTTCCTGCCCGATGGCATCGTCGGCGCGCTGCCGTTCCGATTTGGCCTGCGCCACTCCGGCGATGGCGGCGGCGAGACCTTTTTGGGCTTCTTCGACGGCGGCGGCCGTGATGATTTGCCGCGTGCGCGCCGCCTCAACCTGATCCGTCGTGGTGAATTCCTTTTCCAGCAGCGGCTCCACGCGCTTGAGATGGTCGTCCGCATTTTTGAATTCCGCTTCCGCGCGCCGCACCGTCGCCTCGGCTGCGGCCTGTTGCGCCTCGACCCGCGCAATCGTGGCGTCCGCAGTCTTGAGCGCCTTTTGAGCGGCGTCCACCTGTTTGCGCGCCAGCACCAACTGCGCTTTGGCGAGGGCCACGGCGTCTTCGTAAGGCCGCGGGTCAATGACGAAGAGCAAATCGCCTTCCTTCACAAGCTGATTGTCTTTGACGAGCAGTTCCACGATGTGGCCGCTGGCGTGCGGCGCGACGCCGATGAAATTCGCGCGCAGCGTGGCGTCGTCCGTCTGCGGCCGGTTGTCATGCGACCAGATCGCGATGACGGCGACGACGACAAATGCGATGATGATGACCAAACCGATCCTTCGGCCAACGGCTTCCAAATTGGGTTTGGTGGGAATGGAATTTTCTTCGGGCATAAATTTTAACTCCTAAAAAACAGCAGCCAGGCCAGCAGTGTGATCAGTCCCCAGAGACAGACATAGACCAGCACGCGCGGTCGCAAATGCGGCTCGATGTTGGTCCGGATGCAAACTTCGCGGACAACGAATGCGCCCGCCACACCCAAAACCATGCACAACATCCAGCCCGGAAAAAACGAACCCAGAAGGTTGATGGATGGCGCGCCGCGGCAGCCGGTCAGAAACATCAGGCCGGTGGCGGCGATGCAAACGCCGGCCAGCCTGCGGAATTTATCGAGAGGAAACAATTTCATGGTTCAAAACTCATTGTGCCGGGTTTTCGGTTGAGCAACTGCGGGCCGAGGTCGCCGGAAGTGAACGCCAGCGCGGCGGTGGATTCGAGCACGGTCGCACGGGTGTTGAGTTGCGTGAATTTCGCCTGGCTCAACGCGCGATGCGCCGACAAAACATCCACCAGGCTGCTCAACCCGTTTTTATACGACTCGAAAGTCTGGTCGTAGGATTTCTGCGAAGCGTCGAGCAGCGCCGCCGCCACGTCCAGCCGGCGGATCGCCAGCTTGGTGTCGCTGTAGTATTGCCAGACTTGCGAAATCGCCTTGTCGCGCGAATTCTCCAGTTCGTATTGCGCCGCTGCGTGTTCGGACTTGGCGATTTCCAACTTACGTTTGCGCGCGCCGCCTTCAAAAATCGGCCAGGTCAGCGAAAGCCCCACGCCCCACGTCGGCTCCTGCGACGAAGCCCACGGCAGCGTGCGATCGGCGACTTCCACTTGAGCGCGGTCAAACGCGCCACCGACTTTACCTTGAAGCGCCAGCGTCGGATAATAAGCCGCGCGGGCTTTCCGGATATCGACTTCCTTTTGCCGCAGGCTGGCGACTTTCGCCAAAAGGTCGGGCCGCTGTTTCAAACTTTTATCAATGAAATTTTCGACGGACGCCTCCAGATTTGTCGGAATGGACAACCGGGAAAAATCCACCACGCTCAACGGCGTGGTCGGCAAAATGCCGACGGCCTCGGCCAGATTCACCTGCGCGTCGCGCTCCTCGACCAGCACCGCTTCCAAATCAAACGCCGCCTGCGCCGCCTGCTGCCGCGCCTGCGAAACATCGGGCGCGGTGGCCAGGCCGTTTTTGAAACGCGCTTCCGCCGCCTCCAAAACCTTGTTGGCAGAATCCAGCGACGACTGCGCGACATCAATACGGCCGCGCGCCTTGGACAATTCATAAAACGCGCTCTGCACCTTGAAGACGACTTGCTGATGATGCGCGTTAAAGCCGAGGTTGGCGGCCAGCAACTGGTTTTTCGCCCCGCTCACGTCCGCCGAACGGCGTCCAAAATCCAGCAACACCCACTCCAACTCGACGACCGGCGATACCTGCTCAACCTCGACATTCATGTAGCCGGCTTTGGTGGCCGTAACCGGCAGGGGCGCTGACTGGCGCGCATAGTCCGCCGAAGCTTCCAACGCGAGCATGGGATAATACTGGCTCTGCGCGAGGCCGACCGCCGAGGCCGCCGACTTGGCATGTTCCCACGCGACTTTGGTTTCGGGATGAATGCGCTCGGCTAGGTCAATCAGTTCGGCCAGCTCGTAGTATTTTTGAGCATCAGCTTCCGGCTCGGCCTTGACTTTGAGCACGCTGGCAAACCCCGCCATGTCTGGCGGCTGCCACGGGCTTTCCGCCGTGGCGGGAGCTTTGAGGTCGCGGAGAACTTCGGATGAAACATCGGCTGCCGCCGTTCCATTCGCGCCCAAAAAACTCATGGCAACGAGCCATGAAGTTGCCGCGTGAAAAACATTTATTGGAACGGAAATTTTCATTTGCAGCCTTCATCAGTCGGCGTCAACTGCACAAACGGCCCGCGCGTCGCGCAGTTCGGGCAGATGCTGCGGTCGAACTTTCCGTGCATTTCCTCCGCGCACGGCGCAGTGTCAAAAACCGTCCCGCAATACATGCACTTGAGATAAAGAAAATATCCGCCGTCGTGCTTGATGCCCGGCTCGGCCGCCGCCTTGCGCGCAGATGGGTTTGGTTTTATATTTTTCATGGCGAACGATTTCGCGATTCGCCTTCATCCCATTACAGATTTCGTGCCAACTTGCCGTTCTTGCTGCAACATGCTTTGTTCGAATGGCCTGAGAGTTTATTGCCAACCTTTTAGCTTGCTCCGAAATTTCGCAACTTACGAAATTTCGTTACGAACATTGCCCCGGACGGCGGGCGGCCCTAAACTCATTCCGTGAAGTTGCAACCGGATTACCAGCCTGAATTTGAGTCCATCAAGAACCGGCTCTTGGAGATCGCCCAAATCCACTCGGTGGACACTTTGTTGAAGCGGGTGGTGAATAGCGTTTTGGAACGGCCGCATGTCGCCCTGGCGCAGATTTGGCTGGTGGACAAATGTGACCGTCACAGTTCCTGCCCGATGCGGTCGGAGTGCGCCAGCCAGACAACCTGTCTGCATCTGGCTGCCAGCGCCGAGCGCGCCCATGCCGAGTCCGAAAAAAAACAGCCGGCGGCGATGGCTAAAATTCAACGCATTCCCATTGGCCATCAAATCATCGGCGAGATTGCCGCCACCGGGCAACCGGCAATTATCAAGGATACGAACACCGGCCCGGCCGCCGCCTGGCTGGCCCATTCGGAAATGATCCAGCATCCGGGCGTTCGCGGTTTCAACGGCCAGCCCATTGTTTTCCACGGCCAGGTGCTGGGGGTTTGGGCCATTTACACTTACATTCCGACCCCGAAGGAATCGCCGTCGTGGCTGCGGATTTTTGCGGATCACATCGCGGTGGCGCTCGTCAACGCGCGCGCCTTCGAGGAAAACGAGCGGCTCAAGGCGCAGCTTGAACTGGAGAATACTTATTTGCGCGAGGAAGTTCGCGAGGCCAAATCCTTCGGCGACATCGTCGGTGAAAGCGGGAAGCTGCGGCATTTGATGCGTCAGGTGGATATGGTTGCGCCCACCGATGCCACCGTGCTGATCCTCGGCGAATCCGGCACCGGCAAGGAACTGGTCGCACGGGAAATTCATCGGCGAAGCCAGCGCGCCAACCGGCCGTTGATACGCGTCAATTGCGCCTCCATTCCCAAGGATTTATACGAGAGCGAATTTTTCGGTCACGCCAAAGGCTCGTTCACCGGCGCGTTCAAGGATCGCGCCGGCCGTTTTGAAGCCGCCGATGGCGGCACGCTGTTGCTCGACGAGGTCGCCGAGATTCCATTGGATTTGCAAAGCAAATTCCTGCGTGTCTTGCAGGAGAAACAATACGAACGCGTTGGTGAGGAAAAAACCCGGTCGGTCAACGTGCGGATCGTCGCCGCCACCAACCGCTCGCTCAAAAAGGAAGTGGACGAAGGCCGCTTTCGTCAGGACCTTTATTATCGCCTGAATGTTTTCCCCATCGAAGTCGCGCCGCTGCGCGAGCGCCAGGACGATATTCCGCCGCTGGCCGCGCATTTTTTGAAACAAGCGGCCCAACGTCTCCAATTGCGAATTCCCCGGCTGACGCGGGCGCATGTCACGGAACTTCAAAGTTACGATTGGCCCGGCAACATCCGCGAACTCCAGAACGTCATCGAACGCGCGGTGATCCTTGCGCAAAGCGGCGCGTTGCATTTCGACCTGCCGGTGGCTGGACATTCTGCCGGCGCGCCGATTCCTGTTTCGTCCGAAAAATTAAAAGCGGAAGACGGGCAAATTCTTACGGAAGCGGAACTGCGGCAGCGCGAGCGGAACAATATCTTGGCGGCACTCACCCGGACGGATTGGAAAATCCACGGCCCCGGCGGCACCGCCGAGTTGCTCGGCCTCAAGCCGACCACGCTGATTTCGCGAATCAAGAAGCTGGGACTCAAGCGGCCTGTCTGAAATTTTTTTGCGAGCGGAGCCGGAGTCCGCAAGTTAAGCAATGTAATCATCGGAAAACCGTCCAAACCCGCCGCCGGTCTTTCCTTTCACATAACTGTTACAATCCTGTCTGGCGCCGCCGCAAAAAAACCGCCCGGCATTGCTGCCGGGCGGCTGGTGTCCCTCCCTTGCCCTAATGCCCTGCCTTCCCGCTTACGGCTTCATGAGCCGGAAGAATCCGTTGCTGCTGACATTAACCCAGTTGGTGCCGCTCAAGTCGGGACTGAACTGGAGTTGATAGCTAGACAATGAGCTGACCGGCCAGTAAACGTGGACGGTGCCGTTGGTGGACGGTTCGATGCCCAGCGTCGGCGGATAATCCAGCGCGAAACCGCCGGTGCTGGAGACACTGCCGGTGTCCGGCGTGACGGTCCAGTTGTAAGCGCCGTTGCTCAAACCGGACAGCGCCAGACTAGTGCCAGTCACGTCAAAGGAACGGGAATACCCCGGACCAGTGACGGTGACGTGATACGAACCGGCTCCCCAAACGGGTGCCCAGGTAAGCGTCGGCGTGCCGCTCATGATGACGGTGTTGGTCGCCGGGCCGGTGATCTGGCCTGCCGTCAGGTTAAGCGTGAGGTTGTTGTCCGCCGGAGCGGTGTCGGTCAGGATGGAATATATCGCCCCACCAAGTTGCCGCTGTTGCGGGCTGCCTGCCAGCAAGCCGGAAACAATGGCCTGTGTGACTGGAGTTGCGCCAGCCAAACCGGGTTCGTCGCCGATGTAATGATCTACCAACGCCTCAGACACCGCTGGGGCCAGATAATTTGCCGTGTCCGAATCAAGGCTGAACGGCGGCAATTGCAGCATATAAGCCGACAGCGGCACCATGCCGTTGGTGAGATAATTGTAGGCGTAGGTCTGGAAGTCAGGCGCGCTGCCCAAATTGTAATTGATGGACGAGACGCGATGGCTGTTGATGACCAACTGGCCGTTGGCTTGCAGGTCAATCACGCGATACGGACACGGATACGTCACCGCCGAACCGGTTTCGATGTCGTAAATCGTGTTGCCATTGAACGTGCCTTGGGCAATGTCCTGCGCATGAAAGTGGCCGGTGAAAACCAGTTTCATGCCATAACTGGCGAATAGCGACGCGACCGTCTGATAGTTGTCCACCACATATTCTGAGAACAACGTCTTCTGGCCGGTGAAGTGTTCCAGCAAGCCGTGGTGCATCATGCCAATGACCACTTTGCCGCTCGCCTGCGCCTGCGCCAGCTCGTTTGTGATCCAACTTAAACGCTGGGCGGTAAAGGAACCTTCTGTCGGATTTTGACCGCCAGTGTATTGGCAGGAATCCATGCACAGAATCCACAGGCCACTCACCGGTTCCACAACGTAAGCCAAGGAATTCGGATCCTTGGCAATCGCCTGATTGTAACCGAACGGCGCGTAGATGGCGCTGAACTGTTCCGGCGTGACATTCGCCACCGGCGTCGCAATCGAGCCATCGAACGACTTGGCGTTGGCGTTGTTCACGTCGTGGTTGCCGGGAATGACATAGACCATCGTGCCGCTGGCCGCCACGCGGGCGAGCAAGTTGGACACCGCGAGGTGACTGACATATTCGCCGTCTTTGGTCTCGTCGCCGTTGACGAGCAAGATGTCGGGTTGTTGCGCAATCACAGCGTCAATCGCCGCCTTGTCAATCGCCGCGCTCTCGGCGAGTAACTTGCGGTCGCCAGCGAGGTAGGTCTGGAACGCCGAACCGTCGGCCACCAGCAGGCTGGGATCCATGTAATGAATGTCCGACAACGTCGCGATGCGCAGCGCGCTGAAGTTCGTGCGGTTCGTCACCGCGCCGGCGGCGAAGTTGCCTTGATAATTCACCACGGCCCAGACGGTGCCGGAGTTAGTGTCCACGCCGTAGGTGCCCAGCGAATAACTGCTGACATACGGACCGAACACGAACTGCGCGTTGCCGCCGGTGTTGAGGTTCACCGCATTGACCCATGCGCCGTTAGTATCCTTGCTGACGAGGCCGAACAAACCGTTCGCGAGTTGGGCCGCCGTCGCTGCCGCCGGGTTGTAGTTCAACGATAGGGCGTAAGCATCGGCCTTGCTCTTGCCCACTTCCGTCATACCCCAGAGCGTGAGAATGTCGCTGGCGGTGTCATTGGCCGGTGTCCAGCCGGTGCTGACTTGCTTCGTGAGCGGACGCGCACTGCCGTCAAGCGTCGTACTGGCGTTGACGCCGCCGAGGATTTTCGCCGCCGTGCCGAGGTAACCGCCGCCGGCAGCAATGCTGCCCTGCACATTCGTGTAGGCTTGGCCTTGCGCCACGAGGAACGACTGGCCATTCAGGCTGTATCCAAACGTTTCCTTCTTCACGAAGTGGAACGTCGGCGTGACATGCGTCCCAAGGTTCGTTGACGTGGCCGTCGGATATTGATTGTCCGAACTCCAGTTGCCGTGGTCATCCGCGTAGTAATCCACCGTCACGCGCGGGCCATCCACCGTGTAGATGTAATAACCCACCGTGTAGCGATCCTGCGAGAGCGACAGCTCGCGAACTTTCTGGCCAAACCAGTTGGTGTTGCTCACCGCTTTGGGCGTGTAGAACTTGCTGCTGTCCGACGCGCCGATGATTTCCTCGACCTGCGAAAAACCATCCGGGCTGGTGATGATCGAGTGCTGGTGAACATGGTCGTGGCCGCTGATATAGTAACGCACGCCGTTGGTTTGCAGGCTGGCGAAGAACGCGTTCTGCATATTCGTGTTGGCGTCCGTGTAACCAACAAACGGCGAGTCCTGATGATTCTCAGCAATGAGCGGCTGATGCGAGAACACGAAGGCGTGCTGCGCGCCGCGCGTGTTTTTGTTGAGTTGGCCGCTGATCCAGTCCTGCTGGTCGCCGAAGGAGTAGCCGTAGGGATAACCGGCGGCGCCATTGCTGCGGGTCATCGTCACCCAGTTGTCGAGGATGACGAAACGCGCGCTGCTGTCGGGCGTGCCGAAGTCGAAGGAGTAGCTCATGCCGTCCAAATCCATGCTGACATTGGTCGGGCTGTTGAAGTTTGCCGCGCCAAAGGTATTCGTCAAACCGCGCGTTTGCGGATAATTCGCATGGAAGGCGGGAATGGCGAAACTGTTGTTGTTTGTGGAATAGGTCTCATGGTTGCCGCGCATGGGGAAGAAACCGATGCCTGCGTCGAGCAGCGGCTGGGCGGCGGTGGCGCGCACGGCTTCGTCGGCGTCCTCGCCGTTTTCGGTGAGGTCGCCGATCTGGACGACAAATTTGACGCCGGCGTTGATGAACTGCGGATTGATCTGGTTGATGATGGAGACGGGCACGCCGTTGGGATTCAATCCCGCCGGATCATTCGTGCAGGTCCATTGCGTGTCGTCTATCACGCCGAAACTCCACGCGCCGGAGGCGACACTGAAGGTGTTCGCGACTGAAACCGACCCGGAACCGGTGGCGTTCAACGGCATCACCGTCCAAGAATACGCGCCGCTTTGTGCGAGCGTGAGCGGCAGGCTGGTGCCCGTCGCGGTGTAATAATTCGTGCCCGCCGGGCCGACCAGCGTCACGAGATAGCTCGTCGCGCCGTCCACGGCCGACCACGCGAGGGTCGGATACGCGTTGACGGTGGCACCATTCGCCGGGCCAGCCAGCGTCGCCGGGCTGCTCGGGAAGTTCAGGTCAATCGTCACGGATTGGCCGCTCCACACGCCGTTGCCAGTCGCGTCCGCGGTGGGATTCCATTGGAACTCGCGCTCGGTCAATTTGCGGTTCGCCACATCCAGCGAAAATACCTGGAACGACAGATTCGTTTCATTGCCGATGCCAGCCAATGAACCGGAAGTGGAAGAGACACCAGAAACGTCGCCTTTCATCGGAGAATCCACGCGGAAGAGCGTCACACCCGGCCACACGGAGTCGCGCACGGCGATGAGGTTGCCGTTCGCGTCCTGGCCATTCCAATTGGTCGCGCCGTTGAAGTTGTCGTGACCGCTAAACAACGCGCGCACGTTTCCATGCGCGACAAGCCAGTCGGCGACGTATTGCTTCGCGGCGTTCATGTCCACGTAGCTGTTGGCGCTGTCGGTGCCGGAGAGCTTGAACGGAATGTCCGCACCCGCCGAGTTGGAGGTGTTGGTGGGCGTGCCGAAGACTTTGGTTTCACCGGCGGCCATGTTCAACGGCACGTGGCAGAACAGGAACACCGGCGTGCTCGTGGGGAGGTTGGCGATGTCAGCGCTCATCCAGTTCAAAATGTTTTTGTCCGGGAACATGTTCACGCAGAGCACATGAACGCCGCCGATATCGAACGAGTAATTAACCTGGTTGTTGACGTTGGTGTAGTCGCCGGGATTCGTGAAGATGTTCGTCGTGATCGGCAATTTTCCGGAATACGGCGTCATGCGGTTGTAAATCTGCGCGAATGATGTGGCGTCCACGTTGCCCGCCGCGATTTTGCCGTTCATACCGATGGCGTCGCTGACATCATGGTTGCCGGGTGAGAGGAAAACCGGAATGCCCTGCCCAGCGGCGTTGGTGAGTGTGAGCAAGCCGCCCGCGCGGCTGCCGGTGTTGGTGTCACCGAGATAGTCGTGCTGCCATTGGCTCCAAGTCACGCTGGAAACCGGCGCGGTGTAAGCGGAATTGCCGGGGTAATTCACGATGCTGCCGAGATAATCAAGCGCTGCGTTCGCGGCAATCGCGGATTGCGATTCGCTGCGGTTGGCGATGTCGCCAGTGTCCATGAGGAAATCCACCGTGCCGACCGACTGGCCGGCCGCCACGCCGCCGTCATTCGGGAACAACTGCACGGGCAGCGTGTTCATGCGGGCGATCATCGCTTCGTTGACCGCCTGACCGGTGACATTGAAGTTGCCACGGAATAGCGGACGCACGATGCCGTAGTGATTGTCCGAAGTATAAACGAAATTCACGATCGCGCTTGCCGTGGCCGCCGCGAAATCGCCTTGGTGATTCACCACCGCCCAAACCGTCTGGCTGGTCGTGTCCACGCCGTAAGTGCCAAGCGGATAACCGCTGCTATAAGCGCCGAGAACGAACTGGCGCTTGCCACCGATGTTCATATCCACCGTGTTGACCCAATGACCAAACGCGTCTTTGGTCGCGATGCAAAGCGCGCCGCTGCTGATTTGCGACGGCGTGATGATCGCAGCGTCATAGCTTAGTGACAACGCATAGGTATCGGCCTTGTTCGCGCCGATTTCCGTCAGGCCCCAAAGCGTGAGCACGTCGCTGACCGCGCCACTGGCAGCCGGTGTCCAGCCGGTGTCCACCGCTTTGCTCAAAGGCCGGAGCGTCGTGAGGCTGTTGGTCGCCTTGGCGGTGCTGGCGTTAATGCCGCCAAGAATCTGCGCCGTGGTGCCGACATAACCGGTTTCACCCAGCGCCACCGCCTTGGCCGTGCTGTCCACGACCGCAGTGTAGGAAGCGCCTTGCGGGATGACGAATTCCTGACCATTCACGCTGTAGCCAGAGGTAAGAACTTTTTTCCAGTTGCCGGTCAGCGTCGGCGTGGTGCTGATGGTATTCTCGGTGGCGGAATTGACGACAAACCCATTCTTGCCGGTGATGTCCACGGCGTAATAATCCACCGTGGCTTTGTCGCCGTCCACGGTGACGATGTAATAACCCACCGTGTTCAACTGCTGGCTAATGGGCGTGTCATTGGTGGAGACAGGCTTTTGCGGCACATAAAATTTGTTGCTGTCCGACGCCAAGATGATCTGATGCACCTTGTTCGTGCCCAGCGGACTTTGCACTATGGAATCGTAGTGATGATGATCGTGGCCGCAGAACATATAATGCACGTTGTTCGTGGCCAGACTGCTGATAAAGGCGTCTTCACCTTGCTGCTTGAAGTTGAACAGGGTCTGGTTGGTCACGCTCAAGGAACTGTAATTCACGCCCGTGCAGTCGCCCGGATCGGCAGAGCTGACCGTGGTGCCAAACAGGTTGTCCTTGTGCTGGCCGCCGAGCAGATTTTTATGCGTGAACACAAACGCGTGCTGCGGGCGGGCTGGATCGGCCAGTACGGAGGTGATCCACGGCTGCTGCTGTGGAATCACGCTCATCTTGTTGTTGCTGCTGTCGTCAAACATGTCGAGCAGCACAAAACGGACGTTGTTGTAGTCAAACGCGTAGGTCAGGCCGGTCTTGGGCACGCCATTGAAAACATTGGTCGGGCTGCTGAAGTTCGAGCCGATGACGAAAGGTGAACCCGTGTTCGCCGGAATCTGCAAATTTACCAAATCCACCGAATTGGTGATTAGCGAAGCAGTGCAATCCTCCGGCGTCAGGTTATTGGTGCCGTCGAGTTGCTGCGGGAAGATGCGGGTAATTTCCAGCCCCGAACCAGCGACGCTCCCAGTCCACAGGCCGTCTTCGTGATTGCCGCGCATCATGTAGAAGCCGATGCCCGCATTATAGAGGTCTTGCGCGAGCAGCGCGCGGGTATCGAGATTGGTTTTGCTGCTGACATCCACCGTGTCCCCAACCGAGATGACCACATTCACGCCTTGCGCGATGAAAGCCTGATCAATCTGCTTGATGATACCCGCTGGAATCGAATTGGGGCTGTAGCCATCGTCCGGATTGTCCACCCATTGGGTATCCGAGATGACGCCGAATTTCCACGACGCGGCGGAAGCGGTTGAGCAAGCCAGTCCGGCCATGAGCGCCAATGCGCCCAAGCTGGCGGCTTGCCATAGTTTTAAGCTTTTCATGATGAGATGAGGGATGTGTTTTGTTTGTTGTTGGTGGATTGCGGGGCCGTCCTGTATCGGCACCACGCAGGCAGTGTATGGATTGTTTATCGCGCCAGCTTCCGGTTCCTGTCCATGCATGACCGTAAAACGGACGCAGCTTAAGGCGGGTTCCTTCCGTCCGGTTTTCAGGTGTTCCACCCCGTTTCGGAAGTCATACGACTTAAATAAGACATCAACAGAATTAGCTTTCACACAACTGTCACACGGCTGTCATTTGCTTATCATTCGGGCGGGCTAGTTTGGAAGGCATGGAATCGTTCTGCGTTCATCTGACGACCCACCAAAGCGTTGTGCGGGCGGGCACGGACATCACTCCGATGGCAGATGGCTGGTCGTTTCTGCGGGTTTGTTCTGGCGAGGGGTATTTGATGGACGGCGCGATGCGTCAGGGGATCAGTCCGGGCGACCTTGTCGTCATTCCGGCTACAGCCCGGACGAGCCTGCGTGCCAGCCAACTCGGCGACCTGCGATTATGTCACTTTGGCATCCGGCCGGAACAATTGACGGGATTTTTCACCGCCGGAGAACAGCAGGCGCTGAATCGCACGGTCATGCAGGGTTTTCCCACCGTGCGGGTCTTCAAGCACGGGGCGGCGGCAGCGCGGCTGTGCGCCGGCTTGTGCGAAATGCCCCCGCAGGAACCCGGCGTAATCGTGCGCGCCGCCATGCTCGCCGTGGCGGTGCAGGCCCTGCGCGACCTGCTCACGCAAATCCCCAGCGCGTCGGCTGGCGCCAAAAGCGCCGAAGATAAATTTGCGGAACTGGCGGCCCGCGTCCCGGAATCCGAACTGCTCCGCCGTTCCGCCGGCGAACTCGCGCGCGAATGTGGTTGCAGCGAACGCCATGTGCGCCGCCTTTTCGCCGAATGTTTCGGCGTGTCGCTCCTCCGCCGGCAGATCGAGTGGCGCATCGAGCAGGCCAAAAAACTGCTCCTGGATTCCGACGCCAAGATTATTGACGTCGCCGGCCAGTGCGGATTTCGCAGCCTCGGCCAGTTCAACCAAACTTTCAAACGCCACACCCGCCTCAGTCCAGGGGCTTGGCGCGCGGCCTTTGCCGTCACCAGAGCCAAATATAAGCGCCAACATCCGGTCTTATGCCCGCGTGTCGGAATCATGGCTGCCAAATTCTAGAGCGGGTTAAATAAAACTGTGGCCGTCGCTTGCGTTCTCAACCGCGAGCGGAGCGCGGGCTTTAGCCCGCTTCAACGTGGATTTGCAAGGCGATGCTGAAGCGGCGTAAACGCCGCGCCTCATTCTCCCAACCGAAATAGTTTGCGCTTTGAACCCCTGAACCGCCCGGCGCATTCCAGCGGCTTGACGCAGGGATCGTTTCTCCCTCTCCGCGTCGGCGGAGTCTGCGGAGCCGATGGGGAGAGGGCCGGGGTGAGGTGCTCCGGTTCTTGGGGAGGGAGGGACTTGCTCACTCGCCAAGCGGCTACGATTTAACTTAAACCGCTATGGCCGGGCACCTTTTTTAGGGCTTCGGCTTGGGAAACGGCCGGGGCGCGAGCTCCAATTTGGGATATTTATTTGTGCTTTTGACGGCCTGCTTGCGCGCCGTGAGCGCGATGAATTCCGTCTGGCTCCGGCGGGGGGATTCACCGGCGGGAACCGTGGCTCGTCGATAGCTGCCAGACGGCTCCAGCAGGCGGGCTTTCACATTGTCGGCCAGGGTCACCCGGAGGATTTCATTGATGATGCGGTCGCGGATATTGCCGTCCTCGATGGGGAACACCACCTCAATGCGGCGAAACAGGTTCCGGGGCATCCAGTCGGCGCTGCCGACAAACACCTCGGGCTGGCAGGCATTTTCAAAATAGAAGATGCGGCTGTGTTCGAGAAACCGGTCCACGATGCTGCGGACCGTGATGTTGTCGCTCAAGCCGGGAACGCCGGGACGCAGGCAGCAGATGCCGCGCACAATGAGGTCAATTTTCACGCCCGCCTGCGACGCGGCATACAGGGCTTCAATGATCTCCGGTTCCACGAGCGCATTCATCTTGGCGATGATGCGGGCCGGCAGGCCGCGGTCGGCATGGGCCTGCTCGCGGGCGATGAGCTGTAAAATCTTTCCCTGTAGTTCGAAGGGCGCGAGGATTAACTTCTGCATGCCCTGATACTGGCAGATGCCGGTCAGCAGGTTGAACAGGTTGGTGGCGTCCTCGCCAAACTCCGCGCGGCAGGTCAGCAGGCTGAGGTCGGTGTAAAGTTTGGCGGTGGCGGGATTGTAATTCCCGGTGCCGAGGTGGACGTAGCGGCGGAGTTGGAGGTTTTCCCGGCGGACGACCAGCGCACATTTGGCGTGGATCTTGAAGCCGACCAGCCCATAGACGACATGCACGCCATTTTCTTCAAGTTTGCGCGCCCATTCGATGTTCTTCGCCTCGTCAAAGCGGGCCCGCAGCTCGACGACGGCCGTCACCTGCTTGCCGGTTTTCACCGCATTCATCAAGGCCCCGACAATCCGGGCGTCGCCGCCGGTGCGATAGAGCGTCATCTTGATGGCCAGCACGTCGGGATCTCGGGCGGCGCCTTCGAGAAACTCCACCACGCTGGAATAGTTTTCGTAGGGATGGTGCAGCAAGATGTCGCGTTCCCGGATGGCGGCAAACACGTCGGGCTGACCGCGCAGTGCCGGCGCGACCGGGGCCAGGAACGGGGTGTCGCGCAGTTCCGGCGAGTGATCCCCATGATATAACGCCATCAGCCGCGTGGGATTCAGCAGGCCCTCCGTCCGATACAAGTCCGCTTCATCCAGATGCAGCGTTTCCAGCAAGGATCGGTAAATCGGTTCCGGGCAATGGTGGTCAGTCTCCAGGCGCACGGCGGCACCGCGGCGGCGCTTGTGTAACTCCTCCTCCACGGCCTTCAGCAGATTCGGCGTGTCCTCCTCGTCCACATACAGCTCGCTGTTGCGGGTGAGCCGGAAGAGCCAATAGCCTTTGACCTCCGTTCCCGGAAAAAGGTCGGCCAGATAATGGCCGATCAGATGGCCTAGGAAGACGTAGTGGTGCTGGCCCTCCGGACGCGGCAGCGCGATGATGCGCGGCAGGATGGCCGGACATTGCACCACCGCCAAGTGGCTGCCGGGGGTGCCGTCCTTGTCCATTTCCAGGTGGGCGATCAGATTCAGCGACTTGTTCAGCAGTTGCGGGAAGGGATGCGCCGGGTCAATGGCCAGCGGTGTCAGCACCGGACGGATTTCTTTTCGGTAAAATGTCTCAAGCCAGGCCAGATCAGTTGCCGGGAGTTCATTGATTTCGAGAAGGCGGATATCATGGCGCGCCAAGGCGGGCTGAAGTTCGTTGCTCCAACAGACGTTTTGCTCGTCCACCAACTTGCGCACCCGGCGCGTGATGACGCGAAAGATTTTCGTGGGGCTGAGTCCATCCACGCTGCGATCAAGCCGGCCGCTTTCGATCTGCTGTTTCAACCCCGCCACGCGCACTTCGAAAAACTCGTCGAGGTTGGAACTGACGATGGTAAAAAACTTCAAACGCTCCAGCAGGGGGTTGTCCCGGTCGAGCGCCTCGTCCAAGACGCGCTGGTTGAACTCAAGCCAGCTTAACTCGCGGTTGAGAAAATGATCGGTATTAAGTCGGCGAGTCATGTAATCAATCGGGTTTAACGCTACAAGGTTAAAGGCTCTGCCAACAGATGGGAAGTTACTTTCCTGTGACATTATATTGAACCTCCTGCCCCCCAAGAACAAACACCACGGCACCCGCGTGCCGGTTGCCCTGTATGTCCGCAACGACAATCACCGCGCCAAGCTCGTGAAGTTGATTACCCAATGCGACCCGCTCGACATGGACAAACCCGAACCCGCCATCACCGTGATGATGCCCGACGAAGATTGACCTGCAGACCATCTGTACGCCCGTTGCCAACCGCAGCGTGCGCAAAAAATTTCGCGGCTGACGCCTTGTGGTCGTCAGCCGCGCAGCCATTCGGCAGTTGGGGACTCACGTCGTCCCCAAACTCACGCGCCAAAGCGCAAGCGCTCTGGACTCAAAGCCTTTGCCCTGTTTCGCCTTGATAGCAATCAACTGGCCTGCTCTAATCGGCGTAAAATTGTTTGTCGGGCCTAAACTTATAAATACAGAATCGCGCGCAATGCACAGAAGTGAATTATTTTTGATGGTTGTTTGCTGTTTGTTGATTGCTGTTAATCCAGCATTATCACAAGTCTGGACTCAAACCACAGCGCCGACTAATTATTGGAATTCTATTGCTGCATCGGCGGATGGAAATAGGTTGGTGGCGACGGTTTACGGAGGGGGTATTTATTCTTCTACGGATTCAGGAAAAACTTGGAAGCCAACTGGGGCGCCCAGCGGTGTGCCTTGGACAACTGTTGCTTCATCGGCAGATGGAACCAAACTCGTTGCCGCAGCCTTTTATAAGTATCCAATTTACCTCTCTACTAATTCCGGAATAAGTTGGTCAACGAATGGTCCAGGTGGCGACTGGCAGTCCGTCGCTTGTTCTTCAGATGGGAAAAAACTTGTGGCTGTAGCCAATGAAAATGGTTCTATTTATACTTCGACGAACGCTGGCATCACTTGGAGACAGGCTGCCAACGCCCCGAGCAACTTCTGGCAATCTGTGGCGTGTTCCGCAGATGGCAACAAAATGGTGGCAGCGGTTGGGGGTTCATTAACGGCCGGGCCGATTTATGTCTCTGCGGATTCTGGAACCACTTGGAAACCAGCCGACAGCGCCCCCAGCAATATCTGGCAGTGCGTAGCCTCATCAGCCGATGGCAACAAACTGGTAGCGGTTTCGTGTTTGGACCTGCCGGCGGTCGGTGGTTCTATTTTTACTTCGACAAATTCGGGGCTGACTTGGATTTCAAATAATATTCCAAGCGAACCTTGGTCATGGGTTGTCTCATCAGCCGACGGCACCAAATTAACGGCTGTCGCTTATAGTTGGCATTTCAGCAGTAACTCTGGTTTCACATACTCGGGAGGGATATTTGCCTCCACAAATTCTGGCGCTACCTGGACGCAAACCATTGGCCCCAGTAATTTTTGGCTCTGCGTTGCCACCTCAGCTGATGGCAATAAATCAGTAACCGCAGTTAGTAGTGGTGGTATCTACCGTTCCCAAGCCACGCCGACACCGCAGATGAACATTGGATTTTCCAACCAAAACCTTACACTTTCTTGGCTCATACCTTCGACTCCTTTCGTATTGCAGCAAAATTCAGATTTTACCACAACGAATTGGGTCACGGTGACGAACATCCCCATGCTCAATCTCACCACCTTGCAGCATAATATTATGCTTTCACCATCTAATAGCAGTTGTTTTTACCGTTTGGCAACTCCCTGATTTTGGCGTGCAAACGCCGCCTGATCGACAAGGATTGAAAAGAACGGAGCGTAGCGTCATTTCAATCAGCAGTTGATCCCGCCCCAGCAATTTCAGAATTTCAGCTTTTCCCTAAAACCCCCGCAACTTCCGCTGCGTGATCGTCCGCACCTTCGTCGCCACCACGCGCGAAAATCGAAAAATCGCCAACGATGCCGACCGGCTTCGCAAATACCTCGCCCGCTTTGACCTCGACTGGCAGCATATTAAATCAATCAAGCCTTCGTAATTCGTTAAGTCGTCTTCTCGTCACTGCGTTCCTCGGTTGAGCCAGAGTCGGGTCGCAAGACCAAACCCCAACTGACTTTCCAGGGACGCGATCAAACGCGGTTCGGCTGGGTGGTTCAGGTCTCAGGTTTCAGCTCCGTCAAATATATTTTTGAAAATAATTTTGTGGCCGCGTGGGGGTGCGGTGGTGGTCGCATGGGGGTGCCGTTCGGGCGACGAAAATCCGCCGCGCCGTTGTGAGAAAATCCCGTGCTAAGGTTCGCCCATGCCGGCGAACTCCGCACCTCTTGATTACGGCGTGACCTGTAACCATCAACCGTTCGTCGGGAATAAAAGATCGGCGGACAAGACCCA
>CAYUGC010000043.1:0-20393 GCA_964444085.1 uncultured Bifidobacteriaceae bacterium | reverse complement strand
CATGGACACCCTCCGCCAGCTCGACATCACCAAGATGGGCCTCGCCACCGAGTGAGAATCTCCGAATCCCGATTCGCGCGTTGAACCCCTGAACCAAGTTCCCGGGAGCGCCGGCATCCTGCCGGCGAGTTCCATGGTTCATGAGGCGATTTCCCCGAACGATTCGCGCATTGATTTCCTGAACCCTCTTGTGGCCGGGCCATGTCGAGACGCTGGGAACGTTTCTCCCTCTCCGCGTTTGACCGGGGCAGAGGGGGCAAATGGGGATGGCATCAGTTGTTACTGGCATCATCGGCGGCCTGATTTACGGGCTTTCACGTTTGCCGGATTTTTGGTCTCGATCGTGATACTACTGCCTCCTTGGTGTGAAAGTCGGATATCAGCCTGCCGAAGCACTCTTTCCAAACCTGTGAATTGAAGCCGGCTGTGGGTCGGTCCCGGATTGGAGGTGAGGTGTATTGTTGTATAAAAAATACAAAAATAGGCTTGCCTTCTTGACCGCCTTGGCTAGGGTGGTCACATGCTGACGGAATCTCTTCCCCTGAAGTGGGAAGTTCGCGGGCGGCTCTTCGCTCTGGGAAGGGGGGCGCCGGCCGGATGTGGGGGGCAAGCCCGCCGACCTTTACCACCGCCAAAAATGAAACTGGTAAAGAAAAGGTAAAGAAAAGGTAAAGTTTTGGATGCTGTATCAAGCACTTACAACAATTGAGTCTGGCCATGGTAAAGAAAAAGTCAGGTGGGGAGCGATGCCTTGATGCGGAAGAGACGTGCCTTGGGCCGTCCGCTGGACAGCCTCCCCGGGATGGTAGGACGCGTCACTCCGTGCGCGCCGTCGGTGGTAAACACTTTCAAAACTCCACCTTCTGGCCGTGTCACCTTTTGTCACTTTTTTGCACATCCAAAACCGGGTGACAAAAAGGGACAAATCGTGCCAAAAAGTGCCAAAAAGTGACATTGGGTTTTGTGTCGTCACCCGGCAATCGCCAAAGCGTGGCAGCCGACGTGAGTTGCCTGTTCCATTTGGACCTGCTCACGGACCTTGATGTGAATAGAATAAGCAATTTATCATAAATGACTTACGTGGCATATTATGGAAAGGAGGCTCAAATAAAAGCCGGTCGTGATTAACCCATCGCCGGTAGAAAGGTAAAGCGGATCGGTGGGGCGAGCGTTCCCTGCGAGCCGGGTTGACCCTGCGCGGTTCGTCGCCCATTCATTTTCGGTAATCACCGGTATTCTCCCGGTGTGCTATGCCGTCTGGCCGCCGGCCGAATCGAACGGGGCGGTGCTGGCTTTTTGCCGCATGAGCGGGTTTTGCCAGCGATTTGCCGCTTTCCACCCATTTGAATCAATGCTACAGAACGTGTCGTCCTATGGTTGACAAGTGAGATGACCATCCCAACCTTCATTTTCAAAAACGCCCTGCGCAACAAGCGCCGCGCGTTGCTCTCGGTGTCCAGCGTGGCGGCGAGTTTGTTTCTGCTGGTGACGTTGCAGGTGGCGTTGCGCGAGCTGACGCAGCCGATGGAAAGCGCCGGCGCGGAACTGCGCGTGGCGGTGCGTAGCAAGATTTCCATCGCGAATTTCCTGCCGGCGCGGCAGCGGTCCATCATCGAAAGCATGCCGGGGGTCGAGGCCGTGTCGCCGTTCACCTGGTTCGGCGGCGAGTATAAAAACGAGGGGGCGATGAGCTTTGCGCAGTTCGCGGTGGAACCCAAGGCGATGCGCCGCGTGTTTGTGGAGGCCAAGATGCACGAGGGGGCGTGGGACGCGCTGGAGCGGGAAAAGAACGGCTGTATCCTTGGCCAGATCACGGCGGATAAATATCACCTTCAGGAAGGTGACCGGTTTTCGCTGAACAGCACGATTTTTCCCGGTGCGCTGGAGTTCAAGGTGGTGGGCATCTATCACGGCACGCCTGACGACCGCAATATGTTTTTCCGGCACGATTATCTGGACGATTCCATCGGCTATCCCGGACTGGTCGGCATGTGGTGGCTCAAGGTGAAATCCGCCGACGACATGCCGCGCGTGATTGACGCCATCAACAAGACTTTTGCCAACACCTCCGCCGAGGTGCGCGCGGAAAGCGAACGGGCGTTCGCGCTGTCCTTCGTGTCCATGTTCGGCAACATCAAGACGCTGGTGGCGTCCATCAGTTCGGTGGTGGTGTTCACCCTCGTGCTGGTGACGGCCAGCACGATGAGCATGGCCATCCGCGAGCGTTTCCGCGAACTGGCGATCCTCAAGGCGCTCGGTTTCCGGCGGCGCGAGTTGTTCGCTTTCATCCTCGCGGAAAGCTTCGGCCTGTCCGCCGCCGGCGCGGTCATCGGCATCGGTGCGGCCTACTGCGCCTATACCTACGGCAACATCAACCAGATGACGCACGGCATCTTCGTGACCTTCGAGGTGACGCCGCGCATCATCGGTTATTCCGCGCTGGTGGCGGCGGTGCTGGGCATCGTCTCGGCCATCGCGCCGTCGCTCGCCGTGGCGCGGATGAGCGTGGTGAATGGCCTAAAAACATTGGATTAAAATGGCTTTGCCGCTGACTTACAATTTCCGCAACGTCATCGTCCGCTGGCGCGCGACGCTGGCAACCGTGCTGGGCATTGCGCTGGTCGTCGCCGTGTTTGTGCTGGTGCAGGCGCTGGCAACCGGCCTCGAAAAATCCGCGATGAACACCGGCGACCCGCGCAACGTGATGATCGTCCGCAAAGGTTCCACGGCCGAATCGAGCAGCCAGGTTTCACTCCAGCAATTCCAGACGATCCGCTACTGGCCGCAGATTGCGCGCGACGAAAACAACCAACCGCTCGTCTCCGCCGACGTGGTGGCGCTCATCAGCCAGCCGCGCCTGGATGGCAAGGGCGAGGCCAATGTCTCCGTGCGCGGCCTTACGCCGATGGGAAGATTTTTGCGTCCGCAGGTGAAGCTGGTTTCCGGCCGCTGGTTCGTTCCCGGCAAACGTGAGGTCTCCGTCAGCACCAAAATGGCGCAGCGGTTTTCCAACTTTCAAATTGGCAGCCGCTTCAAGACGGCGGCCAACTGGCTGACTGTCGCCGGCGAATTCGACGGCGGCAACAGCGCGTTCGATTCCGAGGTGTGGATGGACGCCGACGAGGCGCGGACGATTTTCGACCGGGAAAGATATTCCAGCCTGCTCGTGCGCGCCGCCAGCCCGCCGGCCGCGCTGGAAATCGCCGCGCGGATTGACGCCGACAAACGCCTGCCGTTGCGCGCGGATTCCGAGGTGGAGTATTACGCTAAGCAGACGGCGACGGCGATGCCCATCAAAATCCTCGGCAACTTTCTCGCCACCGCCATGTCCATTGGAGCGGTGTTTGCCGCGATGAACACCATGTATGCCAGTGTCGGCTCGCGCACGCGGGAGATCGGCACGCTGCGGGTTTTGGGTTTCCGGCGGCGGACGATTCTCGCCAGCTTCATCATCGAAGGCGCGCTGCTCGCGGCCATCGGCGGCGTGTTGGGCTGCCTGCTGGCGCTGCCGATGCACGGCGTTTCCACCGGCACGATGAGCTTCAACACGTTCAGCGAAACCGTTTTTCAGTTCCGCATCACGCCGTGGCTGGCGGCGAAGGGAATCATCTTCGCCATCGTCGTTGGCATCGTCGGTAGTCTGTTGCCGGCTATCCGTGCGTCGCGCCTGCCGGTCATCGCGGCGCTGAAGTCGGTGTGATCTGAAATGGTAGGGCTGACCTGCCGGTCAGCCATCCCCGACGGCACCGCAGCGCCGCCCGACCAGCGAACGGAAATTCCCAGCAAAATCACGCTCGCAGTTCCGCCTGCAACTGCGTTTTCAGCGCGGTCGTGATTTTTTCGTGCGCCGAATTCACATCCGCGTCGGTCAACGTCTTGTCGGCGGCGCGATAGGTGAACGCATAGGCCAGACTCTTTTGCCCATCCGGCACGGACTTGCCGCGAAACACGTCAAACAGTTCGACGGTTTCCAGATTTGCAGCTTTGGCCTGTTTCACCGCTTGAAGAACGGCGTCGTGCGTCACGGCTTCCGGCACCAGCATCGCCACATCGCGGCGGCTGGACGGGAACTGCGGCAGCGCCTTGAACGACTTCGCCGGATTGCGTTTTGACAACAGCAAATCCAGGTTGAACTCGGCGAGGAACACGGCATCGCGCAGATCATATTTCTTGGCCAGCGCGGGCAGCAACTGGCCGAGTTCGCCCAGTGGTAGTTTTCCGCCCAGCGTCACGGCGGCGGATTCGAGCAGCAGCGCCGTGCTTTCCGTGCGCTTGCCGAACGCCACGCCGCGCAGGCCGAATTGCTCGATGAATTCCTCGACCAGGCCTTTCAAATCGTAGGCGTCGAATTTCGCGTCGCGTTCGCCGCCGCTCCAGAAGGGCAGGGCGCGCTGGCCGGTGATGGCGATGGCGATGTTGCGGTTTTCCTTCGTCTGGCCGTTGACGTTCGTGAACACGCGGCCGATCTCGAACAGTGCCACGTCGTTGTTTTTCCGGGTGAGGTTGTGCCGCAGCGAATGAATCAAGCCCGGCAGCAACGACGGACGCAGCACATCCATGTCGCTGCTCAACGGATTGGCGAGCATGACGGATTCCGCACTCCGCATTCCGCACTCCGCACTTGAAATGAGCGTCTGGCCTTGCGCTTCGTTCACGCCGAGGCCGGTGAGGATGCGTCGCGCTTCGCCGATCTGGTCATACACCGAATCAAACGCGTTCATGCCGAGCGCGCCGCGCGGCGGCGTGGACGGAATTTTTTCAATGCCGTAAAGCCGGCCGACTTCCTCGATCAAATCCACTTCGCGCTTCAGATCCACGCGCCACGTCGGCCCGCGGAAGGTGCATTCGCCGGGTTGCTGCGAGACGGTTTCCAAGCCGAGCTTGTTCAGGTAAGAAACCTGATCGGCGTGCGATATGCCGATGCCCAGCAAATCCTTCGACTTCGCGAAATGCAGCGTGAGTTCCTTCGGTTCGGCCGGGGACGGATAAACATCCGCGACGCCCTCGGCCAACTGGCCGCCGGCGGTTTCCAAAATCAATTGCGCCGCGCGCTGGCTCGCCCTGTCGCAGATGCCCGCGTCCGTGCCGCGCTCGAAGCGGTAGCTGGATTCGCTGCGCAGGCCGAGCTGCTTGCTGGTGCGGCGGATGTTCGTCGGATTGAAATATGCGCTCTCGATCAACACGTCCACGGTCGAGTTGTTGATTTCCGTGTTCGCGCCGCCCATCACGCCCGCCAGCGCGATGCCTTTTTGCTCGTCGGCGATGAGCAGCATTTCGTTGGTCAGCGTGCGCTCCTGATTGTCGAGCGTCTTGAATTTTTCACCAGCCGCGGCGCGGCGCACGACGATGGTCGGCTTGCCGTCCGCGCTCTTGGCGATAAGGTGATAATCAAACGCGTGCAACGGCTGGCCGGTTTCCAGCATGACGTAATTCGTCACGTCCACGACATTGCTGATGCTGCGAATGCCGACTTTTTCCAGTGTGCCGCGCAACCATTCCGGGCTTGGCCCGATCTTCACGCCTTTGATGACACGCGCGGTGTAACGCGGGCAGATTTCCGCGTCTTCAATTTTCACGGAAACCAAGTCCGCCGTCTTGTCGCCGCTGGTCGCGAGTTTAATTTCCGGCCCGCGGAGCGGATTGCCGGTGAGCGCCGCGATTTCACGCGCGATGCCAATGACGCTGTTCAGGTCCGGCCGGTTCGGCGTGACTTCGAGGTCATAGACCACGTCGCTGCCGCTGCGTCCGAGATATTCGGCGAATGGCTGGCCGACCTTGGCGTCCTCGCGCAAAATGAGCAAGCCGTCTTCCTTCTTGTGGCCGATGGCTTCGGGATCAATGCCCAGTTCCTCGTGCGAGCACATCATGCCGTGCGATTCCACGCCGCGAATCTTGCCAACCTTGATGGTGAACGGCTCCTTCTCGCCAGCCTTGGGCGGCAGTGTTGCGCCGGGCAGGATGAGCGGAACCTTGTCGCCGGCTTTGTGATTTTGCGCGCCGCAGACAATGATGCGTTCGCCCGCGCCGTCGTTGACGCGGCAGACGGAGAGTTTGTCCGCGTTGGGGTGCTTGTCGCGCGTGACGACCTGTGCCACGACGATGCCGTCGAACGCAGCGGAAATCTTCTGCACGCCCTCGACTTCGAGGCCGAGCATGGTGAGCCGCTCGGTCAGTTCCTCGGGCGACCAGTTAAAATCAACGTATTGTTTGAGCCAGTTAAGGGTGACTTTCATTGCAAAATTGTCCGTAATGAAACACTAAAACCGCCGCGCTCGAAACCAAATTCTTTTGCCGGCAACGATTGTCTGGCGGCAAAGCATTTCCGCTTCTTACCGCGCTCGACAGGCACCGCGGGCGTTGTTAGCGTGGCGGCATGAATTTTCTCGTCACCGGCGGCGCGGGCTTCATCGGCTCGCACGTTTGCGAACGGTTGCTCCAGGATGGCCACAAGGTTTTAGCTTTCGACGACCTGAACGATTTTTACGACCCGCAGATCAAGCGGCGCACGCTGGCCGGACTTGCGGCGTTAAATAAACCGTTCACTTTTGTCCACGGCGATCTGTGCGACGTGAACGCGGTGAACCAGCTTTTCGGCGCGATGAAATTCGATCAAGTCATTCACCTCGCCGCCCGCGCCGGCGTGCGGCCGAGCTTGGAACAGCCGGCGCTGTATCAGCGCGTGAACGTCGAAGGCACGGTGAACATCCTCGAAGCCGCGCGCAAAACCGGCTGCAAAAAAATCACCATCGCGTCTTCATCTTCAGTTTACGGCGTCAACGCCAAGGTGCCATTCAGCGAAAGCGACCCGATTTTTTCCGCCGTGTCGCCTTACGCGGCGAGTAAGCTGGCGTGCGAGGCGCTGGGGCACGCTTACCACCACGTTTACGGTTTGGACGTGGCGATGCTGCGTTTCTTCACGGTTTATGGTCCGCGCCAGCGACCGGACTTGGCCATCCACAAATTCACCAAGCTGATTGACGCCGGCAAACCGATTCCAGTTTTCGGCGATGGCAGCACGGCGCGCGATCACACGTTCATCACGGATATTTTGGAGGGCATTCTAGCCTGCACGCGGAAGGAATTCGGCTTTGAGATATTCAACCTCGGCGAATCGCAGACCATCCGGCTGGACAAGCTGATTTCACTCATTGAATCCGCGCTCGGCAAGCCGGCGATCATTGATCGCCAACCGCTTCAGCCCGGCGACGTGCCGATTACCTTCGCCGACATTTCCAAGGCGCGGCGGATGCTCGGCTATCAGCCGCAGGTGAAGGCGGAAAAAGGGATTCCTTTATTTGTTGATTGGTTCCGCAAAAACCGGCACTAATAAGCCATTCAGTTGGTGCAATGAGCGAATCCAAATTCACCCGGCCTCCGTTTCCGCAGGTGCTTGCTGCGTGGCAGCAATGCCTGCGGGCGCAGGATTTGCCCGACCAGATTCTCTGGGTCTTTGCCGAAAATCTCTGCCTCGAAACCTCGCCGGTGACGCCGGGCAGTGTGCGGCTTGGTTTCCAGACACGGTTCACGCCGCCGTCCGATGATGCGCTGGAAATCGCCTACGACATGTTTTCGGAATCAAACGCGCGAATGGTCTTTTACCGGCTGGGTTCCAGCGCCCGCAGATCTGTGTGCATTTTGCTGTGCGATGCGTGGTTTGAAAATCGTGATGAGCGCGAAGGCTTCAAGCGCCATGATGAGTGGGGCATTTCCTTTTTCCACGGCGTGGCCGGCGAAATCGAGGAGGTCACCGACCTGACGCGCTGGCTGCGGCGCGAGTCGGGCGGGCGCAGCGTGCATGACCTGGATTTTGCCATGGCGCTGGCGACGATTGACGAAATCAAAATCCACGGCCGCGTGCTGCTGCCCTACGAGCGCTTTGCGGAATCCATGCTGAACCGGCTGCGGCTCCGCCACGGCAATCCGTGATTACTTCTTCGTTGGCGCGTTGGTGGCCTTGGTCTTGAACGCGGACCGCAGCAGCCAGTGGCGCTTCAAGCCCTGCATCAGATCATCCGCGTCTGTCACCGTCTGGGAAATGCCGCCGAGCAGGTTGGAATTGGCGCGCACCTGCACATTCAGATTGCTCGTGATGCCCGCCAAATTTTCCAGCGTCGCGCCGATTTGTTCCGTGAGCTGGTTCAGGTTGGTGTCCGAGTCCACGAGCAGGCAATTCACGTTCGTCAGCGCGGCTGCCAACTGCTGGTTGGAATTGGTGCCGAGCGCCCACAATGCCAGCCCGCCCGGCTCGCGCAACTGGCCGCTGATGCCGGCAAAATTTTCCACCAACGGCTGCGCGGCGACCAGCGTGGTGTTCAAATTGGAAGTGGCGTTCGCTGCGTTGTCCAGCACGGCGGCGAGCTTGTTGGTCAGGCTTAAAATATTTGGCAGCGCCGTTTCCACCTGGCCGACGATTTTGTCCAAGCGCTCGGCCACCGGGACAGATTCCTGCGCAGGCAATTCCACCGGCCCGCCGGTTTTGTGGTCATAAACAACGTAGCGATGCAGGCTTTCACTCCAGACAGCCACGATGGATTTCGAATGCGATTTGTTGTTGTAGGCAAAAACGGAATTGGATTCCAGATTCAGGCTGGCGAGCAAATCCAAATTGGATTGCACCAGTCCGTCGTAAGGCTGGTAGGGTTGGAAAACCACATTGGACTGCGCGTCAAAAACAAATTGCGACAACTGCCATTCGCCCGGCTGGGCGGCGACGAGCTGTTCCAGTTCGGGAATCGGCTTGCGGACAATCGGCTGCGTCACGCACAGTGCGTAGCCGTTGGTGCCGCGCGTGACTTCGAGCGCGCTCTGGCCGAGAAAGCCGGCGTTCACCTTCACATACGAGCCGCCCGTCCAGATGTAGCGGAAATAATTGTCGCGCACCTCGAACTCCACGCGGACATTGTGCGGGTCGCCGGGCGGCATGGCGTGGATGCGTGTGATGTCGCCGACGGGAAAACCCATCATCAGCACCGGATCGCCCACCTTCAGCCCCGCCGAGCTTTGGACGTAAGTGACAAATTTCGCCTTCGTCAGAAACCAGCCCTTGCGCTCCGCCGTGTGGTAAATGTAGTAGCCAAAACCAAACAGCAGCAGCACGGTCGCGAGAAACACAAACCAGCCCACGGCCTTTTCCATGCGGTTGAGGCGCGTGCGCAGTTGCGGTGTCAGATCTTGCAGCGGCATAAAATTATCTTGTCACATTGTCGTGCCCGCCGGCTCGGCCAGCAATTCTTTTACGGCGGGGCTGCGGGCGGCCTCCACCTCACTCCACGCGCCCAGCGCGGAAAACTTTTTTTCGTCCAGCACGGCAAATTTTCTCTGCGCGTGCCGCCACGGGCGAAAAACGTCCGTGCTGGCGACCAGCGTCATCGGCTGGCCGCCCAACCACTCGTGGCCGTGCCAGAGCTGGTCGAGAAATCCCAGCAGCCACTGGCTTGCCCGCGTGCCGAGACCGGCGAGCGGATTGTCCAGCAGTAGCAGTTCGGGCTTGAGAATCAAGGCTCGCGCCAGCGCCGCGCGCGAACGCCATTGCGCCGCGAGATTGGCTGGCGTGCGGTCGGCGAACGGCGTCAGCTCCAGCATTTCCAGCAAAGCCGCCACGACGGGCGCGGCCTCGGCGGCGGAAATATTTTTTTGGTAGCGCAATGGCAGCGCCACGTTTTCCGCGACGGTCAACTGGCTGAACAGTTGCCCGCCGGCGAACACCAGCCCCACGCGCAGGCGCTCCGCCAGTTGCGCCTCGCCGAACGCGTTTGTCTCGCAGCCGAACACGTGGCAGCTTCCGCGCGCCGGCAAAAGCAAGCCGGCGGCGGTCAGCAGCAAATCACTTTTGCCGGATTGCGGCTGGCCGGCGACCACCCAGAATTCGCCCGACAGCACCGACCAGTTCACATTTTCCAAAACCGCCAGCGTCGTGTCGCGCAGCGCGCTGACGCTGGCCTCGCGCATTTCGACAACTGCCGGATTGAAAATGATTTCGTTCATGTCACGAGATAAAGCACGATGAACACCGCGTCCAGCAGCACGCAGACGATGACGCCTTGCGTGACCGCGCGCACGGCCACGCGGGAAACGTCTTCCAGTCGCAGCGGTTGGGCGAGGCCGTGGTAGCACGTCACAATCGCGATAAAAAATCCGAACGCCAGCGTCTTCAGCGCCAGTAGCGCGAAGTCCAGCCAGCCCAGCGCCTCGGTGATTTGTTTGAAATAATCGCCCGGCGTCAGCGGCACGTCCTGCAAAAACGCAAACACCCAGCCGCTCGCCAGCGCGCCGAGAATGAGATAAATCGTCAGTGAAAAAATTCCCAGCGCCATGCCGATGACGCGCGGCACGATGAGGTAATGCACCGGGTCAATGCCCAGCGCCTCCAGCGCCTCGACTTCGCCGAGCGCGCGGGCGGTGCCGAGTTCAATAACGTTGGCGGTGCCGACGCGCGCCAGCACCAGCACCGCCGTGAGTAGCGGGCCGAGTTCGCGGACGATGACGATCACCATCGTGGAGCCGAGATAATCCGTTGCGCCGACTTTCGCCAGCGCCGAAACCGTCTGGCCGACGACCAGGAAGCCCAGCGCGAGCGCGATAAAAATGAACATCGGCAGCAGCGCCACGCCGGCGCGGTTGATTTCGTGCCGGATGCGCGGCTGCACCACGCTGCGCGCCATACGGTGTTTTTTTAGGAGGACGCCGAGCGTGATCAGCGCAAACGCGCCGAGACCCTGGACGGTGAGCAGGGCGAGGAATAGTTTTCGTCCGAGCAAATCGGTGTAGGATTTGGGTGCGACGGCATGGCGAAACACCTGAAGATTCGTCAGGTGAAATGCCTTCGCCAAGTTTCCGCGCATGGAGTGAAGCGTAGGCCGCAACCGGTGCGCGGTCAAAAATCTTTTTCGGTGAATCAGCGTTTGCCTTTTGGCGGCGGCGGATTCATGCTGAAGACATGAGTGCGCTTGAAATTCAGCAACTGCCCCGGCAGGAAAAACTGCGGCTCATGGAAATCCTGTGGGATGACTTGAGCCGGAACGACGCGGAGTTTGAATCGCCCGCGTGGCACGCCGCCGCGCTCCGGGAAACCGCCGAACGTCGGGCGCGTGGCGAGGAGGCATTGTTCGATTGGGACGAGGCCAAAGCGAAACTGCGTCGGGGCGAATGAAAATCCGCCTGCTCACGTCCGCCTTCAACGATCTGGCCGACGGCCGGGATTTTTACGAACAACAGGCCGCCGGTCTCGGTAACTATTTTCTCGATTCGCTTTTCTCGGACATTGATTCGCTGGTCTTGTATGCCGGTATTCACCACAAGGTTTTTGGCCTTCACCGTTTGCTTTCCAAACGGTTTCCCTATGCCATTTATTACCAGCTTGAAACTGGCGACACGGTGGTGGTTTTTCGCGTGCTCGATTGTCGCCAGCATCCGGGCAAAATCCGGGCGGCGCTGAAAAAGTCTCGCTGACGGTTTCAGCTTTCCGTGATGACGGTGTCGCTGTGTTCGTAGGCCGGCGCGCAGCAGCAAAGCAGGCGCAGGACTTCGTTGCCGGTGTTCCAGAGCTTGTGCTTTTGTCCCGGCGGAATGGCGATGGCGTCGCCGGGTTTCACATCGCGCGTTTCGTTTTCAATCCGCATTTTGCCGGTGCCGTGCGTGATGAAGTAAATCTCCTCGGCGCGCGGATGAAAATGTTCCTGCGTCGCGCCGCCGATGGGCAGCCGCGCCTCGGCGAGGCTCTGGTTGCGGATGGCGGAGTTGCGGTGTGCGAGCAGCTCGCGAATTTCCGAGCCGTCCTTCGTGGTGAACGGCACGGCTTCATTGAGGTTTTTCACGTCCATGTTTTTATCATCCTCATTCTCGTCATTCTCGTCATCCTCAATTTTCGAGGATAAGATGAGCATCATGAGGCGGAGGATTTCGCTTCAAAAGCTTTCTGGCTCCTTGAATATCTTGGCCCAGTCCATCTGGCCGAGCGCCACGCCGGTGACGATCAAAATCATCGCCGTCCAAAACGTCGTCGTGATCGGTTCGCCGAGCGCGAAGTGCGCCCAGGTGGTCGTGGAAATTGGGATGAAATTATTGAAGAGCATTACGCGGCTGGTCGGCCAGTGGCGCAGCGCGGAATTCCACAGCGCATACGGCACCACACCGCCGAACAGGATGGCGAGCGATTGCACGCCGAGGTGCGGCGCATCGAGCAAAAGGCCGTGGCGAGCGGCTTCGATGACCGCCAACGGCAGCAGCCACACGCCGGACATCCACATGGCGTTTGCCGCGATTTCGACGCCGTGGATGTTGCGCGAGAGGATGCGGCTTTGGTGGTTGTAATTCGCCCAGAGCAGACTGGAGGCGAGGCCGCAGCATTCGCCGGCGAGGTTGAAACTGGAATTTTTCAGCGCTGGCCAGAACAGCACGAGCACGCCGCTGACCGCCAGCAGCGCCGCGCCGTAGCGGCGGACGCTTGACCAGTTTTTCTGCGGGCGCTGTTCGACGAGCAGCGCCCAGATGGGCGACGCGCCGATGTAAAGCGCGACGTGCGAGGCCGCCGTGAGCCGCAGCGCCCAGCAAAAAACGACGGTGTAGGCCGCGAGACTCAAGCCGCCACGCAACCAGAGCTGCTGGCGCTGGCTGGCATTCAGCGGTTGGAAAACGCCGAGCAGATTTGTGAAGCGCAGCACGGCGAGCAGGATGATGCCGGCGAACAGGAAACGGGTCATGCCGGTGAAGATCGGCGGCCACGCGGCGACGAGCCACTTGGTGCCGGCGTTGTTGCCGCCCCAAAGCAGGACGACGAGCAGCAAGCTGCCGGCGATGGCGGGGTTGTTTTTGTTTTCCGTGTTTTCCGACACGCGGCGAGTTAAGCGAGGCGGGGGATGGTTGCCAATGAAAATCACACTCCATTATTACGGCATCGGGCGGTGCCGCTCCAACTGCTCTTCAACTCGCGGACAATCAAGTCGCTTCCGGTTCCCAGAAGCTGTCGTGCTTCCCGGTTTCGATTTCCTCGAACATTTCCGCCAGCACGGAACTGACGTGTGTCGCCCGGAACTCCACTTCTTCCATCACCGCTTCAGGGCTTTCTCGTGCGATCAACCCGCCGCTTTCAGCCACCAGCAAATGCGCATGGCTAGCCGTGCCCATGGTTGTGCCGCCCAGTTTGTCCAGGGTCGGATTCATACCTGACATTTCCCCGGTTTGGGGGAAATTGCAAGGGGTGATTTCCCCGGCTTGGCCAAGCGGTTGAACGGGAATTTGATTTGACGGGCGGGCGGAAAAAATTACTTTGCCGGCATGGATCATTCACCCGGTTTTCTCAAGCTGGTCGGCGACGCCAAAAAGAACGTCAGCGAAATCTCTGTGGCCGAGGCGCGTGCCAAACTTGCCGCGCATCCCAAGGTGGTGCTGATTGACGTGCGCGAAGACCACGAATGGGCGGCGGGCCACGCGGTCGAGGCGGTGCATCTGGGCAAGGGGATTCTGGAGCGCGACTTGGAAACACTTTATCCCGATGCGAACGCGGAAATCATCATGTATTGCGGCGGTGGTTTTCGCTCGGCGATGACGTGCGACGCGGCGCAAAAGATGGGCTACAAAAAAGTTCACTCGCTCATCGGCGGCTACAAAGGCATGGTCGCCGCCGGTTGGCCGATGACGAAATAAGGTTTTCTTGGGCCGCAAAAAAGCGCAAAAGGCGCAGAAAATAACTAGCAGCGGTGACAACGACTTGAAACCGTTTTTGTTTTGCGCCTTTTGCGCTTTTTTGCGGCAATTACTTTTTCAGCAACGGTGAATTCCGGATGACAAGGCCGCTGACGTTGTCAGCAAAGACGGCAGTGTTCACGCCGTCGGCCACCTGCGATTTCACGTTATCAATTTCTAATCCGTCAATGTCGGCAAACTTCATCGCTGGCCGCAAATCGTTCGTCTGAAAATTCAGGTGGAGGTTGGCCAGTTCCAAGTCCTTCACGTGGCGCGCGAAAATTCCGTAAGCCGGCAGCGTGCCCAAGCCGCTGGGTTCAGGATAACCGCTGCCCAGTTCCTTCGGTTCGCGGGCGGCGTCTTTTTCCGTGCCCCCGCCGCGGCTGATGAGTCGGATGTTTTCCAGCCGCACGCCTTCGATGGGCTGTTCAGGCAGACCGCAAATTTGGATGGCGCTCATTTTTTCCACGCCGTCGGCGATGACATTGGAGATCAAAATATTTTTCATGCGGCTGGACTGCTTGACATCGGGTGTGCGGTTGCGTTTGCCGGTGGTCAGGTAAATCGCGTAGTCGTAAACATCGGTCATCGAAAGATTGTTCACGGTGATGTTTTCCAGAATGCCGCCGTCCACCTCCTCAAGCGCGAACCCGCGGCAACTGCGGAACGTACAATTGGCCACGGTGCAGTTGCGGAAGCCGCCGCTGGCCTCGGTGCCGAACTTGATGCGGCCGAGGCCGCCCTTGTGCGGTTTCATGGTGCCGTCGAGCAGCGTGCCTTCCACAAAGCCGGAGACCTGGCAGTTGACGATTGTCAGGTTTTCGGTCAGCCGCATTTCGCCGAGCGCCATCGTGCTTTTCGGACAGATGCCGTCGTCAATCGGCGAATTCACGCGGCAGTTGGAGACGATGGTGTTCCGGCAGCAATCTAAATCCATGCCATCGCGGTTGGTGTCAATCGTCACGCCGTCAATCGTCAGGTTGTCGCAGCCGGTGGCGAGAATCGCGAAGTGTCCTCCGTGAAAAATCGTGAGGTCGCGGATGACGACGTTTTTGCAAAGCTTGAGCGCGATGGCTTTGTTGCCGATGCGGACGGGCGGAAAAGAATTTGTGTTCGGCGTTCCGAAATGCTTGAAGCCGCACATCTCGTCGAGAATCTTCGGGTCCCGCTCCAAGCCGCCGCCGTTGATCATGCCGTGGCCGGTGATGAAAACGTTCGTCAGGTTTTCGCCCCAAATCAGGCTGTTGTGAAAATAGCAATGTCCGCCATCTTGAAACGCGCCGCTCGGAAACGGTTCAGTTTCGTCATAGGCCTTCAATTTCTGCGGCGCACCGAGAATGGTTGCGCCGGCGTCAAGTAGCAGGTGGAGGTTGCTCCGGAGATGGAGCGAGCCGCTCAAATAGGTTCCCGCCGGCACCAGCACGGTGCCGCCACCGGTCTTGGCGGCGGCATCAATCGCCTGGTTGATCGCCGGGCTGTCGAGGTTCGTGCCGTCGCCGACGGCGCCGAAATCGCGGACGTTGAAGACGGTTTGCCCGGCAAAGGCGCTGGCGGTGACCAGGCAAAGGCCTGTCGCCAGGGCGCGGAAGGTTTTCGGATGCGGGGTCAGGGTCAGTTTCATGGTGTGTTTCAAGTTGACTGTTTTGGACTGGAATAGGCAAGTATGGGTTACGGCGGGGCGCCTCGATCGAATTGTTTCAAATTCAGGCTTGCTACCAAAACGCATGGCTGGTATTTTTCGCAACTCTTTTAGAGATACTATTGATTTATGCGTCGTCCCAAAGGCATCAAAACGAACAAGTCCGTCGCCAAGCGGTTTAAGATCACCGCCACCGGCAAGGTTCTGCGCTCCCGCGCCGGCCGCCGTCACTTGGCTCAAACCAAAAACGCCAAGCGCCTCCGCAGCCTCGGCAAGGCCGTCGTCGTGGACAAGACCGACGCTTATCGCATCACCCAGAGCCTGCCGTTCAGCCATCGTGGCTGAGTGAGCGTGCCAACCGACTAGAATTTTATGCGCGTTACCAATTCACCTGCCTCCCGCAAACGTCGCGGGAGAATGCTGACAGCCGCCAAAGGCTTCCGTCTCAAACGTTCCAAACTTTACCGCTACGCCTCCGACGCCGTGGATCATGGTCGGCAATATGCCTACCGCGACCGCCGCGTCAAGAAGCGCACGTTCCGCTATCTCTGGCAGATCCGCATCAACGCCGCCGTCCGTGAAGCTGGCCTGACCTACAGCCGTTTCATCGAAGGACTCAAGGCTGCGAAGATCGAGCTTGATCGCAAGGTGCTCGCCGATATCGCCGCGACCGACGCTGCCGCGTTCACGGAAATCGTGAACCTCGTCAAGGCGACGCTGAAGAACAAGCCCGCCGCCACCTTGGCCAAGGCCTGACCCTTCCTTAAAAATTCCCGACGGGCGAACCTGCAAAGGTTCGCCCGTTTTGCTTTTGCGAATGTCTGGCGCGCCGGCTTATGCCGGACCGCGCGGGTGAAGGTGTTCTGAAACCAGGCGAAGGATGCTTTCCGGGCTCAACGGCTTTTCGACAATTTTGCAGATGTTGGGGTGTGCGGCCAGTTGTGTTTCTGTGATGAGGTCGCCACTATAACCGGTGGCGACAAGGATGGGCAGGTCCGGCCGGATTTCCCGGATCTTGTCGGCGAACTCCAGCCCGTTCATGCCGGGCATGGTGAGGTCGGTCAAAATTAGATGGAAGTCCGCCGGGTGGGTGCGGAAATCTTCGAGCGCAGCGCATGGATCTGTGTGGGCCGTCACTTGGTATCCGGCGCGGGTCAGCAGTTTTTTGAGGATATGGATGATGGGCAGTTCATCATCCACGATCAGAATATGCTCGCCGGTGGCCGGTGCTGGCGGTTGGCTGGTGGGCTGGTGCTTCGCATTCGCCGTCTCTATTTGTGCGGGAAACAAGATCTGGAACTCGGTGCCTTGGCCGGCCTGGCTTTGGACCAGAATGGCTCCGTTGTGGTTTCGGACGATGCCATGCACCACGGCCAGCCCCAGGCCGGTGCCCTTGCCAACTTCCTTGGTGGTGAAGAAGGGTTCAAAAATTCGCTGGAGGTTTTCCGGAGAAATACCGCAGCCGTTGTCCCGCACGGTGAGCCGGACATAAAGGCCGGGATGCAAATCGGCGTTCTGTTTGCATAAAACTTCATCCACCAGCAGTTCATCCAAGCCGACCTCCAGCAGGCCTTGGTGGCCTTCCATGGCGTGCTGGGCGTTGACGCACAGGTTCATGAGGACCTGATGAACCTGTGTCGGGTCCGCCAGCACCGGGTGGGTGCGGTTTATTTTATGAGACATCTGGATGGTGCTGGGCAGCACGAAACGCAGAAGTATCATGGCTTCCTTCACGACCGGCTGCAGTTCACAGACCTGTCGGCGTTGCTGTTGGCGGTGGCTGAAGGTGAGGATTTGTTGGACGAGTTTCTTGGCGCGGTGGGCGGCCTTGAGCGCTTCGCGGAGGTGTTCCTGCAGGTCTGGCCGTTCGGTCATCTCCTCGATGGCGAGGTCGCAATACGGAATGATGACGGCGAGGAT
This sequence comes from uncultured Bifidobacteriaceae bacterium, assembly GCA_964444085.1. Taxonomy (GTDB): domain Bacteria; phylum Verrucomicrobiota; class Verrucomicrobiia; order Limisphaerales; family UBA11358; genus UBA11358. The sequence goes on along the minus strand of CAYUGC010000043.1, from coordinate 3,154 downwards.
GTTGTTGAAATCGTGGGCGATGCCGCCGGCGAGCGTGCCGATGGCCTCCATTTTTTGCGACTGGTGCAACTGTTCCTCCAGCTGGCGTTTATGTTCCTCGGCCTGGCGGCGCTCGACGATTTCATGCTTGAGCAGCCGGTTGGAGCGGGTCAGTTTTTCCGTGCGCTCGATCACCCGGAGTTCCAGTTCGCCGCGCGCCCGCGCCAGTTCGGCTTCCGCCTGACGACGGACGGCGATTTCCTGGCGCAGGGCGGAATTTGTGCTGGCAATCTGCCGGACGTGGCGGAGGCTCAGCCAGCCCAGCCAGGCCAGCTGAATTCCCACCAGCACGACCAGCGGTGCGAACCACGGCTGGCTCTGCAGTGGCTCCGGCAAAATGGAGAAGTTCATCGTCGCCGGCGTGGGATCCACATTGCCGTCCACGTCCCGCGCCCGCACCGCCAGCACATGGCCGCCCGCCCGCATGGACGGCAGTTTCAACGCCTCCCCCGGCCACGCTTCAAAAGCTGACCAGTTGCCGTTGTCAATCCGCCAGGCGTAGCGGAAGCTGTCCGGGTGGTTGAGGTTTTCAAACCGTTTCTGGCCGCGAAACGTGACGGGTAGCGGCGTTCCCCGTTTCAGTTCCACCGTCGAAGCGGTCACGAGGGTGTGCGGCGGAGTGTGGTCTGGCCGGTAAAGCAAAGTGCCCTCGGCGGTGCCCAGCCAGAGATTTCCCGATTGATCGGGCACGACTATGTCGACCGGGATGTCGTTGGGAACTTGCAGGTGTTCCAAATCCAGCGTGCCCGGCTGGCGGCGGATAAATATGCCGTTGCGGCTGGCCAGATAAATGGTTTTCTTGTCGGTGCCCAGCGTCGGATGGATGAATTCGCCGTAGATTCGGCTCCATTGATTTGAGGCAAACAGTGCGCCGCCGGCGTGGCCGGAACGGCCGCCGGAAAAGGCTATGAATAATTCCTCGTCACTGGCCAAAGCCCAGCCAAAGCCGTTATCTGGCAGCGCGGTGACCGGCTGCCAGCAGCTCGCATTCGTGAGGGATTGTTCGTAGATCCCGAAATAGCCGTATAACCAGATCCGCCCGGCACCCAGAAGCAGATTGGGATACGTCAGCGGCGGCGGCGCAGGCGCAAACGGCAGCCATTCCACCTTGTCCTCCACGACCTTTGCGATGCCATACAAATTGTTTTCCCGCTGATGCGCAACGACCAGGACTTGTGTCGCCGACAACGGCGCGCTGAACGACAGTTGCCGTCCCTGAAATTCCGGCGGGGTGATGGTCTTGGTCTTTCCATTGTCTATATGGGCGACCACGCCATCCCCGTTTTTGTCTTCGCCGAGAATCCAGAAATCATGGTTTTTTCCCGGATGGATGGTGTTGATCGTCGTGCATCCCGTCACCACCGGCGTGCGCCGGGTCGGGTCCTGCGGGTCGGTCGCCATCATTTGCTTTTGGCTCGCATCCCAGATGATGGCCTGGCCATCCTCGTTCCACGCTTGGAGCTTTCCCGGTGCCAGCGTTTGAAAATGCTCGCCGGCCAGAACGACAAGGTTGGATCCCCCCGCAAACCAGACCCGGCCCCGCGCATCCGTGCCATTTGGCGGCGGCAGTTGCGGATACAGCGTCCATTTTCCCGCGTGAAAATCCCAGCGCACCACGGTGCCGGTGCCCACGCACCAGAGCGCGCCATCCGGAGCTTCCCGTAAATGATACAAACGGGTGTTCTCTGGACAGGAAATCGTGCCCGAGGCGCGGACAAACTGGTGTCCGTCCCACAGGCTGAACCAAAGCTGGCTGTGTTCGGGGTTGTATTCCACCGCCGCCATTTCTCCATCCCGGGTGGCGCATACCACCCGGGTTCGGCTTTCGGGATGGCGTTGCCACCGGCCGTCGGCCAGCGTCAGCAGCGTGTGTTCACCTTGGGCAAACAACGTGCCGTCCCGCGCTTCGGCCATCTGCAACACGCAATTCTCCGCGTCATAACCGGGATTGGCCGGCGTTCCCCATTTGCCGTCCTGCAGTTGTGCCCAGCCGTGTGGCGTGAAGGCAAACTGCCGGCCTGTGGAATCGCGGAAATAGCCGATGACATAATCCATCGGCAGGCCGTTGGTTTGGTGAAAGGTCGTCCATTCGCCGGACTCGGGATTTAAGCGGCTCAACCCGCCCAGCTTGGCGGTGGTTTCCGGCCACTGGTCGCAGGCAAACCAAAGCGTGCCATCGGGATCCTGGTCAATCTCGCGCACGTTGCCATTCGCCAGCCCGGCCGGCGAACCGTGCGTATCGTATTTCTGCCGTTGATAATTCCAGGTGCCCGCACCCGCGTCCGATCCCACCCAAAGTTGTCCGCGCTGGTCCATGCACACCGCCCGCGTGAACGAACTGGGCAGGCCGCTGTTCGTGCCGAATAATTGCCAGGCAAATCCGTCAAACCGGCGCAGACCGTCATTCGCCGCCAGCCACGCGGTTCCGTCTGGTGTGAAGGCGATGTCGAAAAATCGTTGATGCGCCAGGTCGGCGTCCTTCGAGTAGGAAGTCACCTGCCAGGATTGGGAATAATCCGCCTGGTCCAAAAAAGCATTTGTCGGCCCGGTTTCTGCCGCCGCCAATGGAATGAGACCGGTCAGGACAATAAAAAATGAGGAGGCCGTCGGCGACTTCCGCCAAACCAGCCTCAATGCCACCAATAAATAAAATGTGCCAGAAACGGTATTTTGCACGGGGGTTCTAATGTTAACCAAAGTTAACCAGACGCCGCCAATCACCACAAGCCGGAGCATGCAGTTGTTTTCACTGTCCTTTCCCGTCGGTTTTCCCTAGCTTGTTCAACCTGTAATATGGCTTTTCTCGACGACATCGAACCGCTCAAACAAACCGCGCTGGTCGAACTCCAGACCGCTGCCGACCTCGCTGCTTTGGAGCAGACCAAAGGCGCATGGATCGGGCCGAATGGCAAGTTCACCGCGCTGATGAAACAGCTCGGCACGCTCTCGAAAGAGGAAAAGCCCGCCGCCGGCAAACTCATCAACGCCGCCAAGGTGGAACTCGAAGCCGCGCTCGCTTCGCGCCGCGAGGAGTTGGAAATGAAAGCCGCGCTGCCGAAAGAGCCGACCGATTTCACGCTGCCCGGACGCCGCCGCGCGCTCGGCAAATTGCATC
>CAYUGC010000042.1:0-20477 GCA_964444085.1 uncultured Bifidobacteriaceae bacterium | reverse complement strand
TAACCACAACTTGCTCACTTTCCCCACAAAAGTCAATTAGTGTTAACACGCCCTAATCTTGTCGTAAGTGAAGGCGACGAACTGAAGACGGTCTGTGACCACTGCGGCTGGCCGCGAACTTAAACCGTGCGGCTGGCCGTTCACACCAACGACATAAGCTTGAAGAACTCCATGATCTCCTGGGTTGTGCCCGATCCAAAACTGCACGCCAAGATATGGTCCGCCGTTGTTCCATTCCATAATGGGATGCAGACCATCCACATCCGATGGTTTGATCCACGCTGTTACTGTCATGCCATCGGATTTGCCGGCGTCCAAACTTGAACTGCTGGAAACGCGGGCGAAAGCGCTTGTTCCATTCATCAAAAACGCGCGCCCCACTTTTCCGTCCGTGTAGGCGGCGTCCGTCCAGACCGCGTTGTTGCCATTCACCACGTCGTTACCGTTGCCTTCGCCGGACCACAGGGCGACCAAGCCCGGAGGTTTGCCACTAATTGTGCTGGTCTCGGAAACTGCCAGCCGGCGAATGGATTCCGTCGCCAACTCCACCTTGCCAAAACTGGTGCGGATTGGGATTTGCGTCTCAGCAATCTGCACGGCCATTACATCGCCGTTGGCGGCGGTCAGCCTTGCGGCGTTGGTGGCGGTGAATTCCACGCTGCGCACGTCGCCGATGGATAGCTTCAAATTGCCGAGCAGTGCCGAGTGAAATTTCATCTGTCCGTCCACGTTTTGCCCGACCACGCGCGAGCCGTCGCGCAATTCCACCGTCAGTTGGGGGACGCCCTTGTCCACCGCTGTTGGCGCGGCGTCCGTGAGTTCACTCATCGCCAGCCACAGCAAACCGCTGGCCATGAAGAAAAGCGATTTTCTCATGCCGGAAGTTTGCGTTTGCTGCGCGGACGGGTCAAGCGGGTAAATCCCGCAACCGTCTTTTATTGACGGCACTAACACGGCGAATATAATTCGCTTTTATGCCAGAAAATTCATCGCTGACCTGTCTTGTCACCGGAGGTGCTGGATTCATCGGCTCGCACCTAATTGACGTCCTTTTGGCCGACCCGTCCGTCAAGGAAGTCCGGGTGCTGGATAATTTTTCCTCGGGCCGCCGCGAATTTCTCGCACACCACGCTCAGGATTCGCGGCTAAAAATTCACGAGTTGGAACTGCTTGCGCTGGAAAAAATCCTCCCGCACTTCGCCGGCGTGGATCAGGTGTTTCATCTCGCCGCCAATCCGGACGCGCGCTGGGGCTTGGATAATACTCGGCTCGACCTCGAGCAGGAAACCATTGTCACCTACAACGTCCTCGAAGCCATGCGCCGGCAAAAAGTGCCGCGCCTCGTCTTTTCCAGTTCCGGCACGGTCTATGGCGACGTGGGCACAACCGTGACGCATGAGAAGCTCGGCCCGGCGCTGCCCATCAGCCTGTATGGCGCGGGCAAGGTCGCGTCCGAGGCGTTGGTTTCCGCGTTTTGCAGCACATTCGGCTTGAGCGCGATTATTTTCCGCTTCGGCAACATCACCGGCGAACGCACCACGCATGGCGTTGTTTTCGATTTTATCGGGCAATTGGTGAAAAACTCCGGCGACCTCACCGTCCTCGGTAACGGTCATCAGGCCAAACCTTACGTCTATGTCCGCGACCTGGTGGCCGGCCTAATGTTCGGCCAGAAAAAATGCGCGGCGCTGGCCGCCTCGCAGTTCGATGTGTTTAACCTCGCGCCCGGCGGCGCGACGAACGTGCGCTTCATCGCAAACGAACTGGTCGCGCAGCTCGGCTTCTCCGGCCGCACAAAAATCCATTACGGCGAATCCGCCCAGGGCTGGCCCGGCGACGTGCCGCAGTCGCGGATGGATTCCTCCAAGCTCGCCCAAGCTGGGTTCCCGATGCCGCGATCTTCCGACGAGGCGGTGCGTCTGGCCATCAACCGCATCCTGCACTGGCTCGCGGAACATCCCGCCGCCGCCGCCGGCCTGCGCCTGCCGGCGGACGCGAAGCTCGCGCCCAAAATTTCCTGAAATGCACAAGCTAGACTGCGTCGTCGTCACCGGAGCCGGGCAGGGGATTGGCAAGGCTGTCGCCCTGGATTTAGGCGTGCGCGGAACGCACGTTGTCTGTCTTTCAAGATCCGACAACGCTCAAAAGACCGCCGCTGAAATCATGCAAGCCGGCGGCAGTGCCGAGAGCATCATTGCCGATGTCGGCCAGTTGGAAGCCGTCAAAACGCGCATGGAGGAATGGTCTCAAAAAAATAATTTCCGGCGCATCGGGCTGGTGCTCGCGGCGGGTTGTCTGGGGCCGCAAAATTATCAGGATCTCGCGGGCTGGGAAGAATGTTACCGCATCAACTTGCTCGGCAATCTGGCGGTCTATTCCGGGCTGTTGCCTGTGCTGCTCGCCAATAAATTCACCCGCATCGTGGCCTTCGGCGGCGGCGGCGCGGCCTACGCTTACCCGCTGTTTCCGGCGTATGCGGCGTCCAAGGTGGCGACGGTCCGGGCCATTGAAAACATTCAGGAAGACTTGAATGGCAAGGGCGATTTCGCGGCGGTCTGCCTCGCGCCTGGCGCGAACGACACGGCCATGCTCAAGCAGATTCGCGCCGCCGGAGCCGAGGTGAAAACCACGGTGGCCATCAGCGAGCCGGTCACTTTTGTGCGGGAATTTCTCACCTGCGAAAGCTGCGGCTTCGCGGGGGCTTTTGTTCATGTCCGCGACAACTGGCGGGACTTTTTGAACGGCCCCAAAGTGGACGACAAAAAATGGAAACTCCGAAGAATCGAAACCTGAAAATCTGCCAGATTGGCGCCGGCCTTATTGGTCGCGAGCGCATCAAGGCCGTGCAGCAACTGGCGCAGGCCGGGCGCAATGTCGAGCTGTGTGCGGTGCATGATCCGTTCCTGAAAATCAAGCCGGATGCGTTGCGGGATTTGCGTTTTGCCGCCTCGATGGAGGAGGTTTTTTCACTCGCGCCGGACTGGGTTTTTATTTCCACGCCGCACGACGAGGCGGCGCGCTTGACGAAGCTCGCTCTGGCCAAGGGTTTTAACGTGCTCGTGGAAAAACCGATGGGACGGAACCTGCGCGAAGCGGAGGTCATCGCCGCCAGCCAAGTGCGCCAGGATCAGCTCTACATCGGCTGCAACTACCGGTTTTACGATGGCATCTCCGCCGCGCTGCGCGACCTGGCGCAAAAGAAATTTGGCCGCGTCATCTCCGTCAGCATGTTGCTCGGCCACGGCGGAAATCCCAAGGACAAGGAAGGCTGGAAGCTTGATCCGCAAAAGGCCGGCGGCGGCGTTCTGATTGACCCCGGCATTCATCTTTTGGATTTGTGCCAGTGCATTTTTCCCGGCGGTCTTGAAGTTGGCAGCGCTTTCGGCTGGCGCGGTTTCTGGCAGACCGGCATCGAGGAGGAGGCTCACGCCTTGATGCGCAGCGGCGACAGCATCGTGAATCTTCAGCTCTCCGTCGTCAAATGGCGCAGCACGTTCCGCATCGAAATCAACGGCGAGGACGGCTACGGCATCATCGAGGGCCGGGGCCGCAGCTATGGCCGGCAAAAATACCTGCGCGGCCAACGCTGGGGCTGGATGGCCGGTGCGGGGCAGCGTGACACCGAGGAAACCGTCGTGGACACCGACGGCGAAGACGTATTTACAAAGGAGACCGAGGCGCTGTTGTTCGGTGACGTGAAAGATTTGATCCGTCCATGCAGCGGTCGCGAGGCGCTCGCGAGCATGGAATTGTTGGAACGCTGCCGTGAAAAACTGAAGTGATTTCTGCCGGGGAAATTTATTCCGGCAGCGTCCGCAGGATTTGGACAAACCGTTTTCCCACCGCATCCCAGGCGCACGTCTGTTTTAGTGCTGTCACGCCCGCCGCGTCCGGCTGGAATTTCCCCGAACGAACCTGCACCAGCGTGTCGAGCGCGGCGGTTTGAAACGCCGCGAGGTCAAACGGTGGCACATACCGCAGCAGGTCGCCGAACACCGGGCGAAACACATCCAGTTCGTAGGCCACCACCGCGAGGCCGCTGACAATCGCCTCGCGGGCTGCCGACGAGCCGGAGCCTTCGTAGCGGCTCGGCAGCAAAAACATCCGGCCCGACTTCAGCAACCGGAATTTTTCCGCCTCCGAAACGCGGTCAACCAGCGTGATGTTTTTCAGGATGCCCAATTGTTCAAAACGCGGTTTCAATTCCGCGAGCCGACCGATCAGCACCGCCTTGAAATCCGGCACCTTGCCGGCCAGAAACGCCAGCGTGCCCACCAGGTCGTCCGTTCCTTTTTGCGGATGCACGCGGCCGATCCAGGCGACATCAAATTCCTTCGGTTGAGGCGGCACCGCCTCGCCCGCCCGCACGTCGCAGCCGGCGGAAATGTAATCCAGTTGCGCGTCGGAAAAACCGTGTTCCCGCAGGCCGCGTCTCATGTTCGGATGGATGTAAAGCAGCTTGCCGCCGCTGCGGCGGAAGGTTTTGAGCGAATGGTTCTGGCTCAAAAAATAATGCAGCGCCGCCGGGCGCGGATTCCGCAACCACTGCCCGAACGTCGGCGCGAGCATGTGCAGCACCATCAGCTTGCGGCGCGCGGCACAGCGCACGACCGGTAGCACGTCGAACCAGTAATCGCTCACGGCATACACAAAATCCTCCGGCGCAATCTGCGAACGCAACTGCATCGTGCGCCGGTAGCGCCTGTAAAAATCCCGGAACATTCCCCATTGTCCGCCGAGCGAGGCCTGGTTCACCTTGCCGATCGCTGCGTCGTCGGTGAGCGTGACGGTGCCGGGAATCTGGTGTTGCGCGAGAGCTTCCTTGAGCGCGTGGCCGCCAAAATAATTCACCACAAAACCCTCGGCGGCGGCGACCTTGGCCAGTTCCAAAAAATGAAAATCCCCGCCCGCCAGACTGGTGGTGAAGACGCCGTTGGCAAAAAAATGGATTTTGGGCGGCACGGATTATTTTCCTTTCAATGATTGTTTCACCTGTAGTTCGGCGATGAGCGATTTGTCCTGACCGCGGCGCTTGTAAGTCCACATTCCCCAGACGTTGCCGAGCACGCTCGCTGGACATGCCGGCAGATGCCAGAGCCAGCGGAAATCACCGTCGCGGAAAATCCCGCGCAGCGCGTGCCACAGCGGACCGAAAAACGTGACGCAATAAAACGCCGCCAGCCACAACGGCACCGGCGGTTTTTCCTTCATCCAGTTCACCGGCATCTCCTCCTGCACGCGGAGAAAATGCACTGTGGCACGGCGGCGCTTTTGCACGAATTTCCCGAGCGTCTGGATGTAATAATGATGCACGCCGCGCCCGCGCAGCCGCAGCCATTCGCGCTGGCCGTTTTTCATCAAAAACAGCGCGACGTGCGTGTCCTGGAATTTTTCGTTCGCCTGCACGGCTTGCAAATCCGCGCGGCGGAAAACGAAGCCGTTCGCGCCGAGCGGGTAGGAAAAAGTGTTTTCCGGCAGCGTCCAGCGTTCCACCTCGCCGTCGCGCGCGACAAGGTGCGGATTGGCGCTCATCAGCCAACAGACTGGATCGCTGATGTGCAGCAGCGCGGTGAGATAGGCGCAGAACGAACTCATCTTGGGCGACGCCAAATAATACGCCTCCAAACCGAGGGCCTGTGGATTCTTGGCGAGCGCGTCCACGGCAAGCGCAAAATAATCCGTGTGCGTGAGCTCGTTGTCGGCGTCCACGAAGACGACGTATTCGCCGGTGGCGTGCTGGAGCGCGAGGCGCTTGCCTTCCTCCATGTTTTTGCCGTGGTCGTCGAGGACGGTCGCGCCGAATTTTTTGGCGATGTCGCGCGTGCGGTCGGTGGAGTGCGCGTCGGCAAGGATGATTTCAATTTGCTGGCGCGGATAATTTTGCCGCGCGACGGACGCGAGGCAATTTTCCAAAATCGCCCCGGCGTTTAGCGTAGGCATGATGATGCTGACGCGGGGCGAATATATTGGACCGGTTAGCATGGGTGAATTGTGGGGGGGAACGAAGGCAAACTCAATTTACAAACGCGGATATTGCCAGAGCGCGGACGTCGCAGGCCAAGCAGTATGCAAATTGTCAAATTGCCTTGAAACACTGGGCAACGTCGGTGCCATGATTAGGTCCAAGGCAACACTCGGTGAAGGAGATGTCCGGCAATTATCAGCCGATGCAGATCGCACGTATTCCCGACGGAATTTCCGGTTGTGATAACGCGCTTATTGACCGCATCCGTGTTTCATACGCTTCGCAATAGTCCACCAAACCTAGGCAAAGCCACATTTACGGCACATATTGCAAACGGAAGAAACCCAAGCCACTCGTGACGAAAACGTATTGTGAATTGGTCACGTCAGTTGGGCTGAACAATCCACCATTCCAATTTTCCCATGTTCCGCTTACGTCTGGTTTGAACTGAATCTGATAATTGTGATATGGAGCTAAAAGCGAGCCGTCCAGCCTCATCACCGGCGAGACCGTCGGCGACAATGAGGCTGCAGGTGGTTGGTCAATTTTGATCGTGGGTGTTCCCGAGTAGCCCATGCCAGTGTTCGTAATAAGGATGTTCGTCACCACGCCACCGGAGATCTGAGAAACTGCCGTGGCATTAGTGCCGCCACCGCCAACGATGCTGACGGCTGGACTGGTGACGTAGCCGGAACCGCCGCTGGTGATGGTGGCGTGAACCACGAACCCATAGGAAACAACGGCCGTGGCAAACGCCTGTGCTGGCACCGGACTCAATGCCAGCCGGTAATTTCCGCTGCCTACGACGCCGGGAACCATCTGTGTGAAACTGGTATTCGTGGCAGTGAAGCTGATCGGCTGATTCGTCCAATACCACTTTGCCAACTGCTGTAGCTGGTAAGCACCGCCCACGGTGAGATTGGAGAAAGAAAGGAACGACATGGGGGCGATTTTTAGCATTGGGTTGGTGGTATACGGTGGATCAATAAACACCACCGGTGCATTGGTGTAACCAGAACCGTTGCTTGTGATCGTGATTTCAACTACCACACCATTGCTGACCACTGCGGTGGCGCTGGCGCCGCTACCACCGCCGCCAATCAATCGCACCAATGGAGTGTTGGTGTAACCAAAGCCGCCGTTATTTACATTAACGCTGACTACAAAGCCATAGGAAATAACCGCTGTGCCTGTTGCATTTTGTGGCGAAACGGGGAATGGCGTGCTATTCAGCCAAATTGAAACGGTGTCGTTGCCGCTGTTTGCGCTGATTAAATCCGGTTTGCCATCGCCGTTAACATCCGCTGCCGCAACTGATTCCGGATGGTTAGCCCCAGTCAATGTGATGGCCAAGACAAATCCGCCTTTGCCATCGTTGGTCAGCACCGTAAGTGTGCTGTCCCCGTAATTTGCGCTGATCAAATCCGGTTTGCCATCCCCATTTACGTCCGCCGCCGCGACAAAAAAAGGCTGGCTTCCGACCCCTGGCGACGATGACAGCGCAAAACCACCGTTCCCATTATTCGTCCACACCGAAAGGGTATTATTCCCGTAATTCGCGCTGACCAAATCCATTTTCCCGTCTCTGTTCACGTCAACGGCGGCGACTTGGAGAGGTTGGTTGCCGCCAGACAGAAAGGCCGCAAACGCAAAACCGCCGTTCCCATTGTTGGTCATTAGGGAAAGATTGTTATTATTTTGGTTTGCACTGATTATGTCGACCCGGCCATTAACGTTGGTGAACGCCGTTATCGAACGTGGGTTGCCTCCAAGACTTGGTGAGGCGGCCAGCCCAAAGCCGCCGGTTCCATTGTTGGTGAGCACCGTCAGCTTGTTGTCGGTGTTGGCACTTATCAAATCCACTTTGCCATCCCCGTTCACGTCCACCGCCACCACCGAATAAGGTGCGTTGGTCACTACCGGCAAGGCGGCCAACCCAAAACCACCACTCCCATTGTTTGTTAAAACTGAAAGGGTATTACCACCTCCGCCACCGAAATTCGCGCTGATCAAATCCATTTTGCCATCTCCATTTACGTCCGCCGTAGCGACCCAGCGGGGGCTGGTGGCCAAGCTGGGGGAAGAAGCGAGCGCGAAACCTCCTGTTCCGTTGTTGGTCAGCACAGTGAGTGTGTTGACCCCGTAGTTCGCGCTGATCAAATCCGGTTTGCCATCCCCGCTCACATCTGCCACGGCGACCACGACTGGCGAACTGCCTACAGATGATGTGGAGGAAAGACTGAAAGCAACCTGCGCATTTAGCCGGGAATTAAGAATACAAAGCGTGAGGAGTGCAAATAATGTTCTCATAAGTGTTTTACGCTGGAACCCGTTTAGATTACTGTTCAAATCTTATATAATTACAGCTTCTTTGAGTCAACTGATTTTGAGCTTTTGTTTTTCCAAGTCCGGCGCTCCCTCGACGCCGTGAAACTCGCTGGGAATGGCCGTGAGATACTTGAACAACCGGCTGCCGTCGCCGCAGCCTACGTCAAGCAAGCTGTCGGACTGGAGTTCGCCGCGAGCTGGCCGGCCCAAGCGTCGCAGCGGTTGATGCCCGCCTGCCGCGAGCGTGCCATGGCGGCTTGGATTTTATTGAGGATGATGTTAGTCATGCAAAAACGGCCTGAAGTTTGCAGCATAGCCGAGCTTGACGGCAAATACGAATTGAAGGTCGTCCACTGGAATTTTTTATTCGCCGTTGAAAGTGTTGCGAAACATGGCCGACGCCGGGCTTGTTGGCGCAGACGGAAGCTCACCGGTGTTCTCTTCGGTGCAAATTTCGCGAATCTCGTCGGAGGATAAGGCGTGGTTGTAAATGGCTGCCTGGTCCAACAGGCCAGTGAATTGAAAGGTTTCCCCATTGATCAAGGGGCGTTTGCCGAGATACAGGTTGCAGGCGGTTTGGGCGGTGAAATTGCCGAGATGCTGCTGCGCCACAATGGTTCCATTGCAAAAAATCCGTCCCAAGCCGGAAGCGCGGTCGTAGGTGAACGCCACGTGTTGAAACGTATTGGGAACAATCACCCTGGGGGCGGAAAAGTAGTGTGGATAGCCGTCAGTGTCCGACATCATTGCATAAAGCGATCCGGGACCGCCATGTGGCGGATAGATATAAAATTGAGTCCCGCCTTGGACGCCGTCTTGAACCCATTCGAAAATGGGATTGTTCTTTGATACATCGGTCGGTTTTATCCAAGCACAGATGGTGAAGCCACCGCCCAATCCCACATTCAAAGAGCTGTTCCCCGGAATTTTGATTGTGCCATTTTCCAGAGAAAAAGCCGCACCCACTTTGCCATCAGTAAATGTTATATCCGTTAATTCGGCGTCATTGCTGCCAGCGGAATCTTTCCCGTCGCCCTCACCGGACCAGAGGGCCACCAGGCCGGGGCGGTGCACGCTGCCGTTGCCAGCTACGGAAAGGGTCAGTTTCCGAATTTGCGCCACTGCCAAATCCACTTTTCCAAAGCTGGTTTTAAGCGGCAGGCTGGAATCCGCAAATGAAACCATCAGGTGGTCGCCTTGCGCGGTGACCAGCTTGGCGGCGTTGCTGGAAACACATTCCACCGAACGGATGTCTTGGATTGCCAGTTTCAAGTCGCCGAGTAGCGGTGAGTGAAAGTGGAAATATTCCTCCCCGCTCGCGCCCACCACGCGCGAACCATCGCGCAATTCGGCGGTGAGGCGGTATGGCTGCGGACTGGCGGGTTTCAATGTTTCTACCGCCTGGCCGGGCGTGCCCAAGATGAAAATACCAGCAAGAGCCCAAAGGAGGTGTTTCATAAAGGCAAGCTGTGGGAGGACGGATGGTGCGTCAAGCCAGATTTCCGCCAAAAACACTCGCCGCCGGAAGGCTGTTTCTCTAAATTTTAAGCCTGTCATGCAAAAAATTTTCATCACCGGCGCGGCCGGTTTCATCGGGAGCAATCTCGTGGACCGGCTGCTGGCCGACGGCAAGACCGTCGTCGGCTGGGATAATTTTTCCACCGGTCAGCGGAAATTTATCGAGGGTGCGCTGAAGGATAAAAATTTCCAGCTTGTCGAAGGCGACAATCTTGATTTGCCCGCGTTGACCAAGGCGATGGCCGGTTGCGACACGGTGTTTCATCTCGCCGCCAACGCCGACGTGCGCTTCGGTCTCAACCACACCGGCAAGGATCTCCAGCAAAACACCATCGCCACCTATCATGTGCTCGAAGCCATGCGCGCGAACGGCATCCGGCGCATCGCCTTCAGTTCCACCGGGTCGGTCTATGGCGAGGCGCAGCAGATTCCCACGCCGGAGGACGCGCCGTTTCCCATCCAGACCTCGCTTTACGCCGCGTCCAAGGTCGCTGGCGAGGGCATGATCGCCGCGTATTGCGAAGGTTACAAATTCGAGGGCTACATTTTCCGTTTTGTCTCCATCGTCGGCGAACGTTACACACACGGCCACGTTTTCGATTTCTACAAACAACTGCTCGAGCATCCCGACCGGCTGAAAGTGCTCGGCGACGGCTCGCAGCGCAAAAGTTATCTCTATGTGCAGGACTGCGTCGGCGCGATGCTGCATGTGATGAATCTGGGCACCGCCCAAAGCGCCCGGCACAACGTGGAAATCTACAACCTCGGCACGGATGAATATGTGCAGGTCAACAATTCCATCGGCTACATCGGCGGCGCGCTCGGCCTGAAGCCGGAACTGGAATACACCGGCGGCAGCCGCGGCTGGGTGGGCGACAACCCGTTCATCTTCCTCGACACCAAAAAAATCCAGAGCACCGGCTGGAAAACCACGCTGACAATCGAGCAGGGAATCATTCGCACGCTCCAATGGCTCCAGCAAAATCAGTGGGTTTACGAAACGCGCAGCCACAAATAACGCCGCATGAACATCTGTGTCCTCGGCCTCTGGCATCTCGGCAGCGTCACGGCGGCATGCTGTGCGAAGCATTTTGACGTGGTCGGTCTGGATTTCGACGCGGCTAACATCGCCAAACTGAACCAAGGCCAGGCGCCGCTGTTGGAACCGGGCTTGAACGAACTGCTCGCCGCCGGTCTCGCCGCAAAAAAACTTTCGTTCACCACCGATCCGAAAATCGCCTGCGCCAACGCGGAGGTTCTCTGGCTCACCTACGACACGCCGGTGAACGAGAGCGACGAGTCGGATGTGGAGTTTGTCCTCGGCAATTTGCGTCGCGCCCTGCCATCGCTGCCGGACGGCGCACTGGTTTTGATTTCCGCGCAACTGCCCGTAGGCACCTGTGCCAAGATGGAAAAGGAATTTCCGCAATTTCATTTTGCCTGCTCGCCGGAAAACCTGCGGCTGGGCAAGGCGATTGATTCATTTGAGAAGGCCGAGCGCGCCATCGTTGGCATCCGCACCGACGCGAAGAAAGCCTTGCTGGAACAGCTTTTCAAGCCGTTCGCAGTGCAGACGGTTTTCATGCGCACTGAATCGGCGGAAATGGTCAAGCATGCGCTGAATTCCTTTCTCGCTCTCTCCATCACCTTCATCAACGAAGTCGCGCGCCTCTGCGAACACACCGGCGCGGATGCGAAGGAGGTCTCCGTCGGTCTCAAGAGCGAGGCGCGCATTGGGCCGAAGGCGTATCTCGGCCCCGGCGGCCCGTTTGCCGGCGGTACGCTCGCGCGCGATGTCGTCACGCTCTCAAAACTAGCCGAAGCCAATGGCGAGAAGATTTCCGTCATCCCCGCCATCAAGCAAAGCAACGATTTACATCGCGGCTGGGCGTTCCGTCGCCTGCAATCGCGTCTCGGCGATCTGCGCGGCAAAAAGATTTCCGTCCTCGGCCTGACCTACACGACGAACACCGACACGCTCCGCCGCAGTGCCGCCGTGGAATTGTGCCAGCAACTTTTGGCCGCTGGCGCGAGGGTTTCCGCCTTTGATCCGGCGGTGAAAACTTTGCCCGGCGAACTTTTTGCCGGGAGCGCCGGCATCCGTGCTGGCGAGTCGCCGGCTTTCCAATCCGCCGGCAAGATGCCAGCGCTCCCGGAACTCACCGCCGACATTGCGGGTGCTTTGGCCGGTGCGGAAGCCGTGGCGGTTTGCACAGAGTGGCCGCAGTTCCGGCAGGCGGATTGGGCAAAAATCGTTCCGCAGATGCGCTCGCCGGTGTTCGTGGACGCGAATCGTTTTCTGGAAAAGGAATTGAAAACCATCCCCGGCGTCGAGCATCTTTCCGTTGGTCGTGCCTGACATGAAACTCAAAAATCTCAACGCGCTCATCACCGGAGGCAGCCAGGGGCTCGGCAAAACTATTGCCGAACATTTCCTGCGCGAAGGCGCGAACATTGTGCTGTGCGCCCGCAGCGAAAAAGAGTTGTCCGCCACGCGCGACGAACTCGCCAAGAAATTTCCCGCGCAAAAAATTTCGGCCAAGACTTGCGACGTTTCCAATGAATCGCAGGTTAACGAACTCGTTACCTTCGCGCTGCACGAACTCGGTGTGCTTGATGCGCTCGTGTTGAACGCCGGCATTTACGGGCCGATGGGGCCGACGGAATCCGTTTCGCTCGACGAGTGGCGCATGGCGATTGATATCAACTTGTTCGGCGTTTTGCTGCCGAGCCGCGCGGTGATTCCACATTTCAAAAAGGCTGGACGCGGCAAAATCGTCGTCTTGAGCGGCGGCGGAGCGACGAATCCTCTGCCCAATATCAGTTCCTATGCGGCCTCAAAAGCGGCCGTCGTGCGGCTGATGGAAACGCTGGCTGAAGAGTTGAAACCGTTTCATGTGGACGTGAACGCCATCGCGCCCGGCGCGCTCGCGACGCGGTTGGTGGACGAAGTTCTCGCCGCCGGCCCTGAGAAAGTCGGCGCGGCTTTTTTTGAGAAGAACAAAGGCTGGAAGGAAAAAGGCGCGGTGCCGTTAGAACTCGGCGCAAGTCTTGCGGTCTATCTCGCCAGTGCGGAGAGCGACGGCATCACCGGCAAGCTTATTAGCGCGCAATGGGATCCGTGGAAGGATTTGCAGAAACACCGCGACGAACTGGCGAAGTCAGACATCTATTGCCTGCGCCGCATCGTGCCGGAAGACCGCGGCCAAAAGTGGGAATGACGTATGACTAAATCCGAACTCCTAAATAATCTCGAATGTCGAATGTCGGAGAACGCCCTTGTTTGGCCTTGGGGCTTGGACATTATTTAGTCATTCGTCATTAGGATTTAGTCATTCATTTATCGCCATGTCTGAAAACGAAAAATCTTTTCCGCGCGTCGCCCTCATCGGCTGTGGCCTCATCGGCCAGAAGCGGTTGAACCTGCTGCCGCCCGGCAGCGTCACAATCGCGTGCGACACGCAGCTTGAACGCGCCGAAAAAATTGCGGCGCAAAGTCCCGGTTGCATTGCCACCGAATCATTCGAGCAGGCCGTCAGTTCGCCGAATGTGGGCGTGGTGATGATTGCCACGATCAATGCCGCGCTTGCGCCGATTGCGCTGGCGGCGGTGAAAAATGGCAAACACGTTCTCGTCGAAAAGCCGGCGGGCATCAGCGTAACGGAATTGGAAGAACTGCAAGCTGCCGCGAAGAAAACCGGCGCGCTCGTCCGCGTCGGTTACAATCACCGCTATCATCCGGCCTGTTTGAAGGCGCTGGAGCTTTTCCGCAGCGGCGCGCTGGGGCCGATGATGTTTGTGCGCGGGCGTTACGGTCAGGGCGGTCGCATCGGCTACGAAAAGGAATGGCGCGCGGACCCAAAACTTTCTGGCGGCGGCGAATTGATTGACCAAGGTGTCCATCTGATTGATCTGGCAGGAATTTTCCTCGGCGAGTTCACGAAAGTCGAAGGCCACGCGACGACATATTTCTGGAAGATGCCGGTGGATGACAATGCGTTTCTCAGCCTGCGCAACGCCGCCGGCAACACCGCGTGGCTGCACGTCAGTTGCAGCGAATGGAAAAATCTTTTCAGCCTCGAAATCTACGGGCGCGACGCGAAGCTGCATTGGGAAGGACTTGGCGGCAGCTATGGCATCGAGCGGCTGACGTATTACAAAATGCTGCCGCAGATGGGTCCGCCGGAGACGACGATCCATGAATTTCCGCGCGGTGACGAATCGTGGAAAATCGAGATGGCAGAATTTTTTGAAGACATCAAACTGAAGCGGACGCCGGTGCCGGGCTTGAAAGAAGCGAAGGCTGCACTGGCGGTGGTTGAAAAAATTTATACTCAGAAATAATTATGATTATTGCAAGATCACCATTGCGGATTTCCCTCGGCGGCGGCGGCACGGATTTGCCGTCGTATTACGAGAAGTTCGGCGGCTTCCTCATCGCGGCGGCGATTGACAAGTATGTCTATCTGACGCTGCACGAGACGTTCGTGCCGGATTTGATCGTGAAATATTCGGAACTGGAACGCGTGCCGGACGCGGCGCAGTTGAAACATCCGATCATTCGCGAGGCGTTTGCGTCGCTGGACATGGACGGTCGTTCGCTCGAACTGACCTCGATGGCGGACATTCCGTCCGGCACCGGACTTGGTTCGTCCGGCAGTTTTACGACGGCGCTGCTCAAGGCGTTGCATGCGCACAAAAAAAATCTCGTGCATCCCGCCGAACTCGCCGCGCAGGCGTGTGACATCGAACTGAACCGGCTGAAGGAGCCGATTGGCAAGCAGGATCAATACATCGCGGCCTACGGCGGTCTGACGTGCTTTAACTTCTTGCCGGACGGCAAGGTTGAGGCGTGGCCGCTGAAAGTTTCCGATGAGACGCGCGATAATCTGGAGGATAATCTGTTGCTCTTCTTCACCGGCTATTCCCGCAGCGCGTCGGCGATTTTGAAGGAGCAGGACGTGAAATCGAAATCAGACGACAAGTCCATGATCGAGAACCTGCACTTCGTCAAAGACCTCGGCCTGCAAAGCAAGGTCGCGCTGGAGTCGGGAAATCTCCACGAGTTCGCGCGGCTGATGGACGTGCACTGGCAGCGCAAGAAACAGCGCAGCGGCGGCATGAGCAATCCGAAAATCAACGAGTGGTATGACCTCGCGCTGGCGAACGGCGCGCTAGGCGGCAAGCTCATTGGTGCGGGCGGCGGCGGCTTCCTGATGTTTTACGCGGAAGACAAGGCCAAGCTGCGTCACGCCATGCGGCAAAGCGGCTTGAAAGAAGTGCGCTTCCGGTTTGATTTCGAGGGCACAAAACTCGTCATCTCGTGAGCGCGTCGCTGGAAAAAATTCCCGTCGCCATTCTCGCTGGCGGACTCGCCACGCGGTTGCGGCCCATCACGGAAAAAATACCCAAGTCGCTCGTGCCGGTTGCGGGCCGGCCCATCCTCGCGCATCAATTGGAAAAGCTGCACGCGCAGGGCATCCGCCACGCCGTTCTCTGCATCGGTTTTCTCGGCGAGATGATCCAGCGCGAATTTGGCAGCGAGGCTTACGGCATCAAGCTGGACTATTCCTTCGATGGTGAGAAATTGCTCGGCACCGGCGGCGCCATCAAACGTGCGTTGCCGAAGTTGGGCGAGGAATTTTTCATCCTCTACGGCGATTCGTATCTGCCGATTCCCTACGCGCCCGTCGCGGAGTTTTTTCATCGCAGCGGCAAACTGGGCTTGATGACGGTATATCGCAACGAAGGTCTTTACGACGCGAGCAACGTGGTGTTTGCCGACGGCGAGATTGTCGTCTATGACAAAAAGACCAAGCTGCCGGAGATGCGACATATTGACTACGGGCTGAGCCTGTTCAAAGCATCCGTATTTAATGCGTATCCAGCGGATGATAAATTCGACCTCGCCGAAGTCATGGGCAAGCTTGTTCGCGAAAAGCAACTGGCCGGCTACGAAGTGCCGGAGCGATTTTACGAAATGGGTTCGCCGGCCGGCCTGGCCGAGCTGGAAACTCTTTTGCGGTCGAAATAAACTCTGCTTCCCTTCGTCATTCGAAATTCGTAATTTGAAATTAGCATGAGCTTTACCAAACAATTTCTCGCCGAAGTCCAGCAGGTCACGGCGCAACTCAACGAAGCCGCCATTGAAAAGGCTGCCGATGAACTCGCCGCCATCCGTGCGCGCGGCGGACGCCTCTTTATCCTCGGCGTCGGCGGCAGCGCGGGCAACGCCGGCCATGCGGTGAATGATTTTCGCAAGATTTGCGGTTTCGAGGCCTACGCGCCGACTGACAATGTGTCCGAACTTACCGCACGCACCAATGACGAAGGCTGGGCGACGGTTTTCTCCGAGTGGCTGAAAGGCAGTCGTATCAATGCGAAGGACGGTCTGCTGATTTTTTCCGTCGGTGGCGGCAATTTGGAAAAGAACGTTAGTCCGAATCTCGTCAGTGCGATTCAAGTTGCCAAATCCGTCGGCGCGTCGGTCATCGGCATTGTCGGTCGCGACGGCGGTTACACGGCGCAACAGGCGAACGCCTGCGTCATTGTGCCGACGGTGAATCCCACGCATGTCACGCCGCACAGCGAGGCGTTTCAAGCGGTCATCTGGCATTTGTTCGTGTCGCATCCCAAATTGAAAGTGGCGCAGACGAAATGGGAATCCACCAAGTGAAGTCAGAAGTCAGAAGCCAGAAGTCAGAAGTTTGGCGCGCAGTATTTCTTGATCGTGATGGAGTCATTAACCGCGCGCTGGAGCGCGACGGCAAGCCGTATCCGCCGACCACTTTGGCCGAGTTTGAAATCCTGCCCGAAGTTCCTGCCGCGTTGACGAAATTGAAGGCCGCCGGTTTTCTGCTCATCGTCACCACCAATCAGCCGGACGTTGGTCGTGGCACCTTGCGGCAGGAAGTTGTCGAAAAAATTCACGCGCACATGGCGGCGCAACTGCCGGTTGACCGCGTGGAAGTCTGTTTTCATCCCGGCAAAGGCTTGTCCGATTGCGATTGCCGCAAGCCAAAACCGGGAATGTTGTTGCACGCGGCAGAGGCATTGAACATTGATCTGTCGCAGAGCTGGATGGTGGGCGACCGCTGGCGCGACGTGGACTGCGGCCATGCCGCCGGTTGCAAAACCATCTTTATTGACCGAGGGTATGCGGAAGAATTGAGGCAGAAACCAGATTTTTCCGCTCGCCATCTGGGCGAGGCTGCTGACATCATTCTAACCCAAAACAGTAAATAAATTTATGAAACGCACGCTCAAAGATCTGAAAGTGAAACTCTACGCCGATGGCGCTGACAAAAAGGGGATGTTGGAACTAAACGCCAATCCGCTCATTCAAGGATTGACGACGAACCCGACGCTCATGCGCAAGGCCGGCATCTCGGATTTTGAGGCGTTCGCGCGCGACATTTTGCAGACCATCACCGTCAAGCCGCTGTCGCTGGAAGTTTTCTCCGATGAGTTTTCCGAGATGAAACGCCAGGCGTTGAAGATCAACGGCTGGGGCAAAAATGTTTACGTCAAGATTCCCATCACCAACACGCGCGACGAATCCTCGCTGCCACTCGTCAAGGAACTGGCGGCCGAGGGCGTGAAGCTGAATGTGACGGCGATTCTGACGTTGGCGCAGGTGGAAGGGGTTTCGCAGGCATTGAATCCCAAGCTGCCCTCCATCGTTTCCGTTTTTGCCGGACGCATTGCGGACACGGGCGTTGATCCGGTGGCCATCATGTCCCAAAGCAAAACGGTCTTGAAAGACCTGCCGGCGGCGGAATTGCTTTGGGCGAGCGTGCGCGAAGTGCTGAACATCTTCCAGGCGAATGACTGCGGCTCCCACATTGTCACCGTGCCGCACGACATCCTGGCGAAGGCGCAGAAGATGGCTGGCATGGATCTGTCGGCGCTCTCGCTGGACACTGTCAAGATGTTCGCCAACGACGCGCAGGCGGCGGGCTTCAAACTCTGATCAAATCAGCTTGGTCACCGTCGCGAACACGTCCGCGACCTTCACCGACTCCATCGCCGCGATGAGTTCATCGCGCGTGCCTTTGATGTCGCCGCCGTCGTAGCGGTAAAAATCCAGACCGCGCCCATTCACGGTTGGATTTTTCACGAGCGTGAACTGGTTTCCGTAAGGCCAGTTCGTCACGTTCAGCGTCGGTGCCTCGATGACGATCTGGTTCGGCACCTTCAGCGCCGCCGCGATGTGCATCAACGCCGTGTCCACGCTCAAAAACGCGCCGCAGCGCTTCATCAGCGCCGCCGTCTCGCGCAGGTTTTTCGTCTTCGCCTCGCGCGTCAATTCGCGGTTCGCCTGCGCCAGCACGATTTCGTGATCCTTCGCCTCCTCCGGTCCGCCGAAAAGCAAAACCCGGATGTCCGGGCGTTCTTTGTTCAACTGCCGCACCAACCCGGCATAATTTTTCACCGGCCAGCGTTTCAACGGCAGATTCTTCGTGCCACCGGAACCGACATGAAGGCCGAGGATTTTCTGGCCGAATAATTTATTTTTCACCAAGAAATCGTCGGCAAAACGTTCCTCGGAAGCCGATAGGAAAAATTCCATTTCATGCGCCGCCAGCTTCTTCTGTGCGCCGATGAGCGGCAGAAAATCAAAATTGTTTTCGATGGAATGCCGCGTGTAATCCTGCGGCAGCGAGCCAGTCACCAGCCAGCGGTCGAGCCAGTTGAAGTGGTCATATTCATGGCTGAGGCGCACCTGAGCGCCGACCAGCCACGCCACCATGCGATAGATGGTGCGGCTTTGCGGGTGCGTGTTGATGGAAAGCTGATAACCCTCGCGCCGCAACGACCAAAAAAATTGCAGCGCTTCTAACTTGCCGCACTTCATCAAATTTTTGTAGAAGACGCGGTTGACGTGCGGATTGCTCTCCAGCAAGTCCCGCCCGCCGGCTTCCTTCGTCAGCACATCAATCGCCGCGGTGGGGAAATTTTCACGCAGCTCGCGGATGAGCGGCGTGGCGATCAGCGTATCGCCAATGCCGGCGAGGGAGATGACGAGAATTTTCACAGCCGTGAAATTTTTTCCAGTAGGCCGGTCGTGGATTTGCCGGGAACGAATGGAACGAGAACAATTTTTCCGCCCGCCGACTCCACGGCGCGGCGCTCGTCCTGGTTCAAGGTTTCCAGCGTGTAGTCGCCGCCCTTGACGTAGATGTCCGGCTGGGCGGCGGCGAGGAATTTCGTGGCCGTTGTGTCGGTGAAGATGCAGACGCCGTCCACGCTTTGCAGCGCGGCCAGCACGGCGGCGCGGTCGGATTCGGAATTTACGGGGCGGCTGGGGCCTTTCAAGCCGCGCACGGCAGCATCACTGTTCACGCCGAGGAGCAGGGCGTCGCCGAAATTGCGGGCGTTCTCCAGA
Source organism: uncultured Bifidobacteriaceae bacterium (assembly GCA_964444085.1). GTDB lineage: Bacteria > Verrucomicrobiota > Verrucomicrobiia > Limisphaerales > UBA11358 > UBA11358. Next base: position 1,278 of record CAYUGC010000042.1, on the reverse strand, counting down.
TAGGTGACATGGCCGAGGTGTAGGAGGTCGAAGCAGCCGTTAGTGACGACGAGTTTTTTACCGCTGGCGCGAATTTTATTCCGCCAGGCCGGCAACTGGTCCCACGCGATGAGTTTGTCGCGGAAATTCATGCCGCCATTTTGCCCGCGCCGGAAAGAATGGCAACGCTTTTACAAATTCACCACTGCCGGGTCGCCGTAGAGCGTGAAGGAGCCGGTGCGCTCGATCTTCACGTCCATGAGCTGGCCCTGATGGCGGGCGCTGCCGTCGAACAGCACGATGCGGTTGCAGCGGGTGCGGCCGGTGTAGCGCGCCGCGTTTTTCTTGCTCGGCCCTTCGACGAGAATCTGCACCTGCCGGCCGATAAAGGCGTCGTATTTCTTCGCGGCGATTTCGTTGACGAGATTCAGCAGGCGCTCGTTGCGTTCCTCGCGGACGGATTGCGGCAATTGGTCGGGCATGGTCGCGGCGGGCGTGTCGCGGCGTTCGGAGTATTTGAAAATATAGGCGTTGTCGAACTGCACTTCCCGGCAGAGCGAGAGCGTCAACTCGAAGTCTTCTTCGGTCTCGCCGGGAAAGCCGACGATGATGTCCGTGGTGATACCTATGCCCTGCTTGGCGCGGCGCAATTTTTGGATGATGCCGAGGAATTTCTCCCGCGTGTAGCCGCGGTGCATCAGTTTCAGGATGCGGTCGCTGCCGCTTTGCAGCGGGATGTGCGCGCTCTCGCACAGCTTCGGCAGCCGCGCGTAAGCCTCGACCAAATCGTCGCCGTAGCCTTTCGGATGCGGTGAGGTGAAGCGGATGCGTTCCAAGCCTTCAATCTCGTGGACGGCGTCGAGCAGTTGGACGAAACCAGACTTGCCATCGCACACCGGCACATCGCGCTTGGCAAAACTTGTGACAATCTGTCCGAGTAAAGTGATTTCCCGCACGCCACGCGATACAAGTTCGCGGCATTCGGCGACGATGTCGGGAATGGTGCGGCTGCGTTCCTCGCCGCGCGTGTAGGGCACGATGCAAAAGGTGCAATGCTGGTTGCAGCCCTGCATGATGCTCACGAAAGCGGATACGGAGGTCTTGGCGCTGCCGTTGAGGAGGTGTTCGCGGATTGTGGCTTCGCTGTTTTCCTCTTCCGCCACGTCCACGATTTTTTCGCGCGCGCCGGAAATAATTTCGTCCAGGCATTCTGCCGCGCGATGGAATTTCTGCGTGCCGAGAACCAGATCCACGTCCGGCAATTTATCAATCAGCTCCCGCCCGCGGCTTTGCGCCATG
>CAYUGC010000041.1:0-20505 GCA_964444085.1 uncultured Bifidobacteriaceae bacterium | reverse complement strand
AACACCGCGTCCGGCAGATGGATCGCCAGCAGCATCGGCCACAGCCAGAATTTCAGGCCGCGCCGCGCGATGGCAAATCCGCCGAGCAGCCCGCCGGTGATGAGCGCGATGACGCCGACGGTGTTATAGGCGAAGCCGACCTGCGCGTTGGTCAGGCCGAGGCCGCCGTGGGTTTTTGCGTCGAGTAAAAACAACTGCGTCACCGGCATCAACTGCGCCTCGCCGAAACGGTAAACCAGCAGGAACAGCAGCGCGACGCCGATGTCCGGCTTTTGAAAAAATGCGGTGAAGGTTTTGGAAAATTCGCCAGGGAAGTTTTTGCTGCCGGCGACAGCCGCTTGGTCGCCGGCCGGTCGCGGCAAAATCCAGCGGTGATAAATTCCCAGCAACAAAACGATGGCCGCGACGAGGCCGAAGACCAGCGACCACGCTATGGAAAAATTATTGGACTGCGCCGCCAAAATTCCCGCGAGGATGACAAGCTGGCCTTTCGCCAGAATCCCGGCGACACGGTAGAACGTCGTGCGGATGCCGTTGAACCACGCCTGGTCATGCTCCGTCAACGCGAGCAGGTAAAAACCGTCCGCTGCCACGTCATGCGTGGCGGAGGCGAACGCCAGCAGCCAGAAAAACGCCAATGTGGCAGGCAAAAAATGCGCCGATGGCACCGCGAACGCCACGCCGGCCAGCGCCGCGCCGACGAGCAGTTGCATCGTCCAAACCCATGTGCGCCGCGTTTTCAGGATGTCCACCGCCGGGCTCCACAGCGGCTTGAGAACCCACGGCAGGTAAAGCAGGCCGACAAAAAAAGTATTCTGCGCGTTTGGCACGCCGAGGTTTTGGTAGAGCACGAGCGCCACCGACATCACCAGCGCGTAGGGCAATCCCTCGGCGACGTAAAGCGATGGCACCCACGACCACGGCGAAGTTTTTTTGGCGGCGGACATCAAGACGCAAATTCTAGGACTCATGCCAGCGAAAGGAAACTTTTCTTCGTTTCCTTCGCGCCGCCGCCGCGCCACAATCGGCGCGTGATCGGCGCATTTCTCAACGCCCTCGGCATCTTGCTCGGCGGGCTGCTCGGCCTGGCCGGACGCGGCGATTTTTCGGCGCGCACGCAAAACTGGCTGCGGTCGGCGCTGGGCGCGTTCACGGCGTTCTGCGGGCTGCAATTGGTCTGGCTGAATGTCGGCGGCGGTTTCATCAATGGCCTGAAACAGCTTGGCCTCGCCGTGCTGGCCGTGGTGCTGGGCAGCCTGCTCGGCAAACTGCTCGGCCTGCAAAAAATCTCCAACCGACTGGGCCGCCGCGCGGCGGAGCGGCTGGCCGCCGCGGAAAAAAAACCGCCGGGTCGCCCGCTCGACGGGCTGATGGCCGCGACCGTTTTGTTCTGCGCCGCGCCGTTGGGCTGGCTCGGCTCGGTCACGGACGGACTGGGGAATTATTTCTTCCCGTTCGGTCTCAAGGCGGTGATGGACGGACTGGCGATGGCAAGCTTTGTAAAGTTTTTCCGCTGGCCGGTGGCGCTGGCGGCGGTGCCGGTGTTTTTCTTTTTCAGCGGACTCACTTCAGCCATCCACATTTTTGCACAGCCATGGATGGAGACGCATCACGCGGTGGCCGCCGTCAACGCCGCCGCCGGCCTGGTAATCTGCGTGACGGCGCTGGTAGTGCTGGGAGTCCGTCGCGTGGAGTTGGCGAATTACTTGCCGGCCTTGGTGATCGCCCCGCTGCTGACCCGGTTGCTCAACTGAAATTGTTTGCCAGCGGCCTTTGTTTGCAATAGGTTGTGAGCCGTGAGGCGAAAAAGGAAACCATCCGCCCACCAAAGACAAATCCGGTTTTTCACCATATTTTTCGGGGGACTGGCGGTTTTATTGGTGGTGGCATTGATGTGGCTGTTGAACCATCCGCATATTTCTTCCGGCTACTGAAGCCGGAAGCGTTTTTTTGCACCCGCCCATTTCACAGTTTGCCCGGCGGCGGGCTTCTGCATAGACTTTCGGCATGAGTCATCTGTCCCGCGCCATCGAAGAATCCATCGCCACGCTGCGCAGCCTGTCCGCGCTGGAGGAACCGCTGCAACGCGCGGCGCAAATCCTCACGCATAGCCTGACCTCGGGCAAAAAACTCCTCGTCTGCGGCAACGGCGGCAGCGCCTCGGACGCCACGCATCTCGCCACGGAATTTCTCTGCCGCTTCAAGGACGACCGCCGGCCGTATCCCGCGATTTCGCTCACCGCAAACGGCGAATTCATGACCGCCGTGTGCAACGATTATCACGCCGACGAAATTTTTGCACGGCAGGTCTGGGGCCTCGCGGAGAAGGGGGATGTGCTCATCGTCATCACCACCAGCGGCAAATCCAAAAACGTTGTTCGCGCGCTGGAAGAGGCGAAGAAAAAAGGCGTCGAAAGCATCGCGTTCCTCGGCCGCGACGGCGGTTTCACGAAGGGAATTGCGACGATGGATCTGATTGTGCCCGGCACCGTGACGGCGCGGATTCAGGAAGGCCAGAAAGTTTTGTATCACGCCCTCTGCGAAATCGTGGAGGAGAAACTGCCGAAGGAATGAGCCGGCGCTACGAATTGACGTAGCGATTGCAGGCGTGATAAATCAGGATCGTATCCACGCAGCTCCAGACCAGCGCGCCGAACGCGGCGCTCACCAGCCCGATGACGCGGTGCGGTTTCGCGGGATTCCAAAACTCCCTTTCCAACCGGCGGGCGCGGTAGGATGCCCACAGCGCCGCCAGCGCAAACGGCACGCCGATGAGCGGCAGCAATCCCAGCAGGCCGAACACGAGGCAGCGGATGGACTGCTTCATCATCTTTAATTTTGTGACGGCGATGGTCGGGACGTTTTTCATTTGGTTGGAGCAATCGGCGTGGCAACCGCGTTGGTGGTGGTGGAATGGTCGAGCCGCTTGATCTGCTGCTGCTCCAGAAATTTCACCTCGCGATGCAGGTGAAACAGCGCGCGGCTTTCCGCCGTGACGAGAATCATCATGATGGCCAGCAGCGCGATGAAAACCACGGTGGCCATGCCGGCCTCGTTTTGCCTGCGGAAAATCTGAGGGTGAGTTTTCATGGCGTCGGTTGCGCGGCTTCAAATGTGAACAGCAGCGGGAAATGCGCCTCTTTCCGGCGCGGCGTCACTTCCAGTTCCCAGCGCCACGCGGTCACGCCGGCGCGCGGCGTGGCTCTGGTTTCGGAGATTTTGACCTTTTCCAAGAGCAGTCGGGAATAGTGCCGAGTCGGAATTTCGCGGCGCAGCTCGCCGCCGCCAAAACGGTAAACCACGCTGCCGCCGCGCCCGGGAATTTTCACGGTCTCGCCGTCCGCCGTGGTGGTCACGGAAATTTTTCCCGTCGCGGCGCGTACGTCCGTGCGCCAGGTTTCGCCGGCGCGGAGAGCAGATTCAATTTCCGTCGCGGTGAAAATAGTGGCACGCGTATGGTCCCAGCAGAAATAAAACGCCGCCGTGCCGATGCCCAGCAGGATGGCGAACACCGCGATATACACGAGGCACTCGATCAGCACGATGCCGGAACGGCGGCGCGCGGCGGCAAAGTTGGACGATGGTTTCATTTCAGCTTGGTTTCGCGGACGACGGCGCCGAGGCCGCATTTTTTATCCGGCAGCCAGGTGAGGCGGAGGCGGCTGCCGGTTTTCGTCATTTGAAAATGTCCTGCCGGCAGCTTTTCCAAGGGGCGGGAAGAAACCGGATAATTTTGCACGCCGTCGGGCAGGCTGTTCGCCGCGCCCGCCGCGAGGATTTCCATCTCGCCGTCCACCAGCTCGACGATGACGCTGCGGTAATATTCCGTACGCAGCGCCTGCCGTTCCCGCGCGAAGGAATAGCCCAGCGGCAGCACGGCCAGCGTAAGGATGGTGAGGCCGACCAGCAGGTCCACCTGGAGAAAGCCCTGTTTGTTCAAGTTTTTTTTCATGTCGCGGCCAGCACTCCTTTCAAGACCATGACTAGCAGGCCGAACATGGCGATGGCCACCAGGCCGACGACCACGCCGTTCAGAATCACCAGCCCACTGGTGATGACGTGCGTGGCAACCTCCTCCTGCTGGAACGCCTTGGCATCGAGCGCCGCGTGCCAGCCGCGCAGCGCGGCAAGAAACCCGCCGCGTGCATGGACGGCGTTGGCGAGCCGCCAGTGGAATTCGCCGGTGTCGTCGAACGCGCGGACGGCGTCGTCCAGTTTTTCCCCGCGTGCCAGCGCGTCGGTGACGCGGCGGGCGCGGCGGCGGCAGATTTCGTTCGCCGTGGATTCGCCGGCGAGCCGCACGGCCTCGGCTTCCGGCACGCCGCCGTCCAGCAGCACGGCGAGCATCGCGGAAAACGTGCGCAAAAGCTTTTTCCGCTTCCACGGGATGCGCCAGGTCAGTAGATCCACGACCGGCACGCTGCGGAATTGGAACCAGCGCACGAAGCCCGGCCCGCCGATGAAGACCAGCGTCGCCGTCACCAGCGCGAGGAACAGGACGACCTCGAAGCGCACCAGATACGGCACGATGGCGAAGACAAAGCTCGTCACCGGCCAGAGCGCCACGCCCATGCCTGCGGCCACGTCCTTGAACTTGGGCACGACGAATAGCATCAACATAGAAATCAACCAGACGCAGACCGGCGCGAACAGGAGCAGGATGGCCACCATGTAATGCGTCGTGGCGCGGAGGGTGTCCGGCGCGACGCGCAGGACTTCACGGCAAGCGGGCAAAACTTTTTTCACGTCGCCGAGCTTTTCGCCGGCGCGCAGCATGGCGTTGACCGGCGGCGGCAGGAACGTCGGCACTTTTTCCAGCGCCTCGCCGAGCCGCGCGCCGTCCTCAAGGTGCGCGGCGACCATGAAAAAACGCACGCCCATCACGCGGTCATGGCTGGCGGCGGCGGAAATAATCGCGTGTTCAATGGGCTGGCCTCGTTCCAGCGCCGTTTCCAGCAGGTCGAGGAAAAACCGCGCGCGGTCGCGCCGCTGCATCGGCAGCGAGAGCAGAAAGTGCACCAGGAAGGAGAACGCCCCGCCCGGCAGCAGAAACACGACGGCATACACCAGCAGGCCGCCCAGGATGATGAAAAAATCGCTCATGCCAGAAGGAATTGGTTCAGTTGCCGCTCAAGTTGGAAACCATGGCAATCATCGGTAAAAACATGCATAGCACCAGAAACGCCTGCGAGAGGACAATCATGCCGAGGAACAACGATGCCAGCGGCAGCACCGAATACAGCGCGACCTCCGTGCGGTAAATTGCCCGCGAATGGTAGATTTCGGCGGCGCGCGAGAAGCCGGCGGCCAGATTTTCGCCCGCGCCGGACACGAGCCAGACAAACATCGGCGGAATCATTTTGTTGCCGGTGGCGACCTCGGAAAATTTCGCGGTGCCGGCGGCAAGCCGGGTTTCCCATTGCCGCAGGTCGGCGGCGACGGCGGGGCTGTTTTCCAGTTGCCGCGTCAGGCCGACGGCGTCCGGCAGGCTGACGCCGTTGGTCAGCAGCAGGTGGATGGCGGACGCAATGCGCGCGACGGTCGCCTCCTTGAACGCCGGCAGGTGCCAAACGATTTTTCCCCGCACAGTTGGCAGAAAAACGACCGACAGCATCGCCAGAAACAGCAGGCCGATGGACAGCGGAAAAACCCAGATCGAATGCAGGGTGGATAGCGCGAACAACGTGGCGCCCGGCATCGCGATGCCCATGCCGGCATAAATGTCCTTGAACGCCGGGCCGATGACGCAGTTCCACGCGAAGGCCAGGATGAGCGAAATCAACAGCGCCACGAACATCACGATGAGCGGATAGGTCATCATGCTCTTGAGCCGTGTCCAGACGTGGTTCTGGTTCTGGAAATAATCCGCCAGCATCGTCAGCGCGCCGGGCAGGTCGTTGCCTTTGACGCCGACCAGAATCATGCGTTTGTAAAGCTCCGGCAACTGGCGGGGCGCGAGCGCGTCCGCCATCGGCGTGCCGCGCGCGAGGTCGGCTTCGAGCGCCGACAACTCGTCGCGCAGGGAACCGCGGCGCATTTCCGAACAGAGCCGTCGCAGCGCGCCTTCGAGCGGGATGCCGTCGCGCAGCATCGCCGCAAGCTGCTGGTTGAAGAAGGCGAATTCGTCGTATTTCATAGGCCAAAAATCCGTTTGAACTCCGCCTCGTTCGTCACGCCTTGGTTCACCAGCGAACGCGCCGACGCGGCGAGCGTCTGCGCGGGCGCGAGGGCGGACAGCTCGCGCCGGCGGATTTGCTCGCGCGTTTTTTCATCCACGCGCAGCCATTCGACGAGCGGCACGCGGCCGTTGTAGCCGGTTTTCAGGCAGGTTTCGCAGCCCGCGCCGTCGCACGTGGCGCAAACCATGCGGATGAGGCGCTGGTTCAAGACCAGTTCCACTGCGCTCGCCACGGCGGAATGATCGGCGCACATCGTCAACAGCCGTTCAAATACGCCGCGACACGAGCCGGCGTGCAGCGTGGAAATCACCAGATGCCCGGTCAGCCCGGCGCGGACGGCCAGCTGCGCGGTGGCTTCGTCGCGAATCTCGCCGAGGATGAGCACCTGCGGGTCCTGCCGCAGCAGATGCCGTGCGGCCTTGGCGAAATCCAGGCCGATGGCTTCGTTGATTTCCGTCTGCATCGTGCCGGGAACAACCTGCTCGACCGGGTCTTCAACGGTGATGATGTGGCGTCCGCCGGTCTCGCCGAGCTGGCGCAGGCAGGCGTAAATCGTGGTCGTTTTGCCGCTGCCGGCGGGGCCGGTGAGCAGCAGCAGGCCGGTGGTCTGCCGGAGAAAATATTCCAGTTCCGTTTGCGCGACGGCCGTCAGCGACAATTCATCCAATGCCTTGGCGGTTTCGGAATTGAACAGCCGCAGGACAATTTTCTCGCCGGTGACGGTCGGGTAGGTCGCCACGCGGATGTCGTTCCGGCATTTGAGCTCGTCGCGGGGAATGCGCCCGTCCTGCGGCAGCGATTCCTGGTAGGTCTTGAGCCGGGCAAGAAACTTGACGCGGCCAAAAACGCGCTCGGCGATCTCGGCGCGAAGTTCGCAGATGGGCGTGATGACGCCGTCCAGCCGGAAGCCGGCCTCGGCGGACTTGCCGCGCATCTGGAGGTGGATGTCGCTCGCGCCGGCGCGCTCGGCCTGCTGGACAAGCTGTTCAAGGATGGCCGGCGCACCCGTGGAAAGGCTGGCGGCGACAGGCGTCTGTGGCTCGGTGGGCATGAATGGTTCGGGGGCTTTCATGCTTTTGACCGGGCTGCCCAAGTTTCGTCACGCAAAAAAACGCGCCGGCTTTTGGCCGGCGCGTCGCAAAATGCCTTGGCTGACGCCTAGTTTGAACTGTCGGCCGCCGTTTTCCGCACGAACGGCTGGTAGTGCGTGTGCAACAATTCGTGCGCGAGATGGGAATTCGGCTGCTTGTAAAATTCCGCATACAACCGGTGGATGTCCGGGTTTTCGTGCGACCGGCGCAGGGCGGACTTGTTGTCAATTTCCACCAGCACGTGCTGCCGTTTTTCTAGCGTGTTGAGTTTTTCCGGCACCGGATGGCCGGCACCGCAGATGCAGCCGCCGGGGCAGGCCATGACTTCGATGAGGTCGTAACCGGTCTTTTTACCGGCCATGATTTTTTCGATGATGGGCTCGGCATTTTTTAATCCGGAAACCACGGCCACCTTCAACGTGGCCCCGCCGGCTGTCACCGTTGCTTCCTTGATGCCCTCAAAACCGCGCACGGCTTCAAACACCAACCCTTGCTGGCCGGTGGCGGGATTGGCCGGCAGCGGCTGGCCGGTGATTTTTTCCACGGCCATGCGCAACGCCGCCTCGGCCACGCCGCCGGACGCGCCGAACAAAACGCCGGCGCTGCTGACGGTTTTGTAAGGCAGATCGAATTCCGCCGGTTTCACGTCTTTCATGTCGAACCGGATCAGCTTGAGCATCTCCAGCATTTCCATCGTCGTGAGCACCGCGTCCACGTCGCGGATGCCGCCGGGCGCAAATTCCGGCCGCGCGGCTTCCTGCTTCTTGGCGAGGCAAGGCACGATGGAAACGACGAACAATTTTTCCTTCGGTATTTTTGCCCACTGGGCAAAATGATTTTTCACCGTGGCGCCCATCATCTGCTGCGGTGATTTGCAGGAGGACAGGTGCGGAATCAACTGCGGATAGCGGCGTTCCACGAAATTGACCCAGCCGGGGCAGCACGAGGTGAACTGCGGCATGACGCCTTTTTTCTCCACGCGTGTGAGAAATTCCGTCGTTTCTTCCACCACTGTGAGGTCGGCGGCGAAACAGAAATCAAACACCTTGTCGAAGCCCAGAACCTTGAGCACGCCGGCCATGTAGGCGGCGGCTTCGGCGGGCGAAACGCCAAGCTGCGAGGAAATCACGCTGCGCACCGCCGGGGCCACGTAGCCGACGACGATTTTGTCCGGGTCGTTGATGGCGCGGAACACCTTGCCTTTTTCGCGGCGGTAGTCGAGCGCGCCGCACGGGCAAGCGTTCACGCACTGGCCGCAACTGACGCAGTCGGTTTCCCAGAGCGGCCGGCCGGAGCGCGTGCCGACCACTTGCCGGCCGTTCGTCAGGCGATAGCCCAGCACGTCCACGCCCTCGATTTCGGCGCAGGCGGAAATGCAGCGGCCGCACGCGATGCACTTGTTGTCGTCGCGGACGATGAACGGATGATGGTCATCAATCGGGAAATGCGGACGTTTGTGAATCGGCTTCAGGAAGGAAATGCCGCTGCGGCGCGCTTCCTTGCGGAGCGTGCAATCAAAGCGCTCAGTGCAGCCGCACTTGAGGCAGCGACCGGCTTCCGTCTTGGCGGTTTCCTCGCTTACCCCGGTTTCAACTTCGGCGAAATCTTTGACGCGTTTGGCGGCGGCGATTCCCGGCATCGGCGCGCGCGGGATGCGCGGCATTTCCTCGAACTCCCATTTCGGCAAATCTTCCAGCGTGCCGCGCGAGCAGTTGTAATTGGTGTTTTCCTCCTTCACATAACCGGTGGAGAGGAAGTGGTCAATGGCCTCCGCCGCGCGGCGTCCCGCCCCGATGGCTTGCACCGCCGTGGCCGGGCCGGTCACGCAGTCGCCGCCGGAGAATACCTTGTCCACGGAGGTCTGCATGGTTTTGGGATTGACCTCGATGTCGCCCCACTTGTTGAGCTTCACCGGCAGATCGTTGTAGAGGAACTGCGTGTTGGTGCTCTGGCCGATCGCGCCAATGATGGTGTCGGCCTCGATCGTGAAATCCGAACCTTCCACCGGCACGGGCCGGCGGCGGCCGGAGCGGTCGGGTTCGCCGAGCTGCATTTTGATGCAGTGCAATTCCTTCTTGCCGTCGGTGCGGACGGAAATTTTCGTCGGCGCGGTGAGGAAAACCATTTCCACGTTTTCGTGCAGCGCTTCCTCGATTTCGTAAGGCGCGGCGGGCATTTCCTCCTGCGTGCGGCGATAGACCAGCTTGACCTTGGCGCCCTTGCGAATCGCGGTGCGCGCGCAGTCAATGGCGGTGTTGCCGCCGCCGATGACGACCACCGTTTTGCCCAGGTCAATTTGCGTGCCGAGCGTGACTTGTTCCAGGTAATTGATGCCCAGCCAGACGCCGGGGGAATTTTCACCGGCAATCTGCATCGCCGTGGCGCGCCACGAACCGATGGCGAGATAGACGGAATCAAAATCCTTCTGCAAATCTTCCAGCCGCAGATGGACCCCCAGCGCCTTGCCGGTCTGGAGTTTCACGCCGAGGCTAGTGATCAGGCCGATTTCCTTGTCCAACGTGGCCTTGGGCAAACGATATTCGGGAATGCCGAAACGCATCATACCGCCGGAATAGGATTGTTTTTCAAACACCGTGACGGCGTGGCCTTTGATCGCGAGATAATACGCGGCGGAAAGGCCGGAAGGGCCACCGCCGACCACGGCAATTTTTTTGCCGGTGGACGCGGCGACGCGCGGCGTCCACGGTTTTTCGCGCGCCATGTCCCAGTCGGCAGCGAAGCGCTTGACGTGGTTGATCGCCACCGCCGAATCCACCAGCTTGCGCCGGCATTGCGATTCGCACGGATGCGGACACACGCGGCCGCACGCGGACGGAAACGGATTGCGGTCCTTGATGACGCGGATCGCCGCCTCGTAATTGCCGTTCCGCACCTGGCGGAGATAGCTCTGGATGTCAATGTTTGCCGGGCAGGTCATCACGCACGGTGCCACGCAGTCGGCGTTGTGGTCGGAGAGCAATTGTTCCAGTCGGATTTTGCGGTAGCTTTCCAGTTTGGCGCTGTGCGTGGTGATTTGCATGCCCGCCTGGATGGGCGTCTGGCACGCCTTGACCTCCCGCCCGTCCGGTCCGATTTCCACGACGCACAAGCCGCAGTTGCCGTTGGAGCGTTCGAGCCGCAGGTCATTGCAAAGATGCGGGATGTGCTGGCCTTCCTGGATCAGCGCCTGAAGAATGGTAAGACCGTCAAATACTTCGATTTCGCGGCCGTTGACCGTGACCTTGATCCGTTTTTGCTGTGGTAATAAATTCATGTCGTGTGTTTCTTCTTTTGGTTGCGGCTTCGTCTTTGTTTTTGCGCGCTGCGACCCGGTTCCGGCGACGAAATGCCAAAATAACACAAGGACGTGATGGATAATCCATCACGCCGACTTTGGAAAATTGGCTGAACTCCAACTGCTGGATCAACCACCAGAAGCAGGGCTGCACCGACGCGGTTCTGAAGATATGCGGAACGGATTAAAATTCAATATTCTTGTTCAAAAGTTGAAACAATTAAGATTTACTAAACTCAAAAATAATCCGGCTCGTTGTCCGGCTTCCACTTGATGTTGCAACCGATGCTGGCGGTTTGAAATTCGGAAGTCGGCCTCCCGGCCAGCACCGCGTCGAGCGCGGCGCGCAGATCTTTGCCGGTGACCGGAATGCCGTTGCCGGGGCGACTGGCGTCAAACTGCCCGCGATAAACCAGCCGGCGGCCGCGGTCGAACAGGAAAATGTCCGGCGTGCAGGCGGCGTGATAACTTTTGGCGACGGCCTGCGTCTCGTCGTAAAGATACGGGAACGTGTAGCCGGCCGCCTTCACCTCGTCCTTCATTTTCGCCGGGCCGTCCTGCGGATAATTTTTTGCGTCGTTGGAACTGATGCCGACGATGCCCACGCTTCTCGCCGCGTAATCGCGGGTGAATTGCGCCAGACCGGCGCGGATGTGGACGACATATGGACAATGGTTGCACATGAAAATCACCAGCAGCGCGGCCTTGTCCTTGAAGTCTGCGAGCGAGACAGTGTTCCCGTCCGTATCCGGCAGTTGAAAGTACGGCGCGCTCGTGCCGAGCGGCAGCATGGTGGAAGGTGTCAGAGCCATGTCGAAATATATGTCCAGCACCCAAAGTTCAAAGCCCAAAGTCACCGGGAAAAAAGCTCGTAAATCGTAAATCGTAAATCGTAAATTTGATGCGTGGCCAAGAACATTGTTTATTTCGATCTGGAAACGCAGAAGTCCGCCGAGGAAGTCGGCGGCTGGGGCAATATTTCCAAGATGGGCATGAGCGTCGGCGTGACTTACAGCACGGCGCGCGGTGAATACAAGATTTACGGCGAGCCGCAGGTCAACGACTTGATTGCCGAATTGCAGCGCGCCGACCTCGTCGTCGGCTTCAACAATCTGCGCTTCGATTACGAAGTATTGCACGGCTATTCCGCGCTCGACCTGACGCAAATTCCCACGCTCGACATGCTCGTCGTCTTGAACGAGAAACTCGGCCACCGGCTCTCGCTCGACTCCATCGCCACGGCGACGTTCGGCGTGGAAAAAACGGCGGAAGGTTTGCAGGCGATCCGGTGGTGGAAGGAAGGCAAGCTCGCGGAAATCGCTGAATATTGCTGCTACGACGTGAAGATCACCAAACTCGTCCACGAATACGGCGCGCAGCAAAAACAACTTCACTATCACAACCGCTTCGGCAAAAAGCTGACCGTGCCGGTGAGTTGGTGAGTTTCATGGTTCCAGTAATGACCGGAACGGCGCGGCCGGACTGGCTTTGTGTGCGCGTAGAATCTTTTCCAGCCGTTGCGTTGCCACCCATGCCTCGATGTCGCGCCAAGTGACTTCGTTTTTTGCCAGATGGCGGCGGTTGACACGGAACTGCCATTCGTCCAAATCCTTTACGCGATCCAATGCGCCAAGAATGCGCAGCGATTCATATGCGGCAATTGTGTCCTGCGCGCTGCCATCAATGTGGTATTCGTTGTAACTGCCGGAGTCCGGTGATTTGAAAAATCCTTTGCCATGATGCACGCGCAAAATGCCCTTTATGCAAGCCTCGCGGTCAATCTTGTCCAGGCCACCAAGAGCATCCAGCGCCGCCAGCGAATAATAAGTGTCGAGCAGCGCCGGCCAGCACGGCGTGAAAAACAGTCCGCGCACGTCTTTCCAGTCGTGAATGGGCGGCTGGCCCGGTGGTTTGGCGGACAAGGTTTGCACCAAGGTGATTTGCTGAATGATTTTATCCCGGTCAATCAGGTCGAGGGAATTTACCGTCCGCAAGAAGCGCAGTTCATTGGCGCCCCAGGATTGAATCCGCATCACGGGGAATCTTTCTGACTTTACCCACGACCAGGATTCGCCGCGCGAGAAAAATCGGTCCCAATTCTTTTGTTCGTAAGGTTGAAAACCATTTCGATTTGAATGCAAATACGCCTCGCAATCGGCGGGTTGCAAGCCCAAGTCCTGCCAGCTCAACCAGCCTTCCGCCAACGCGCGAAACCGTAAGCTGTTGCCGCAAAACATATCGATGCGGTTCGGATTTTGCCGCCAAGATGCAAGATCGCTGTGGATGACCGTCGCGTGCATGGCCTGCAATCCGCGCGGCGTGAACAGATTCGTTTCCGGCAGCAGCATGCAACACGACAGTGGAAAAAATGGTTCCCATTGAAATGCCTTTTGCGTGAAGCCTTTTCCGCCGCCAATTGACTTTTCAGGCACCAGCGGATTCGGGTTGGTGCTGACCAGGCTCATGAATTGATGCACCTGCGCCTCGGTGAGATTGACCGGATAAAGTCCATTCAGTTTTTCGAGCTGATCGGGAAACAACTTGGTCAACGCCGTCAGCAAGAGCGACCCGGCTATCACTCCGCCAAAGATGATTTTGGTCCAGCGCCGGGAAAGCAGTTTGCCCGCCGGCCTGACGAAGATTTCCTCGTCGGGCACCTGCCCCAATGCCGATTCCGCATGGGAAAATTCCCCGGCCAGAAAATATTGCCACGCACCAGCCACAGCGTCTGAAACGCGGCGTTCCACCTCATTGAGATCCAGCCGCTTGGGTTCCGCCAGCGACAATAATGCCGCCGCATCCTTTTCACCGCAATGGACCGTCACGCGGCCATCGGGGTTGAGTGCGATGCCCGAAGTTTTTTTATGGTTCCACACGAAGCTGCCCCAAGCCGACCGGCTCGTTGGCGCGCCGACAACCGGCAAAGTCAGCCTCAAACTGCCGTTGAGCCAGCCGAAGCCGGATACCAAATGGCGTTCGGCCAGAAACCGGGCAAAGCCGCGAATGGATTCAGTGGATTGCGGTTGCGGCGGGATCAGCTCCGGTGGTTGTGGAAACATTTCTTGAGCACCCCGGAGAAACAAATTGTAGTCCATGCGCAACGGCCTTTGATGGGTCGAGAACATGGTTATTAAGACCGAAATCATGCAAAAGGGCATAAACTCGCTGACTGGCATCCAACCGAAGCCAACCGCCAAGCCAGCGCCTGCCAAAATTAATCCATTGGCAAATACTCCGATGTGGTTCCACGACCGGTTGATTTCCAGCATCCGGCCCGCAACCAGCGTCCCCCATAAACCCAAACAACCTATCAACAGGAATAAATGCTTTATATCCAAACGCACCGGGCTGAAATTCAAGAAATACATCAGCCCAAACATGCCCAGGATCATCACCAAGAAAATCAGCGCCAGTCTGCGGCTGCCTTGCTGGTGCAATCGGGCGCGGAAACCGCCGGCGTCGCGGTAGTTCTTCAGTTCGTCCCGCATCCGCCACTGCTGCATGAGATAGCCGGGCAATAATATGGCGACTGGAAACACCAGTGGCAGAAACAGGATCACCCATTTGAACGGCGTGAACTTGGCCAGCACGCCCAAAAGACCGGCACCGCCCGCCGTCGCCGCCTTCGCGGATGACGACGCGAGCACGCTTGCCATGATGGCCGGCACCAGGGTCTTGGCTGGGCGGAGTTTTTCTAGCGAGCCTTCAAGTTTTTCCTCCAGCCGTTCGCGCAGCGCGGCGCGGGCGCGGTGCAGGCGCACGCGCAAAGCGGTTTCGGAAATTCCCAGCGTCGCCGCCGCTTCCGCGCCGCTTTTGCCTTCGAGATAAAACAGCACTAGGCATTCGCGGTGGGCGGCGGGCAGTTCGGCGAGCGTCTGACGCAGGGTTTCCGGCGAATGGAGCGGCTCGTTTTCGGTCGAAGAATTATCCGGCGCGGTTTCGGAAAGGTTTTCCAGCGCCCAGCGTTCGCGCTTGTTGAGTTCGCGGCGGTGGCGCAGGCCGAAGTTGATGGCTACGCGCCGGGCGATGGTGGCGACCCAGCCGGAAAACTTCGCGCCGTCGCCGAGCAGCCAGAGGCGGCGATAGGCGCGGATGAAGGCTTCCTGCGTGACTTCCTCCGCCAGCGCGGCATCGCCGAGGCGGCTCCATGCGACGGCATAAACGCGCCGCTCGTGGCGTTCGACGAGTTCGCGGTAGCGCTCGGCGTCGCCGCCGCGCACGGCGGCCACGGCGGACAGGTCTTGGTGGGCAGTCTGGCTGGCGCTGTCGGTCATTTCGTCTTGCATGATTTAACCGCAAGACAGCGCCGAAGGGAAATTGTTACACGCCGGAATTCTTTAGCGCCAAAACCGCCGCGCGCAGTTGCTGCGCCAGTTCCTTGCGGTCGTCGGTCGTCCGGTGAAATTTTCCGAAGCGCAGCGTCGCGTGTACGGATTTTTTGCCGAGCAAATTGACGAGGTGCGGAAGAAACGCGTGTTCGCCCCAGTAGCAGACTTCGTTGCGCGCATCGCCGTCCGCCAGTTCGTAGTGAATCCAGCCGACGGAAATCTCATGGCCGCCGCGCAAGGCCGGTTCCAGCAGCGAGGCGCGGAACGGCAGCACATCCGCCCCGTCCGAGCTGGTGCCTTCGGGAAACACCACCACCAGCGCGCCGGCGGCGAGCGCGGTTTCTATCTCGCGATTCACCTCGCCGACGTGCGTGCGGCGTTCACGCTGGATAAATACCGTTCCCGCAATTGTGGCGAACCAGCCGAACAGCGGCCAGCCCCGCACCTCCGCCTTGGACACAAACACCGCCGGCGTCACCGACGAAATCGCCAGGATATCGAGGTAGCTCAAATGATTACTGACGAGCAGTCCGCTGGTGGGAATGTCGCCCGCGACGTCCGCCGAATAGCCGAAGATTTTCAGGTGCCGGCGCGAGGAACGGCCCAGCCACGCCGCGCGTGCGAGCCGTTGGGTTTCCTTGGGCGCGCGGGCGGCGGTGAGAAAATAGTTGAGGCTGATGACCAGCGCTTCCCACAAAAACCACACCAGCCGGACGGCAGCACGAAATGTCATGCGCGGATTTCAGCGGCAGGAACGGCGCAGGTCAACCCAGAAAACGCGCGCGCGATTCGGGTGAAAGGGCTTCGAGATCAATCACCGTGAGGAAATCAATCGTCTGAAAATGCCGGTCAAGCGCCGGCGGCCCGCAGATTTTCGCGCCCAGCGACAGGTAGGCGCGGAGCAGCTTGGGAATTTTCGCCGCGTCTTCCGTGACCGCATCCAGCGGGCAGTCGTAGGCCGCCAGCGGCTGCGTGCGCCACGCGGGCTCCGCGAGATTTTTGCGGCACAGCGCGGAATAGGCCGACGCGCCTTCCGCCGGATTCTGCGAGGTCAGCGAACTGCAACCGATGAGGTAGCGCGCGCCGCGTGCCTGCGCGTAATCCGCAATACCCTTCCACAGCAGGCCGAGCACGATGAGGTTGCGGTGCTGCTTGTGGACGCACGCGCGGCCGAGTTCCACGATTTCATTCCGCCACGGCTCGAAGACGGAAAATTCAAATTCCTGCGCGCAATAATAGCCCAGATTTTTTGCCGCGCTCGCACCGGTCTGTAAACGGTAGGTGCCCACGATGCTGCCGCTGGAAACGTGCTCGACCAGCAGATGATCGCACACCGCGTCATAGGGATCAGCGTCCAGGCCGGTCGTGTAGGAATGAGCCAGCCCCTCGTTCAATTCGAGATTGAAGACCTCAAAGCGCAAAGTCTGCGCCGCGCGAATCTCCGCTTCGGAGCGCGCCAGCCGGGTGGTGTATTGCGAAGTGGCGTTCACGACCAGACGCACGGTTTCTTTGACAATGTTCACGGGACATAGCCTAACCGGGCGATGTGACGATTATGTGTCAGCTGGGTTAATTTTTCAAGCCGGCAATCCCGCTGGTTTTCAGCGTTTTCGCAAGGCCAGAAACTTCTCCACGTATTTGCCCAGCAAGTCCGCCTCCAGGTTCACCGCGTCGCCAACCTTCCGTTCGCGCAGCACCGTCACGTCAAACGTGTGCGGAATGATCCAGATACGGAAACTTTTTTTCGACACGCTTGCCACCGTCAGGCTGATGCCGTCCACCGCCACCGAGCCTTTGAAGACGAGATATTTCATCACATCCGCCGGCGCGGCGATGTCGAGGACGTGATCCTTGCCCGCGCGTTCCCATTTGATGATTTTGCCGAGGCCGTCCACATGGCCGGTGACAAAATGCCCGCCCAGCTCGCCGTTCGCGCGGAGCGAGCGCTCCAGATTCACGAGCGAACCGACCTTGCCAAATTGAAAATTCGTCCGCTGCCAACTCTCTTGCAGCAGATCGAACTGAATCAGCTTCGCTTTCCCGCGCGGCGTGATTTTGACTGCCGTGAGGCAGCAGCCGTTGACCGCCACGCTGTCGCCGATTTTCACGCCACGTCCGCAGACGCTGGCGCGCACGGTCAGCTCAATGGATTTTTTCGTGGGCGTGATTTTTTCGATGACGCCCGCTTCTTCGACAATGCCGGTGAACATGGGGAAAATCTAAATTGGTTCGGAAACCGCGTCGAGCCGCGTTTTGCCAATCAACGCACCTGCCTTGCTTCAATCCACCCGCGCCGTCAGCAACAAATCCTCGCCCAGCTTGCGCCATTCGACCTCGCGGAGCTGGACAACCTCGCTCAAACTTTTTGCGCCGTCGCCGGCCACCGCCTTGCGCGCGTCGCGACCGCCGAGGATTTTCGGCGCATAGAAAAACGCCACGCGCTGCGCGAAACCGCCGAGTAGGAACGACGCGTTCACCTCGCCGCCGCCCTCGACCAGCAGGCTCGTCACGTTTTCCGCGCCAAGCTTTTTCAGCAGCCAGCGCAAATCGAGTGACGGGTGACGGGTGGCGGGTGGCAAGGTTTTCACCAGCGGTGCGACTAGCACATTCGCGCGCTTTGCCAAGGCAGCCACGCGCTTCTTCGGCGCGCTTTTGCCGACGACAATCGTGGTCAGCGCGGCCCATTCATCGCTCACCACCTTCGCGTCAAGCGGCGTCCGCGCTCGCGAATCAAGGACGATGCGGCGCAGTTTTGGATGTTGGATGTCGGATGTTGGGTGTTGGATGTTTCCCTTCCCCCGCACCGTCAAGCTCGGGTCATCCGCGAGAATGGTGTTCACGCCGACGAGGATAGCGTCGCTGGCGTGGCGCAATTTCATGCCGTGCGAACGGGCCTTTGCGCCGGTGATCCATTTGGACTCGCCGCTGGCGGTGGCGATTTTACCGTCCAGCGTCATCGCGGCTTTCACGGTGACAAACGGCATGCGGCGGACAATCCAATGGTTGAAGGCTTCGTTCAGCTTCGCACATTCCTCGGCCAAAGTTCCGTGAACCACCTCAATGCCCGCGCGCTGCAAAATCTTGAAACCCTTACCGGCGTGATGCGGATTCGGGTCGGTCGCGCCGATGACGACGCGTTGGATGCCGGCGGCAATGATGGCCTCGGTGCAAGGCGGCGTGCGGCCATGCGTGCAGCACGGTTCCAGCGTGACGTAAAGCGTCGCGCCCTTGGGATTATGTCCGCGTTTTTGGGCGTCGCGGAGCGCCTCGATTTCGGCGTGCGGCAGGCCAGCGCGCCGATGCCAGCCGCGCCCGATGATCTGGCCGCCTTGCACCAGCACCGCGCCGACGAGCGGATTGGGCGAAGTCGCGCCGGTGGCACGTCGGGCGAGCCGGAGGGCGAGGCGCAGAAATTGGGCGTCGGACATCGGGCGCATCGTAGCGGCTGCGGCGCACCGGCTCAAACGGAAAGGCGGTGGGGTGAAATCCTAATCGGAATCCTACTCTTAATCGTAATCGGCGGAAAACGGAGATTAAGATTTGGATTACGATTGAGATTAGGACATTGCCGGCGGCGCGGCGCGCAAGAAATTCGGCTCGACACGCGGGTGGGTTGAAAATAGCGTCGGGGACGTGAAAACCAAGATAGTCTGCAAGCTAATTTGGCAGACGTAGATGTTGGGCGGCATGCAGACAATTATTCAGCTTTTATATGGATGGATTCCGGTGATCCTTGCCGTCGGCAGTTTTGTCGGCTCAGCGTTAGTATCATGGAAGATTCGCAGTCTTGTTCATTGTTTCCTTAGCGGCATTATTTTTATTGCCGTGTTCTCTGCGGTATTCATGTTGTATCGGATTTTCTATCTTGATGCTCGCGCCAGTTACCTTCCGCATTTCATCATCGTCGCTGCATTTGCTGTTTTCGCAGCGCAGGGATTCAGTTATTTCAGTCACCGACATGATGTCACCTGATTCGGAGATTTGCTGCGATCCCCTTCATCAAAATAAAAAAAACGCCCCGCGATTGCTCGCGGGGCGTTTGAAGTTTGATGATTTATTTTACGCGCCGACGCTGGCGAGTTCTTCGTTGGTCTCCACGTTCACGATCTTGAACTGTTCGGCGTGCATCCCGGTGTCCGCGCGGAAGGACAGTTTGCCGAAGTAGCGTTTCTCCATCTCGATGAGATGTTTCTCGTCCTCGGTGCGCAGCCGTTCCAGCACGGTCGGATGCACGACGATGCGGAGCTGGAAGTCGTTCTCGTCGCGCGTGCGTTTCTTGAGGAGTTCCTGGAGCTTGCGCTGGATCTCCACGCTCATGGTGATGGTGCTCTTTACCTTGCCGCGGCCTTTGCAATACGGGCAGTCGTCATACACGGCGGCGCGCACGGATTCGCTGTGGCGCTGACGCGTCATCTCCATCAGGCCGAGCTGGGAGATGGGCAGGATGTGCGTCTTGGCCTTGTCGCGGCGGAGGCCGTCGCGCATGCGGTTGTAAAC
The DNA here is from genome assembly GCA_964444085.1 of uncultured Bifidobacteriaceae bacterium. Taxonomy (GTDB): domain Bacteria; phylum Verrucomicrobiota; class Verrucomicrobiia; order Limisphaerales; family UBA11358; genus UBA11358. Next base: position 1,115 of record CAYUGC010000041.1, on the reverse strand, counting down.
CTGCTGGCGGTCGCGCCCGGATTTCATGTCAATGAAGTCGAGCACGATGAGGCCGCCCATGTTGCGCAGCCGCAACTGGCGGGCGATTTCCTCGGCGGATTCAAGGTTGACCTTGAGGATGGAGGCTTCCTGGTCCTTGCCGCCCTTGTGGCGGCCGGTGTTCACGTCAATGGCCACGAGCGCCTCGGTTTCGTCAATGACGAGGTAGCCGCCGCTCTTCAAATGCACCTGGCGCGAGAAGGCGTTTTCCAACTGCTTGCTGACGCCGAAGCGGTCGAAGATCGGCTGCGCCTCGATGTAGGGCAGGATTTTCTTGGCGGAACGCGGGGAGATCTTGGTGATCATCTCGCGCATCCGTTCGCACGCCTTGCTGTTGTCCACGACAATGCGCTCGACGTCATCGGTCAGGAAGTCGCGCACGGTGCGCTCGATCAAATCCGGTTCCTGAAACACGCAGGTGGCCATCGGCTGCTTCTTGATTTTTTCGGAAACGCTGTTCCACTCGTCGAGCAACAACGCGAGGTCGCGGATGAAATAACGCTTCTGCTGGCCTTCGCCGGCGGTGCGCATGATGACGCCCATGCCGTCCGGGATGGCGAGTTCGCGCAGGATATGCTTGAGGCGCTTGCGCTCTTCAACGTTCTCGATCTTGCGGGAAATGCCGCTCTGGTCGGAGTTCGGCAATAGCACGAGGAAACGTCCGGGCAGCACGATGTTCGTCGTGACGCGCGGGCCTTTGGTGCCGATGGGGCCTTTCGTGACCTGCACAATGATGTCGCTGCCAGGCGGATAGAGACGCGGAATGTCCTTCTGCGTGATCTTGGGCTTCTGCGGACGGCGTCCCTGGTTTTCGCGCTCGACGATTTCCACGCCGGAGTCGAACTGGTTCGGCACGATGTCCCAGTAATGCAGGAACGCGTTTTTCTCGAAGCCGATGTCTACGAACGCGGCCTTGAGGTCGTCCTGCAAATTGCGGACGCGGCCCTTGAAGATGCTGCCGACGAGGCGTTCCTCAGTGGTGCGCTCGATGTTGAATTCCTCCAGCTTGCCATCCTCGGTGACGGCGACGCGCGTTTCGAGCGTTTCGGCGTTGATGATGACTTCCTTGTGGATTT
>CAYUGC010000040.1:0-21053 GCA_964444085.1 uncultured Bifidobacteriaceae bacterium | reverse complement strand
GCTGCCGCAAGGCGATTCTCGACGCGGTGTTGCAGGCGCAGGGCAAGGGCTGCGGGCCGGGCGTGCTCGGCGTGTGCATCGGCGGCGACCGCGCGACGGGCTACGAATTGAGCAAGACGCAGTTTCTCCGCCTGCTGGACGACCGCAATCCCGAGCCGAAGCTGGACGCGCTGGAGCAGGACATCTTGAAAACGGCGAACGAACTCGGCATTGGTCCGATGGGCTTTGGCGGCAAGACGACGTTGCTGGGCGTGAAGATCTGCGTGGCGAACCGCGTGCCGGCGTCGTATTTCGTGAGCGTGAGCTACATGTGCTGGGCGTTCCGGCGCCAGGGCGTGACGCTGGATGCGGAGGGAAAGATTGGAAAATGGCTGTATTGAACAGCTTCGCAACCCGCAAACAGTTTCAAAAACTTTAATTCAAACGCACGCGGTAAAAGCGCGCATTGTTGGTGATGGAGTCGGTGAACAGGTATTGGCCTGCGGGATTTTCGATCGGTGTGTCAAGCGCGGGCCAGTTGGTCGAGGGCAAGGCAAGGTTGGTGCTGGCCAGAATGCTGAAGTTCAGGCCGGGGACGTTGGTGAAGGTCAACTGAAAGGTTCCATTGCCCAACCGGACGCCGTTCAGCCGGGGCGGGCTAAAATTCAGATTGTAGCCGAGGATGTCCAGCGAAGTGAGGTCGGCTGAAGACAGGAAGGCCTTCTGGCCGGCGGCAAGAAACGCGTTGAACGAATCCGCCGGGGAGCTTGATTGCCAGTCCTGAACATCGCCAAAGTTGACGTTGGTGTAGAAATATTTCAAGGCCGTCACGCCGTTATCCACCGAGAAATAGACGTTGGTGTCATTGACGCTGAGGCTGCGCGCACCGCTGTTGGTGAACCGAAAAAGGTCGTAGGGCTGATAGCCGCTGATTCCATAGTTGAGGGCAAAGCCGCGGCCGAGGACCTCGGAAATTTCATGTTCAGCAACCGCGATGAAGTCGAATTTGCCTGCGACCGCCCGGTTGGTGGCGTCAAACGTGTAGCTTACGGTGGACGCAAAAGTGACGGAACCGTCCTGGCCGGCATCATTCGGAGATACGCCCAAGGACAGGCTGGTCAAGGCCTTCGCTTCGGCCCGTGGAATCCACCACACGCTGGCACCGATGGGATTGCCGGCCGGCAGGCTGGCGACGGAATTACTGTCCGCCGCCGTCGTGCGGCTGACACGCAGGGCGTTGGTTAATTGGGCGTAGGTGGGATTTCCCACCAGCGAATAACTGCTCTGGCCGAGGCTCACCGCGCTGCTGAAATACACGGTGAGGTTGACCGTCATGGCATTGGTGTAAAGGCGCTGAAACGTCTGCGCCGCCACGCCGAACGCGGCCTCGACCTGTGCCGCATTGGTCAGGCTGGTCACGCTGGAGTCGTAAGTCACGTTGAAGGTCAACGCGGATGCCGAAAGGGTGGACAGCAGCGCAACCAAAAGGGACACGACTTTCCCCCGGGCTGACCGCCGAAATCCATTTGAAATGGTAATTAAGTGCATTAGCAGGTTGGTATGAAAAGTAGCATCTTGCGTGCCTTGGTCAAATAGAAGGCGGCGGACTTTGCGCTTTGAAGTCGCGCCGCTGCCGCTTATAAATTGCGCGTGCCGCAAACCAATCTAGCCCCCATCAACGCCGCCACGCGCCTGTGCGCGGTGCTGGGTTCGCCCATCCGGCATTCCGCCTCGCCGGCGATGCACAACGCGGCGTATGCGGCGCTCGGCCTGAACTGGCGCTATCTCGCGTTTGAAGTGGACCCGAAAAATCTCCGCGCCGCCATCGAAGGCGCGCGCGCGATGAACTTCGCCGGCCTCAACCTCACCGTGCCGCACAAGCTGCTGGCCGTGGACATGGTGGATGAGCTGGACGCGTCGGCGAAAACGTGGGGCGCGGTGAACACCATCAAATTTGCGCCGGATGCGGCGGGCAAAATTCGCGCCACCGGTTTCAACACCGACGCCGACGGCTTGGCGAATTCCTTGCGGCAAGATTTGGCGGTGGAATTGCGTGGTGCGAAGGTTCTGCTGCTCGGTGCCGGCGGCGCGGGGCGCACGGCGGCGTTGAAACTCGCGGCGGAAAATGTGGCGGAACTTTTTCTCGTCAACCGCACGGCGAGCAAGGCGGAGGAGATTGCCGGCGAAATCAAAAAACAATTTCCGTCTGTCAAAGTTTCCGTCGGCTATCCGAAAACGGAAATTGATTTGCTGCTAAACGCCACCGCGCTCGGCTTGAAACCGGAAGACGGTTCGCCGCTGGACGAAAAACAGTTTTCGCTGAAACAGACGCGCGCCGTTTACGACATGATTTACAAACCTGCCGAGACTACTTTGCTAAAGAATGCCACGGCTGCCGGCTGCAAAACCGCCAACGGCATCGGCATGCTGGTGGGGCAGGGCGCGAAGGCGTTTGAGATCTGGACGGGCCAGCCCGCGCCGGTCGCCGTGATGCGGCGCGCGGTGGAAGGGAGCGTTTATGGGGTTTGACACCGTGTTCGACCCGCATAACTGGGCGGCGGTGCCGTTTCATTTTTGGTCGCTGGTATTTTTTTCCTTCGGTTGCATCGTCGGCAGTTTTCTGAACGTCTGCATCTATCGGATGCCGCTGGACTTGAGCGTGGTGTCGCCGCCGTCGCATTGTCCGCATTGCAAATACTCGATTCCCTTCTATCTGAACGTGCCGCTGCTGACTTGGCTAATGCTGCGCGGCAAATGCAAAAATTGCGGCGCGCCCATCTCGCCGCGCTACTTTGGCGTGGAATTGCTCACCGGTGTGGCGTTTCTTGCGTGCTGGCTGGTGTTCGGGCACGCCTCGCCGTGGCTGGCGCTGGTTTATTCTTTGTTCCTCGCCGGACTCATCACGGCGACGTTTATTGACTTCGCGCATTTCATCATTCCCGACGAAATCACCTTTGGCGGCGCGGCGGTGGGATTCATCCTGTCGTTTTTTCTGCCGCAACTACACGGCGTCAATTCCTCCGTTGCCGGCGCGAAAAGTGGATTGCTCGGCATCGCCGTCGGCGCGGGCATTGTCTATGCCGTACTGCGGCTGGGAAAACTTTTGTTCGGCCGGCAAAAGGTGAAACTTGCTGGCGAAACAAAAATCGTCTTCACCGAAACGGCGCTGTGCCTGCCGGGCCAGGAAATTCCCTACGAAGAAATCTTTTACCGCAAGTCCGACACGATCGTTTTGGAAGCGCGCACGGTGGAGTTGGTTGACCGCAGTTATCGCAATGTGAAATTGCGGCTGTCACCGCACCGGTTGAGAATTGGCGACGAGGAGATTGATCCTGAAACCGTGCCGCATCTGGAAGCCATGTGCTCGGAGGTCGTGCTGCCGCGCGAGGCGATGGGCTTGGGCGACGTGAAATTCATGGCGGCCATCGGCGCGTTCATTGGCTGGCAGGGCGCGGTGTTCTCGCTCATGGCGAGTTCACTGATTGGCTCGGTGGCGGGCATCGTTTTGATTTTGCTTCGCAAGCGCGAATGGTCTTCGCGGATGCCCTACGGTCCTTATATCGCGGCGGCGGCGGTTCTGTGGCTCTTTGGCGGTAAAAATCTTTTCACCGCGCTGTTCCACTGATCAGCGGAACGACAGCATCGCCTTGCTGCCGTCGCGGCGCGACTCACCTTGCTTGAGGAACAGCCGTCCCGCCGTGACTTTGCCGCTCGCCAATAAATAAGCCTGCACTACCTTCGCGCGGTCGGCGGCGAGCATGGCCAAATCGCCGTCGTTCACGGCAAACGTCACCAGCAGCACCGCCTCGGTCGGGTCGGGCAGCGGCACGAGCTTGGATTGGTAAACGTCGGCGGCGGCGGGTTTCTGCGAAGCGGTCTTCTCGCGGCTGATCAACTTGGTCGCGCCTTTCTCATAAACGATTTTGCGCGGCAGCACTTGCGCGGCGTAGGTAATCAGATTGGAATTGGCCGCGATGAGTTTGGGCGTAATCTTGCCGGCGGCGACGGCCTCGGCATAAAGTTTCTTCACCCACTTCGCGCGTTTTTCCGGCGCAAGCGTCAAGGTGCTGGCGTTGTTCGTCGCCTGTTCGGCTTTGCGGAGATGCTGCCAGACGCGCGTGCGGATTTCGCGGTCGAGCGCGGCGCGCTGCAAACCTTCGCGGTCGCCGTCGGCGTCCACGCTGCCGGTGATTTCCAGATTCAATCCCGGACGGGCGTCCAGCGCCTTGATGAGCGTGTTCAGCCGGTTCGTGTCATCGGCGGTCAACAGGGCGCTGCCCAGCGCGAAATCCTGCTGGCCGAGTTCCTCGCCGCCGCCGCCGAACGCCGCGCCGATCAACGAGAACGGCGACGTGGCGACCTTGACGAGAATGTTCTCAAGCGTGCCCCAGACCACCTTGCTGATACGGAATTTCGGGTCATCCAAACTGCCTTGGATCGGCACGTCCAAAATGATTTTCCCGGCGCGATCTTTCAGGATGGCGATGGCCAGCCGCACCGGCAGATGCGTGGCTTCCGGGCTGGCTACCGCGTCGCCGAAATTAAATTGATCCAGCGTGATGACATTCTTCGAGTCGAGTTTTTTGCCGACGATTTTGTAATTGAGATCAAGGTTCAACTTGCCTTCCGCAATCTGGTAGCCAGCGAACTTCCCCGCATACGCGCTGACCGGCGTGAGTTCCACATCCTTGAAGACGACCTTGATGGTGTTCGTCTGCACGCCGATGAACGGGTTGATTGTGCCGGTGATGCTGACGGGGCCGACGCCATCCACCTTCGCGCCCAGGTTGATGTCCGCGTGCTGCATCTGCTCCGTCGAAAGACCCGCGATGGTTCCGTTCACGTCCTGCACCGTCAGGTTTACGTTCGGCGACAACGAGCGGTCGCAGAAACTCGCCACGGTGTTCGAGATGACAATCGCGCCGATGGAAATTTGCGGCAGCGCGGCGTTCGTGGCCTTGGCCGTCGCCACCTTGGTTTCGTTCGTCACCGGCGCGTTGGTGTTCGTCAGGCGCAACGCGTTGAGCAAATTGATCGTCTTGTTTGTCTCGATGACTAGGCGCGCGTAGGCGCCGTTCAGGAAAATCTCCTTGATGGCGACGGATTGCGGATTCAGGTTCGCGTCAATGCCGTTGAACTGGAGCGTGTCCCACTTCAGCAAATCCTCGCCGAACCTGCCGTCCACCGTGTGAAAATTGTCGAGCCGCGCGTCGCCGTGGAACGTCACCTCCGGCAACTGATCCTTCGCCGTGCGCAGATGAACCGCGCCGTGCAGGCCGATTTCGCTGCCGAGAATGTAGAGGTCCAGCTTAGGTTCCAGATACGGGTCGAGCGTGCCGAGGTTCAGCCGGTCCAAATCCAACTGCACATCCGCCGCCGGCGGGTAAAACGCCGCCGTGGTGGCGACCTTGATGGAACCGTTCGTGTTCCAGCGCAATGAAAGATCGGCGGTCAAATTTGTGCCGGGCAGATTGGAAATGTTTTTGGCCACGAGCGAAATGTCCGTAAGGTCGAGCGTCGCCGGACGGGAATTCACATGATCCTCCACATGGGCCGCGCAGTTGGTGACGCTGACCGTGTGCAGCGTGGCGCTCCATTGGTTCGTGCTATTGAGGAGCATCGTCACCGCGTTGGTGACGGAGCGGAGCAAGAGCAGGATGCCGCCCGGCGCATTCGCGGCTGTGGCCGCCGGCTTGGACAGCTCCACGACGTTGATGGCGGCGTCCTTGTTGCGATTGAGAAAAATGTTCGCGCCATCAGCCATGATGGAATCCACCGTGGCCACCCGACTTTGCAAATCCATGCTCGCGCCGGTGGCGGCCAGCAGGGATAGGGCGACGATGTCATTGCTCTGGCCGGGCGCGCCCAAACGGAAATCGCGCAGGCCAAAGGCCGAATCCCACACGGCGGCCACGCGGTTCGTCGCGGACAGCTCCAGCTTGTATTTCACGTCCAGCGCCACCGCGCCGTCGCGGATCTCAAACTTTACCAAGTCCTGATACAGCGGCGCGTATTTGTTCAGGGTGAAATTGAACAGCTTCAGTTCACCCTCCGAGCGCAGCGGCGAGAGATAGAAATGGCCACGCCAAGAAATCGTCTCACCCGCGTCCGTCGTGCCGGTGAAGGCGTAGGGATTCTTATTGTCCGGGTCCGTGCGGAAATCATCCAGCGTGATGTCCAGCGGACCGATCATGCGCTTGAAGGGTTCGCGCGGCGTGAAATCCGCCACCGCCGCCGTTGCGCCGACGATGTGCAGCCGGCCGATGCGCAGCACCAGCGGCGGGGAAACCTTCTTCGATTCCGCCGGCGCGCTGTTGGTGGAAAACTTGGTGATGAGGTCGGTGAAATTAAAAGTGCCGTCCTTGTTCATCACCGCCCGGACGAACGGCTTGGTGGTGCTGATTTTCGAGAACGTCAGCGAATGCGTGAACAGCGAGACGAGTTCAAAATTCACATACACTTCGTCCCACGAGACAAAGGGTTCGCCGTCCTTGTCCTTGATGAGCAGCCCGCGGATGGAGGTTGAAAGGGTGAAGGGGTTGATGTTGAGCGATTGGATGGACACCTCGCGGCCGAGCTGGGTGGAAAGCTGTTTCACCGCCACACTGCGAACGATGGGCGGCAGGATGAGAAAGCCCGCGATGGTGTAAAACAGAAACAAGCCAAGAACCCAGGCGGTGATTTTGCGTTGGCGCGGCGACAGCGAATTCCAGATGGGCAGTTTCATAGTAACCTTGCCCCAATCATTAGCCCGATGACGGTGAACGTCAATTCGGGAAACTGCCGCCAGCCTGTAAGGCTGGCAATCGTTCAGCCCAGGGTTGAGAGGAGCGAGCCACCCTGGGTCATTCCCCGCACCATTAGTGAGTCAACGCTTTGGTTGAAAACCAAATCTCCTGACCTGCGCGATTTCGTGTTCGCGCGGCGCGAGTAAATCCCAAAAATGTGCCTTCATAATTACACCGCCGAAAGCATCGTCACAATTACCTTAATCGTCAATCCTTCGCGCCGGAACGCCGGACACAGCTTCGGCGGATTGGTTAGTTTTTCAACGGGCATTCCGACCAAAAAAAATCCCGCGCGCCAGCGTTGGCCGGCGCGCGGGGGTGTTTTCAGGGTTGGCTTACGGACGAATCAAACGGTAAAACGCGCCGGGCTGCGTGCGGTCGGGCGTGAGGTTGAACGTGTTGCTGCCACTGGTGTTGATGGTGGTCCAGCCCGTCAACAGATTGGTGCTGGATTGCAACACAAAGCTGCCGTAGCCGGCCGGCCAGTTCAACTGGGTGGCCATCGCATTGAGGGCGAGCATGGGCGGCAGGTCCGGTTCCGAGACGGCGGCGATGCGGGTGCTGTCGAACGCATTGGCGAGCGTGGGCGACGCGGCGTCGAGGCTGTTCAACGGTTGCACACCAAAGCGCTTCTCGATGGAGGCGAGAATCGCGGTGGTGTCGTATTGCGTGTGGTCCACATAGTTCGTCTTCGCGAGCGGCGAGATGATGATGGCGGGCACGCGCACGCCGGGACCCCAGATGTCGCGCACCGGGGGCGTGACGTGATCCCAGCGGCCGCCGTGTTCGTCATAGGTCACGATGATAGCGGTGTGCGCCCAGAGCGCGGGATTGCTTTGCACGGCGGCGACGATGTTGGAAACGTGCAACTGGCCTTGCAGCAGCGAGGCATAGCCGGGATGTTCGTTGTCCGGGCCGAGCGGCTTGAGGAACACAACAGACGGCAACGTGTTGTTCGTCACGTCGGCGAAGAAGTTGTTCTCGTCCTGGATATGCGCGGCGGAACGCGGATTGCGCACGCCGCCCGTCCATGGCGCGTAATTGTCGTAGAACGCGAACGCCTGGTGATGCCATTGGAACAGGCTGATGTTGGTGTCCGTCATGGTGGTGCCGTAGTGCGCCGGATTGTTCGGCGATTGCGCGAGCGCGCGATCCCAACCGCCGGAATACCATTTCCAGCTCACGCCCGCCGCGTCGAGCCGGTCGCCGATGTTCGGGATGAACGGGCGGGACAGATCGGACGGATTGCTGTCGTTTTGCGACGGCAGCAAGGCAGCGGCAGTCGGGCTGCCGCTGTTGGCGAGGTTGGCGGAGAAGATCGTGTTCACGGCGTAGTTCTTGCCGAATGTCAGGTTCGTGTTGCCAAACACCACGCCGCCAATCGGCGTGATATTGCCGTCATGGAACAGCCGTCCGGCATTCGGGGTGTTGGTCAGTTGTAGCACGCCGTTGGTGTCCAGAACCGCGATGCCGCTCGGCAGTAGACTGGCGGCATTCGGATAGACCGGTGCCTGCAACGCGATCAGGAATTGGTGGTTCAGGAACGACCCACCAAAGGCCGAGTGAAAGAAGTTGTCACACATGGTGTATTGCTGCGCAATCTTGCCTTCCGGCATCTGGCTGGCGTCGAAGTGGCTCATCACGAGGCCGGGATTATCGCTCCAAGTGACGAACATATCATTGCTGCCGTGGTCAATCTGGAACTGCTCCTGCCAGTAGCGATGCACGATGTCGCCGGTGAGGTTGGTCGGATCAATGAATGCTTCCAGTCCGTAAGGCTGCAGGGTGTTGACGACCGTGGGGCTGTTGGCGTCGCTGGGATTCGTGAGAAAACGCACGTCCTGCGTGCCGTTCAGCGGCACCGGCGGATTTTGCGTGGGGATGATGTTCGCCGCCGGATCGTAATTCAGCAGCGACGAAATCGGGTTGCCGGTGATGCGGTCAAGCTGGTTCAGCGAAGCCGGGCTGGCGCTGGCAATGCCATTCGCACCGGGGAAACTGCCGTAGAGCGCATCGAAGCTCCAGTTCTCCTGATACACCACGATGAAATGGTCAATGCCGGCGAAGTCACTCGCGGCATCAATCTGGAAGCTGAAGATCTGGCGCTCGGGATTGTGAACCGCGTCATATTCCGGGAAGCTGTTTTGCACCGTGGAATTGATGCCGTAGCTGGCAATGGTGAGCGTCTTGCCATCCGGCGTGACGTCAAATTTATTGTAGTTGAACGTGTCCGGGCTGTAGAAATCCACCGGCTGCGGCGTGATCGCCGCCGTGGCATCGCCTTCGCGTGCGACGTTGTGCAAACCCGGATAACCAATCAGGCCTATCGGATCAACGCCCGCCGCCGTCTGCGCATTGGCAAGGCTGTCCGCGAGTTTCTTCGAAAGCGCGAAGGTGTGGTTCTGAATGAAGTCCGGACCGGTCGCACCGAGCGGACCGCAGACAACTTCAAAGCAAAAAGGAACTTTCACATAGCTGCTTTGGTTGCCCGTGTCGCCGGTTGGCGAATAAGTGAGTTCGTTGATGCGGTTCTGGTGGTCGTCCGTGGCGAGGAACACCACGTTGCGGATATGGTTGTCCGCGATGAATTTCAACAGCGCATTGCGTTCCGCGCGATAGCCACCCATCCAGGATTTGCCGCCGTCGCTGCTGACCGGCGCGTAGGTACTCGCCGCTGGAGCCAGCGTGAGGGCGGTGCCGCTGGCGATCGTGGAAGTGTTGTTGATCGTGAAGGTGACGCCGTCGGTGTTGATTGCCGAGATCGTGGTGTTTGCCGGGACGCCGGTGCCGCTGACCGGCTGGCCAGCCACGAGGCCAACGGTGTTGGCAACGGTGATCGTCTTGCTGCTGGTGGTCGCCGCCGCTGTGGTGACGGACGTGATATTGCCGAGTGTGCCGTAATCCGCCGTGGTCGGCGCATTATTCAAGGTCAACGCGCCGCCAATCGGGCCGATCTCGTCAATCGGGTCGGAAATGTTGATGAATTTCCACGGCGTGCCGGCCTGTTGCGCGGCGAGGAGCGTTTGTTCCAACCACGCCAGCTGCGTCACACCGAGCATGGTGCGATTGGTGTTGTCGGCGCGGGGCGTGCTGGTGTCGTCGGTGGAACCATCGCTCAATTTCAAACGGATGTCGCGATAGGTGCGGTCGTCCACATTCACGAACAAAACATTCTTGCCCCATGGCTGCGCGAAGTAGAGCTGGCGCGTGCCATCCATGCGTGGATCCAAAGGCGCGCTGATGAGGCCGCGTTCTTTGATCGGTTGATAATTCATGAACACCTGTTGCAACGTCTGGAATCCGGTGGACTTGTTCATGAACGGTCCGCTGACATTGGTGTCAGCACCGTCGGTCACTTTGCCGGCAAAGCCCGCGCCGGTGGACATGCCGCCGACCGTGCCACCGGCGGGGGCACCGCCGTTGATGTATTGCTTATTGCCCAACTCGTGGTTGTCGTAAGTCGTGTAGTTGCCCTGGCCCGCGAACAAGGATTGCAGGCATTTCTGGCCGCCGGCATTCACCGGCAGAAACTGCTCGCGATACTTGCGGGAAAAATCATTGAACAACTGCGTCTGCGTTGCGCTGGCTGTGCTCGTCACCGCCGGCGAACCGATACTGGCGGAGGTTTCGTAAATCGTGTCGCCGTCGAACATGTAAAAGTCGAGGTTCTTGGCCGGAATCTGACTGGCGAGCGCATACGGACGGATCAGCCCGTCGCAGTCGCCGCTGAAGGCGAAGCTCACCGGCACCGCCGCGTTCGTGTCTGGCGCGGTTTTGAACGTGCCCACAAGGCTGAAGTTCACACCATCGGTGAACCGATAATAATATTTCGTGCCGGATGTCAGGCCAGTGGCATTGACTTTGGCCGTGTAGTCCTTGGTCGTGTCGGTGCTCGTGGCAAAGGTGGCAAAGCTGCCGAAGAATGGATCGGTTGAAACTTGTGCCGTGAGGGCGACGCTGGCCGGGGCATTCGTATCCACGGCCCGCGTCCACAGGATGGCATCCTGCGTCGAGGCATCGCCGGCAGCGACGCCGAGAAAGGCCACGCTGCCGTGGACGGTCATGGCCGTTGCCGACAGGCTGGCCACGCCGGCCAGCAGCCGACTCAGTTGGAACAGATGTTTGGTTGATTTCATTTTTTCCTTGTTTGGATTTATTGGTTGGTTGGCACATCGCAAGCCGCCGGAAGCCTGAATTCTATTGGACAGCGCCTCCGGCAATCTCTTGTCGGGGGAGATTATTAAGCGGACACTGTTACGATTCACCGCAGCGCCGTGCGACGATTCGGTGAAAGCATATTAGAATTTTGGCAGGATATTGTAAGCCGACCTTTCCGAAGCCTTGTAGCTCCGGCAGTAGGGGATATTTTAAAGCAAAAAAAACAGCCTCCATGCTGGAGGCTGTTAGGTGCTGCTAAAAAGAAAAAATATTCAGATGGCGAAGTCGGAATACTCCGGCTTCACCGCCTCGGTCGGCGGCGCGAGCATCCCGGCGCCCACGGTCAGGTTCGTACCCTGCTCGATGAGAATGAACGATCCGGTCAGCCGGTTGCTGCTGTAACCGTCGAACACCAGCGGCTTGGCGGTGCGGATCTTGATGCCGCCGATGTCGTTCATCGCCAGCGTGCCGGGGGCGTCCACGGGTTCGAGCGTGTCGAAGTTGATCTTGTTTTCCACGGCGGTGACCACGGCCTGCACGGTCTGCGTGGTGTGCTTGAGGAAATACTTTTTGCCCGTCTGCAACGGACGCGAATTCATCCAGCAGACGCGCGCGGAAAAGTCCGAGGCGCGGCCGGGGAGATTCTCCAAGCCGACAATCATGTCGCCGCGGCTGATGTCAATGTCGTGCTCCAGGCAGAGCGTGGCGGATTGCGGGCAGAAGGCCTCGGCGATTGAGCCGTCGTAAGTCCAGATGTCCTTGACCGTGGTCTTGATGCCGGCGGGCAGCACGACGACCTGCTGGCCTTTGCGCACGATGCCGCTGGCGATCTGGCCGCTCAACCCGCGAAAATCATGGAGCGACTTGTCGGTGGGATTGTTCGGGCGGTTGACCCATTGCACCGGGAAACGGAACGTGCCGAAATTCCAGTCGCTCGCGATGTGGACGTTTTCGAGGTGATTCAGCAGGCACGGGCCTTCATACCACGGCGTGTGTTTGGAGGTGTCCACCACGTTGTCGCCGTTGAGCGCGCTCATGGGGATGAACTTCACATCGTGGAACGCGCCGAGTTTCGGCAGGAAATCCTCGATCTCGTCGCGGATCTCCTGAAAGCGCTCTTCCTTCCAATCCACCAAATCCATTTTATTCACCGCAAAAACGATGTGCGGGATGCCCAGCAAGGCGGCGATGTAAGTATGCCGGCGCGTCTGCTCGATGACGCCGAGCCGCGCGTCCACGAGAACGACGGAGAGGTTCGCCGAGCTGGCACCGGTGACCATGTTGCGGGTGTATTGCACATGGCCCGGCGTATCAGCGACGATGAACTTGCGCTTGGGCGTGGCAAAATAGCGGTAGGCGACATCAATCGTGATGCCCTGCTCGCGTTCGGCGCGGAGGCCGTCGGTGAGGTTGGCGAGATTGATTTGGCCGCCGCCGGTGATGTCGGCGGATTTCTCCAAGGCCTCCACCTGGTCTTCCATCAACGACTTGGAATCATAAAGCAAACGGCCGATGAGCGTGGACTTGCCGTCGTCAACGGACCCGCAGGTGTTGAAGCGGAGCAATTCAATCGGATGAGAGTGAGTGGACATGGGAAATCAAAAATAACCCGCTTTTTTACGGTCTTCCATCGCGGCTTCGGACGCTTTGTCGTCGGCGCGGGTGCCGCGCTCGGTCACGCGGGCGGCGGAGACTTCGCCGATGATGTCGTCAATCGTCTCCGTCTTGGACTCAATCATGCCAGTGCTGATCATGTCGGCGATGGTGCGGACGCGGCAGACCATTTTCTTGACCGTGTCATTCGCCTTCGGGCGCGCGCCGGCGTAAGGATCGGGCTTGGTCGCATCCGTGTGCGGCGGGGGAACCGGCAACCATTGGCCGCCTTTGCGATAGCATTCGCGCTCGTGGCTGAAATAGATGTTCGGCACTTCGAGCTTCTCCTTCTTGATGTATTCCCAGACATCCATCTCCGTCCAGTTGGAGAGAGGAAACACGCGCATGTTTTCGCCGGGATTCACGCGGGCGTTGTAAAGGTTCCAGATCTCGGGCCGCTGGTTTTTCGGGTCCCACTGACCGAAACTATCGCGGAAGCTGAAGAAACGTTCCTTGGCGCGGGCCTTCTCCTCGTCGCGCCGAGCACCGCCGATGGCGCAGTCGAATTGAAATTCCTCAATGGCCGCCAGCAGGACAGGAATTTGAAGCTGGTTGCGGCTGACCTGTCCCGGCGTCGGGTGCGCGATGCCTTTGGCAAAGGCCTCATCCACGGTGCGGACGATGAGCTTCGCGCCGAGCTGTTTCGCGCGTCGGTCGCGGAACTCGATCAGCTCGGGAAATTCGTGGCCGGTCTCGACGTTCAGGAACGGCATCGGGAGGTCGGACGGACGAAAAGCCTTTTCCGCGAGGCGCAGGAGGCAGATGGAATCCTTGCCGCCGGAAAAAAGCAGGACGGGACGTTCAAACTCGGCGGCGACCTCACGCATGACGTGAATCGCTTCGGTCTCCAAGTATTGCAGATGGTCGAGATGGTATGAACTCATCGGAAAGTTATTTTAGCCACGAACCACGCCGGTTGGCACGGAATAAATATGCCTGACCTAGATGCCCGCGCCGTGGGAAACGGCCGTGCCGCCCCAACTCGCGTGCAGGCCGCACTCGCGCTTCTCGTCCGCCTTGGCGGGATCGAAATAATCCCACTCGTTCGGCAGGTGATGCTCGGCGAGATACTTCTCCATGTCGGCGTCGGTCCAATAAAACAGGGGACTGACCTTCAAAGAATTGAAATTCTTGTCCTCGCTGACGATGTCGAGACCGGCGCGGTTCGGGTTCTGCACTTTGCGCAGCGCGGTTAGCCAGACCGTCGGCGCGAGTTCTTTCATGCCGCGCTGGAACGGCTCCAGTTTCATCGCGGTGCTGAACGCCTTGATGCGCGCCTCGTTTTCCGGCGTCGGCTCGGGCATCCCGCCGAACGCGGCGTCGTAATGTGCGGCGGTCATCTTCGGGACGTAAGCCTTAATGTTTAGCTTGAGCAGCTTCTTCACCTGCTCGGCGTGAAGATACGTCGCGGGACGATTATATCCGTGATCCACCCACAGCACGGGAATATCCGGTTGCACCTGCGTGACAAGGTGGAGAATCACCGCCTCGTAAGGCCGGTAATTGGTCGAGACGATGGCGCGGCCATTCGCCTGCGCGATGGCCCAGCGAATGATTTCCAGCGGCGATTTGGTGCGCAGCTCGGCGTTCGCCTGCGTGATTTGTTCAGGAGTCATGGGCAACGAAGTTATTTAGTTGGTTGCGGTCTGCTCCTTGAGCAACACGCGCGAACACCAGTCGCCGAAGCGTTCGCCGGCGTGGCGTTCCTTCGCGAAGCGCGTGAACACGGGGCGAAATTCGGTTTCCAAATCGGCTTCCTTGAGCATGTCTTTCCAAACCTTGTTCAGGCGCGTGCCGGCCACGTCGCCGCCGAGCCAGACCTGATAACGCCCCGGCGCCTTGCCGACGAAACCGATCTCTGCCATGTAGGGCCGCGCGCAGCCGTTCGGGCAGCCGGTCGAGCGGATGATGATCTCTTCGCCAGCCAAGCCGACTTCGGCCAGAAGTTTTTCGATGCGGTCAAGGAAGCCCGGCAACATCCGTTCGGATTCCGCGAGGCCGAGGCCGCAGGTCGGCAGCGACGGACAGGCCATGGCGTTGGCGTGCAATACGGTGGCCTGGTTATCCGTCTTCACACCGTGCGCGGCGAGCACGGCATTGATGCCGGCCTTGTCGGCATCGCTGACGTTGGCGAGAATCACGTTTTGATTTGCCGTCAGCCGGAATTCGATGCTTGGAAACTTGTCCGCGACTTCGCGCAACGCTTTTTTCTGCACGCCTTTCACGCGGCCGGACTCGACGAACACGCCGAGAAAATTGCTTCCGTCCACCGCCTTGCGCCAGCCGAGCAGATCGCTGGTCGTGGTGAAATGATAAGGTTTCGCGGGCGCGAGCGTGATGCCGGCGCGCTGGTTCACCTCGTTCTGCATGAACTTCACGCCGCGCTCGGCGACGACGTATTTCAAGCGCGCGTGCTTGCGGTCGGTGCGGTCGCCGAAATCGCGGTGGATGGTGAGCACGGCCTTCGCCACGTCCACAATTTTGTCCGGCGTGAAAAAACCGATGACATCCGCGAGACGCGGATACGTCGCCTCGTTGCCGTGGCTGCGGCCCATGCCGCCGCCGACGCAGAGGTTGTAACCGATGAGCTGGTCGTTCTCCACGATGGCGATGAGGCCGAGGCAATTCGTGTAGATGTCCAGGTCGTTCACCGGCGGAATGACGAACGCGATCTTGAATTTGCGCGGCAAATAGGTTTTGCCATAGAGCGGATCAACAAAGTTTTTGTTCTCCGGCGCTTCGGTGTCGAGCTGCACGCCGTCAATCCAGATGGCGTGATACGCCGGCGTTTTCGGCGCGAGCGCCATTGCGACCTTGTGCGCGTCGGCATAAACCTGTTCGCGCGCCTTGGTGTAGGCGGGCGTGGGCGGCGCGAGGACGTTGCGGTTCACGTCGCCGCAGGCGGCGAGCGTGGAGAGCAGGCACTCGTTGATGGCCTTGACCACGGGCCGGAAATCGTTTTTCACGATGCCGTGAAACTGGATGCTCTGGCGCGTGGTGATGCGCAGCGTGTCGTTGCCGTATTGCGTGGCGAGCGCATCGAAGACGCCATATTGCTTGGCCGTCATGACGCCGCCAGGAATGCGGCCGCGGATCATCATGATGTATTTTTTGCCCGTCTTGCGCAGGTCGCGGTCATCCTGCTGGTAGCTGCCGTGGAATTTCAGGAACTGGTTGTCGTCCTCGGAGAAATGGTCGGTCGTCGGATCGGCGATGGTCGCGGCAATGGTGCCGGCCAAGGTCGGGATGGCGGCCTTGATCTCTTCGTTGTGCGTCAACTTTGCGGGTGTTTCAGCGCTCATAAGCGAATGACAAGGATAGCTTGATTAAGACTACTGTTCAAGCGCGGCCTAAAACAGATTTTGTCCACGGCCAACCGTGGGTTAAGCCGTGGACGCGAATTTTTGCAGCCACTTCGTCAAACCGAACAGCGCGAGGAAAACCACAGCACTCGGCCAGAAGGAAATTTGCGGCGCGACGGCGAGCCAGTCCACCAGAACGATGCCGGCCACGAGGTTGGACGCGATGAGGGCGACGTTGCCGGAGCCGGAGAAGATTTTCCGCACGCTCCAGGTCGTCCATGCCACAAAAATAACACCGATGCTGATGGCCCGCGTGCGAAAGCTGCCGGCGTTCATCGCCAGCGCCAACATGGCCGGCGCGGCGAGCAACGCCAGCGGCCAGAGAGAAATTGGTTTCAGATTGCTTTTACGCCGGCCAATCCCGCCCGCGCCGGCGGTGTAAAACGCCAGCGCCACGCCGCCGAGAATCGGCCAGCCGTTCAAACCCCAGGCGCCCGCCGCGCCGGCGATGACGTAAATCCAGAAGCGGCACACGCCCAGCAGCCACGGCGCGGCATTGAAAAATTTGTGCGAAAAATTGTAGAGCAGGATGAATAGTGAAAGAAGAATCGCCGCGCCCGCCGACAACTGACTGCAAAACAGCAGCAGGAAAATGCCCGTGACGAGCTGGCCGAAGCCGATGCGCCAGACGAGTTGCGCGGAAATTTTCCCCGACGGAATCGGGCGTTCCGGGCGGCGCTGGCGGTCGTCGTCGGCATCGAAGGCGTCGTTCAGGAACGCGCCGCCGGTGTAGAGCGCGGAGGCACCGAGCAGCAGGAACGGCAGCTTCCAGTAATTTCCGCCGCCGCCGAGCCACCAGCCCGCGAGACAGTTTGACCACACGGTCGGCAAATCCGCCACGCGTCCGAGGACGAGCAGGGTGCGGAGTTGCGGGGCGCACTTCATTGTTTGCGCGGAGGAAAACAAAAAACTCACCGGCTGGCGAGTCCGCGTTTGGCGAGTTCCGCCAGCATCCAAGTGTATTCCTGCGCGAGCTGGTCCACGACGCCCTGGGTTTTCAATTCCGGCGGCAGGACTTCCCAGGTGTAGGTTTCCATTTCCAGATGCGAGCAAATCTCCGGAGTGGTTTGCAGCAGGTCCAGGATGCCGAGCAGATGGTCGTTGGTGTTCTCGAAGGGCGGCGCGGGCGGCGCGTGGAACGGGACGTGCAAATGAATCCGCCATTCTTCCCATTGCGGATTGTGGGTCACGGATTGCTGGTTGGCGAGGATGGCTTCCGGCAAATCGCGATAGATGCTGCGGTTGCCGGCCGCGTCGCGGGCGCAGACTTGGTGGAGGTAGCCGTCGTCGGTGATTTTCCCCAGCGCCTCGCACGCGTCCGGTGTGGGCAAAACCTTCAGCGCGGAACTCAAATGGATTTTGCTGATCTTGATCCCGTTGTTGACGAGGCAGGGCAGGGCGTTGTGCGGATCCTCGAATTCCACGGCGAAATGGCAGGTGTCGTAATTGACGCCGAGATGCGTCTCGAGGCGCGGGTCGTGCGGATGTTCGGCGCGGAGATGTTCGAAGAGATGGATGGTTTCCGCGCTGCTCTCCAACTGGCAGAGCGGCTCCGGTTCGAGGCCGAGATGCATCATCCGTCCGGTCTGTTGGCAGACGTGCGCGATGTGCTCGACGGTGCGCCAGAGGTTTTGGCGGATGGCTTTCAGCGCTTCGGGGGTCGGATGAAAGGCCTTGAACGAGCCAGGCAGGGTGCTGACGCTGCCCTCGATTCCCGCCGGGACGAGTTGCGCGAGCAGCTCGAAAAGCAGGTTGGTGTAGCTCACGCGTTCGGGCGAAGTCCAGTCCGGGCGGTAAACCTGTTCCTTGACGCGGGCACCGTGAAAACGGCCGTAGGGAAATCCATTAATGGTGAAAACGTAGCAGGCATTCGCCCCGAGCCAGCGCTGGAATCGCAGCAGTTCCGCGTGGTCGCTCAACTCGACGGCGGCGTGTTCGCTCAGGCGCAGGCCGATGGCGAACGGTTCGCGTGGGCAAATTTTCTCGCGCACGGCCAGCGTGTATTTCTGGAGCGAATTGAACGTTTCCATCCAAGTCTCGCCCCGATGGACGTTCGTGGTGTAGGCGAGGTGGAGACCGTGGTTCAGTTTCATGGCGGGGCCATTAATTTTTCAGGAAATCAACTTTGGCTGAAAGTTCCGGCGTTAAAAACTGGTCGGGGTTTTCGATCTGCACCTTGATTTGCAGCGTGCCTTTGGAGCGGTCGGCCTCGGGCGCGATTTCGGCGACGTGGCCGCCATAGTTTTTATCCGGGTAAGCCTCCGGGCTGACGCGGCATTTCTGGTTCATGGAAATTTTTGAAAGGTCGGCCTCGTTCACGTCAATCTCCACCTGCAAATCCTTCGGGTCGGCCAGCGCCACAAGCGCGGTGCTGGGGCCGCGCGTGCCGCCGAAACTTTGCGGCATCACCAGTTCGTTCGGTTGGACGAGCTTTTCCAAAATCACGCCGTCAATCGGTGAACGAATGGTGCACCAGTCGAGATACGTCCGGGCGAGTTCCCGTTCGCCTTCCGATTGAACCACCACCGCGCGGGCGGAATCCAGTTGCAACCGCGCGTCGTCGAGCGCTTGCTTGGACTCGATGGAATTTTCGGAAAGCTTCTGGATGCGCTGGTAAAATAATTCCGCCTTGGCGACGCTGGTTTTCGCCGCCGCCAGCGCGCCATCGGATTGATGGACGCGGGCGAGGTATTCGGCATCGTCAAGTTGGACGATGACCTGGCCATTGGTCACGGCGTCGCCTTTTTTTACGCCGATCCATTTCACCACGCCAAGAAAGCGCGGGCTGATTTCGATGCGCTCGCGGTTGATGATGTAGCCGCTGACGGTGAGCGCGGTGTGGTCATCGGGTTTGGCGGCGGGCGCGGCATTGGTTTCCCTTGCCGGCACCATGGCTGAATTAGACAGATTGGTGCCATCAGCCTTGGCCATTTTCCGTTCCTTATCGCTGGCACGCGGCCAGGCGAGCAGTCCGGTGGCCACTGTCACCAGCGCGACGACGAGGAAAATGGCGGCCAGCAGCCGTTGCGGGCGGCGTTTGGCGGCAGGTTCGATCTGCAGTTGAGCGAGCCGTTGGGCGTCCATGCGATGAAGATGCGCGGAAATGGATTTTTATCAAGATGCAAACGACGTTGACACCTATGGCTGCGCGGTTTAGTCTTCGGAAACTTTCGACACCATGTTACTTCGCATCAGCTTAATCGTGGCGATTTTGGCCGGCCTCGGCGCCGGCGTCGTTTCGTATCTGGAAATCTCCGACAAAATTCCCGCGTTGCAAAAACAGCGCGACGATGAACACACCGCCAAGGTGAACGAGATCGCCGCGCACGGCAAGACCAAGACCGAGTTGAAGAAGACGCAGGTCACGCTGGCCTCCACGCAGCAAGAACTTTCCGACACCAAGGACGAACTCGCCAAGACCGTTGCGCGGGCCGATACGCAGCAGAAGCGCGCCGATGAATTGACCGACAAGCTTGGCAAGGTCACGCAGGAACGCGACGACGCGCAGAACTCCCTCGCCGCCTACAAGGCTACCGGGCTGACGCCGGATCAGGTTTTCAAGCTGAACAAGGATCTTAAGGACGCCCTCGCCGAAGTGGAGGTTGTGAACGGCGAAAAAACCCTGCTGCTGCGCAAGGTCGCCAAGCTCCAGGTCCGCCTCGACAAATACGAAGGCACCAACACCTTCATCGTCCTGCGCCCCGACCTGCACGGCAAAATCATTGTCGTGGATCCCAAGTGGGATTTTGTGGTGCTGGATGTCGGCGAAGATCAGGGCGTGATTTCCGACGGCGAACTGTTGGTCAGCCGCCAGGGCAAGCTCGTCGCCAAGGTGGTCGTCCGCTCCGTCCAGAAAGACCGCAGCATTGCCAACCTCGTCCCTGGCTGGAAGCTGGGTGACATCATCGAGGGCGACGAAGTTTCCCCGGCGCATCCCGCCACCTGAAGATGAAATTCCGCGCGGCCAACTGTCTTTTCCTGTTGTTGCTGGCCTTGGTGGCCATGTTCCTTTCCGGCTGCGCGACCGACGAGCCTGAAAACGCCTCCGTCCGTCCGTGGAATTCCCCGACCGGCTGGCAGCAAAATGGCGCGCTCGGCGGAATGGATTACCAGCACCGCTGAAGCAAATCTGAACAGCGAATTTTAAAAACCGAAACGGCTTCGTTTCGGTTTTTATTTATTCCGGCGCATGCCGCGGGACGGCGTAAAAATAAAATCCACCTTTGCGTCGTGGGCTTCCGTCGGGAGGTTTTCCAGCAGTTGAAAATTGTGAGCCACACCGCATTTGATGCCGCTCGCTTCCGCCAGAATCCGGTCGTAAAAACCCTGCCCGCGACCGAGGCGGTTGCCGGACAAATCGAACGCCAGTCCGGGCACGAGCACCAAGTCAAACTGGTTCAACGCAATTTCCGCGCAACTTGCCGCCGGTTCGCGCACACCGAATTTTCCGATGACGATGTCCGTCGCCAGATTTTTCAGCAGCTTCGCTCCGTAGGTTTTTTTCTCCGCATCAAAAAAGGGCAGGGCGCAGTTGGTGCCCAGTGCCAGCGACATTTCCAGCATCGGCCAGACATCCAGCTCATCTGGCAGCGGCGCGAAAAACAAAATCGTATGTGCGCTCGGAATCTGCGCCTGCAACCGCTCGCACAGCTCGATGGATTCCACTGCGCGCACCGCCTCGGAAATGTTTTCCAGCCGCGCGCGGATGTGCGCGCGCAGGTCGGATTTCAAGCTGTGTTTATTTGTGTCCATCCGTGGTTTTCCTATTTGTCGCAAATTGCTTCCGCCAGTTTTCGAGGCGCTCCTTGATTTTCTTTTCCACGCCTTGCTCGGTCGGTTCGTAAAACGTTTTGTCCACGCCCAGATAATCCTGCGCCACGAAATGATCCTTGCCGTCGTGCGCGTATTGATAGCCCTGGCCGTGGCCGAGGCGTTCCGCGCCCTGGTAAGCCGCGCTGCGCAAATGTTCCGGCACGGGAATTGTGCGGCCGGAGCGCACGTCGTCCAGCGCGGCGTCAATGGCCTTGTAGGCGGAATTGCTTTTGTTTGCTGTGGCGATGTAAATCGTGGCCTCGGCCAGCGGAATCCGCGCCTCCGGCCAGCCGACAAATTC
>CAYUGC010000039.1:0-21171 GCA_964444085.1 uncultured Bifidobacteriaceae bacterium | reverse complement strand
GCCCAACGACAACGAGGAAACCGTGCCGCAGGAATGGTCGGCGACCAACACGGTCGTTCAGCCAGTGACGCCGGCAAAAAAGTTTTCGCCCCGGCCGGCCGTGAAAACCATCCCGGCCACGGTGGTCCGCACCAATCCGCCGCCGCAGAAAATTGTCCCGCCGGCGCCGATCCTGACTTGGACCTCGCTCGACCGCTGGGCGGCGGAAAACAAGCTGGCCGTGCCCCGCAAGGTTGCCAGTTCGCCCGTGGCCACCTACGCCGTCAACTCCGCACGCGGCACGCTCACGCTGGTCATCGGCAGCCGCGAGGCGGTCTGGCGCGGCCTGGAAATCCACCTCGGCTTCGCGCCGGAATTCATCGACGACCAGGTTTTCGTCCATGGCCTCGACCTGCAAAAAAACCTGGAGCCGCTGCTGCTGGGTCCGACGCTGGCGTTCGGCACCAACCGCGTCATCGTCCTCGATCCCGGCCACGGCGGCAGCAAGCCCGGCACGGTGAGCGTGCTCGACGGGCGGACGGAAAAGGAATTCACGCTCGACTGGGCGCGGCGGCTCAAGCCGCTGCTCGAAACGAACGGCTGGAAGGTTTTTCTCACGCGCACGAACGACGCGGACATCGCCCTGTCCAACCGCGTCAACTTCGCCGAGGCGCACCGGGCGGACGTTTTCATCAGCCTGCATTTCAACTCCGCCGCGCCGGACAAAAAGGAAGGCGGGCTGGAAACATTCTGCCTCACGCCGACGGGGATGCCCTCGACGCTCACGCGCGGTTACAGCGACCTGTGGACGGACCATTATCCGAACAATTTCTTTGACGTGGAAAATTTCCAGCTCGCCATCCGCCTGCACGCGGCGCTGCTACGCGCCAGCGGCGAGGAGGACCGCGGCGTCCGCCGCGCGCGGTTCATGGGCGTGCTGTGCGGCCAGCGGCGACCGGCGGTCCTGATCGAAGGCGGCTACCTCTCCAACCCGCACGAGGCGGGAAAAATCGAAAGCGGCGAGTTCCGGCAGAAACTGGCGGAAGCCGTCGCCAACGCGCTCAAATGAAAAATGGCAAGCACATCCTGGTCACCGGCGGCGCGGGCTTCATCGGCGCGCACCTGGTGGAGCGCCTGCTGAAGGACGGCAAAACCGTTGTCGTCATTGACGATTTGTCCACCGGTAGCCGCGACAACCTGCGCGCGGTGGCGCAGCACCGGAATTTCCGTTTCATCCAGACCAAAATTTCCGCCTACACGGAACTGCCGGAACTGGCGGCGGAGGCGGAATATATTTTCCACCTCGCGGCAACCGTCGGCGTGGAACTGGTCGTCAAATCCGCGCGGCACGTTTTGGAGGCCAGCTTCAACGAGACGCAGATTTTGCTGCGCGCGGCGGTGAAAAATTCCACGCCGATTTTGTTCACGTCCACCTCGGAAGTCTATGGCAAGAGCGCCAAGGCGGAGTTCAGCGAGGATGATGATCTGCTCATCGGGCCGCCGACGCATTCGCGCTGGAGTTACGCCTCGGCAAAGTTAACGGACGAATTTCTCGCGCTCGCCTACGCGCGCGAAAAAAATCTGCCGGTCACCATCGCGCGGCTGTTCAACACCGTCGGCCCGCGCCAGACCGGCCGCTACGGCATGGTGCTGCCGCGCTTCATCGCGGCGGCCAAGGCGGACGAACCGCTGAAGGTTTTCGGCGACGGCGCGCAGTCGCGCTGCTTCGGCTTCGTCCACGATGTCGTGGAGGCACTGGTGCGCTTGCAGAAATGCGAACCGGCGCGCGGAGAAATTTTCAACATCGGCGGCACCGAGGAAATTTCCATTCTGGAACTGGCAAAACTGGTCGTGGCCACGCTCGGCTCAAAATCGCAGATTGAACTGATTCCCTACGATCAGGCCTACGCTCCCGGTTTTGACGATATGCGCCGCCGCAAGCCGCGCGTGGAAAAACTGGAACGCTGTGTGAGCTTCAAACCACAGACGGCACTCCGTGAAATCATCCGGCTCACGGCTGGCATCACGACCGCGTAAACTAAAAACGGCGGCGGTCGTGATGACCGCCGCCGGCTGAATTTCTATTGTCAGCGTTGGCGGCGCAGCTGCGCCGCCCTACCGGTTCACATGTGGGCGATGATATTGTCGCCGAATTCGCTGCATTTGATCTCCGTCGCGCCGGTCATCTGCCGCGCGAAGTCGTAGGTGACTTTCTTGGAGCCGATGGCGCCGTTGAGGCCTTTGAGAATCAAGTCTGCCGCTTCGTTCCAGCCCATATAACGGAACATCATCTCGCCAGACAACACAACGGAGCCGGGATTCACGACATCTTTGTTCGCGTATTTGGGCGCGGTGCCGTGCGTGGCTTCAAAGATCGCGTGGCCGGTGATGTTATTGATGTTGCCGCCGGGCGCGATGCCGATGCCGCCGACCTGCGCGGCCAGCGCGTCGCTCAAGTAATCGCCGTTGAGATTGAGCGTGGCGATGACCTCGAACTCGTTCGGACGCGTAAGAATCTGCTGGAGCGTGATGTCAGCGATGCTGTCCTTGAACATGAGGCCGGCGCCGCGCTTGCCTTCGGGGATTTTGCACCACGGGCCGCCGTCCACGAGTTCCGCGCCGTATTCCTCGCGCGCGAGCTGGTAGCCCCACTGCATGAACGCGCCTTCGGTGTATTTCATGATGTTGCCCTTGTGGACGAACGTCACGGATTTCTTCTTCTGCTCGATGGCGTATTCGATGGCGGAGCGCACGAGGCGCTGCGTGCCGGTCTTGGAAACGGGCTTGATGCCGATGCCGACGACTTCGGGCGTTTCGCCGAAGCGGATCTTCTTGAATTCCTTCGGGAAATTCGTCTTGATGAATTCAATCGTCTTCAGCGCCATTTCCTTGCCCGCCTCGAAGTCAATGCCCGCATAGATGTCCTCGGTGTTCTCGCGGAAGATGACCATGTTCACCTTCTCCGGGTGTTTCACAGGCGAAGGCACGCCAGTGAACCATTGCACGGGGCGCAGACAGACGTAGAGGTCGAGCATCTGGCGCAGCGCGACGTTGAGCGAGCGGATGCCGCCGCCGGTCGGCGTGGTCAGCGGGCCTTTGATACCCACGAGAAATTCCTTGAACGCCTCGACGGTGTCGTCGGGCAGCCAGTTGTTGAACTTCTTGAACGATTCTTCGCCCGCGAAGACTTCCATCCACGCGATTTTCTTCTGGCCGCCGTAGGCCTTTTCCACCGCCGCGTCAAACACGCGCACGCTGGAGGCCCAGATGTCGGGGCCGGTGCCGTCGCCGCGGATGAAGGGGACGATGGGATGGTTAGGGACGGTAAGTTTGCCGTTGGCGATGGAGATTTTGCCGCCGGCGGGCACGGTGCAAGTGGTGTAGGCCATATAAATTTGTGATTTTCGATTTACAACTGTCGAATTTAAGTTGTGAATGAAACCGCCTAATGCGGGGAAAATCAAGGAAAGAAACCAACCCTGCCCTGTCCGGTTTTGGGCAAATTTTGTTCCGCCGTCCGCGTGGGGTGTTTGGCGCTGGCGGTTGAAATTTCTGCGCCACCGCGCCGTCACCGAATTTTTTCAACGTGCTGATTGCTTTCTGCGCCGGAATTTTTATAGTTCGCTCGTTCAAGAACGTATTTTTGATGAGCAACCCGAACGACGCCACCTCGCCGTGGAACATTGATTCCGCCCGCGCGCTTTACAACATCCAGCGCTGGGGCGCGAAATATTTTGACATCAACGACGCCGGCCATGTCGCCGTCCGCCCGTTGCAGGACGCCGGCACGAGCGTGGACATCACCGACGTCATCGAGGAGGCGAAAGGGCGCGGGCTGAAATTTCCGCTGCTCATCCGGTTCCAGGATATTTTGCGGCACCGCGTCGAAGCCATCAACAAGGCGTTCCAAAGCTCCATCGCAGAATTCAATTTTCAGGGCAAGTATCGCGGCGTGTTTCCCATCAAGGTGAACCAGCTCCGCGAAGTCGTGGAGGAAATTCTCGACGCAGGCAAGCCGTTCAACTTCGGCCTGGAGGTTGGCAGCAAGCCGGAACTCTTCGCTGGCCTCGCGCTGCAAAACCAGATGGGCGGCCTCATCATTTGCAACGGCTACAAGGACGCGGAGTTCATCAAGATGGCGCTGCTCGGCATCAAGCTCGGCAAACGCGTCATCATGGTCGTCGAGAAGCTCGAAGAATTGCGCCAAATCATCACGATTTCCAAAACGCTTGGCGTGGAGCCGCTCATCGGCATCCGCGCGCGGTTGTTGAGCAAGGGTGCCGGCAAATGGGCCGAAAGCGGCGGTGAAAATGCGAAGTTCGGCTTGAGCACCGTGGAACTTTTGACGGCGACGGAAATGTTGAAGGCGGAAAATCTCGGCCATTGCCTCAGGCTGCTGCACTTCCACATCGGCTCGCAGGTGCCGGACATTCTCACGGTGAAAAAAGCCGTGCAGGAAGCCGCGCGCTTTTACGCCAAGCTCGTGAAGATGGGTTTTGCCATCGAGTTCATGGATGTCGGCGGCGGCCTCGGCGTGGACTACGACGGTTCCCGCAGCGCGTTTGATTCCTCGACGAATTACTCGTTGCAGGAATACACCAACGACATCGTTTATTACATCGCCGATGTGTGCAACGCCGAGAAGGTGCCGCATCCCGACATCGTCAGCGAAAGCGGCCGCGCCATCGTCGCGCACCACAGCGTGCTCATCGTCGAGGTGTTTGGCGCGATTGAAAAAATCCGTCCCGGCGACGCGTTCAAATACGGCGAGAGCGAACATCCGCTCGTCAAGGAGCTGCTCGACATCAAAAAGAACCTCGCGAAGCTGAACAAGCTCGAGGCGTTTCACGACGCGCAGGAACGCAAGGAAGACGCGCACAACATGTTCACCCTCGGCGTCATGGAATTGCCCGACAAGGCGCGCATCGAAAATCTTTACTGGGAAATCAGCCGCGACGTGGTCGAGAGTTTCAAAGGCCAAGCCTACATTCCCGAAGAAATCCAGAAGCTCGAAGATTCGCTCGCCGACCAATACCTCTGCAATTTCTCGGTGTTCCAGTCGCTGCTCGACCACTGGGCGCTCGGACAACTGTTTCCCATCATGCCCGTCTCGCGCCTGAACGAGCGCCCGACGCGCGAAGGCACGCTGGTGGACATCACCTGCGATTCCGACGGCGCGGTCAACAAGTTCATTGACCTGCGCGACGTGCGCGACACGCTGCCCATGCACGCGCTCGTGCCAAACGGCGACGGCAAGCCGGAGCCGTATTACCTCGGCTTTTTCCTGATGGGCGCGTATCAGGACATCATGGGCGACCTGCACAATCTCTTTGGCCGCGTGAACGAGGTTCACGTCTTTCTCGAACCCGACGAGCCGACCGGCTATTACATCGAGGAAATCATCGAAGGCGCGACCGTTATTCATTCGCTCACGTCCGTCCAATACGACGAGAACGAGCTCAAGCGCCAGATGAAGGCGCAGATGGACGAGGCCATCAAGTCCGACCGCATGAAACCCAGCGAAGCCATGCGCCTGCTGGATGATTACGAGCGCGGGTTGAAGGCCTATACCTACTTGAGCTTCTAACTGGCCACGAAGCCGCGGTTCCAAACCGGTTTAATGTGCCACCGGTTCTGGCGCTTTGGTGTTGGTTGAATTTAGCAAAGGCATCAACGGAACGGCCAAGGCCGCAGCCAGCTCGGCTTTTGCACCGGCAAATTCCCGCTGGAACTTCGGGTTCTTTTTCATGGCTTGAAACGCGGCCTGCGCCACCACGCGCCCGGCCTGGATGTCGCTGGGATAATGCCGCGCGAGCTGGACACGGTGCCAGCCGGCGTCGCGGCTGGCGGCAAAGATGCGATCAACCTGGTCGGGAACCAGCTCCATTAAAACCAGGGCCATGACGGTGGCCTCGGCGGAATGGCCGCTGGGATAGCTGTAATCCAGCGCCGGCGTGGTCACGAGCAGATTGGTGTCCACCACGGACGGACGCAGCCGTTTCCAGTGTTTCTTGGCGATAACGACCAACTGGGAGGTGTCCTGTTGAACGTGGCTAAAAAATCTGGCGGTCTTGGGCAGCCGCGCGGCGTTGAAATTTCCGCCGAGGAACGGTGCGAGGTTGAACACGTTCAAGCCCCGGTTTTGTTCCAGCGCCACCGCCAAGTCGTTGGCCGGACACGAATTGCGGGCGTTCGCCACCGCCGCTAGGTCCGCCAGTTGTTCTGGCGAACCGGTGATGGGCGGCGGCGGCAGCAACACGATGACATCCACGGCGTCCGGCGCCATGAAACCGGGCGGACGGTCAGCGCCGACAACCGGGCCGGCGTGGAGCAGAAACACGAGGGCGACGGCCATGAGCGAGCGGGCAAAAATTCTCAGGAAACGTGTGGAGGCATTCATGTTCCGGCATTTTTCAACTGGTCGCCCCGGCAGGTCAATGAGATTCGCCGGCGGGATGCCACGCTTCGGCCAGTCGGATGATTTTGTTTCCCCATTGATTATTATTTCGTCATCATTTTCCCGATGACGCCGCCCAATCCGCAACTGCTCCGCTCGCTCGGAAAACTCGCGCGCGGGCTGTCGGCGTTGTTCTGGGGCTTGCCCGCCGCGCTGCTCATCGGTGCCGAGACCGCGCGCGCCGACTGGATCAAGCCGCTCGGCTTTCTGCCCGAGCTCGCCGTCAACGCCCTGCTCGTCTATGGCCTGTGGCAGATGTCGGATTTTCAGCGGCAGGAACGTCCGTGGCGGCACGCACTCGACCGCGCGCAGTTGCTCGCGCTCGTGCTGCTCGGCTTGTGTCCATTCATCTACTGGCACAACAAAATGCCGGAGCAAAATTTCTTCGCCTACGCCGTCTGGCTGCTGGAACTCACCGGCGTGCTGTTCCTGTTCAACCTGAACCTCGTCCTCAAACGCCTCGGCGCGATGCTGCCGGACGAAACGCTCCGGCACGAGACGCGCCAGTTCACCGCGATGAACCGCTGGCTGCTCGTCGGCCTATTGTTTTTCACCATCGGCTTCATTGTGCTGCTGCAACTGCCCAACTCGCCGTTGCTGCCGGGCCGGCTCTTTGTCTGGGTGAACCGCGCCAGCAGCCTGCTGCTGGTTTTTTTCATCCTGCTGCCACTGGCGATGACGATGGCGCTCATCTGGAAGACCAAGGAAGTCATCCTTGACGCGGTGTTCGGCGCAAGGGGTTGAAATTTATTTCGGCGGCGGAAAATAATTTTCACCCGCGAACGCCCTGCAAAATTCAATTGAGACGGACGGCTTTGCTGGTAAAATTCTTCCCGGACGGTTTTCCCCCGACCGACACATGGACGCCATTGAAACCTTGATTCCCGAAGACACCGGCTCCGCCCCGGCGCTGGAGCCGCTCGCCATGGTGGCGCTCGACGCGGGTCGGATGCTGATGGAAGCCGGCGCGAACGCGACCAGCGTGGACGAAATCGTGGCGAAATTCGCACGCGGCCTCGGCGCCGAACGCGTGGACCTGCGCATCGGCTACGCGTCGCTCGCCATCACCATCGGCATCGGCGCGAACGGCATCACGCGGATGCGCGAGGTCGGGCATCTCGCCGTAAACCAGCGGCTCGACCAGGAATTGTGGCACCTCGCCGCGCGCGTCTCACAGCGTGAACTTACGGTCGAACAGACGCGCGCCGAACTCACGCGGCTCGCGACCAAAACACCGCGCCATTCCGCGTGGGTGATGGCGGTGGCGGTGGGCCTCGCGTGCGCCGCATTCGGACGATTACTGAAAGTGGACTGGGCTGGCACCGGACCGGTGTTCCTTGCGGCATGCCTCGGCCAGTTGGTGCGGCGCGAACTGCTCACGCGCCATGTGAACGTCTTCATCTGCGCCACGGTGGTTTCCTTTTTAAGCTCGCTGCTCGGCGGCATCGGCGCGCATTGGGCCGGCAGCGCAACCATCACGACGGCGATGATCGCCTCGATTTTATTGCTCGTTCCCGGCGTGCCTTCGGTCAACGCGCAGAGCGACATCCTCGACGGCCATCCCACACTCGGCAGCGCGCGGGCGGTGACGGTGGCGGTGATCCTGATTTTTGTGGCCGCCGGTTTGTGGCTCGGCCAGGTGCTGTTCGCCAAGATTTTTTGAACCATGGATTTCCTTTTTCTCCTGCATCAAACGGTCTGCGGCGCGATCGCGGCGGCGGGCTTCGGCGTGCTGTTCAACATCGGCTTCCGTTCTCTGCCGTGGTGCGCGGTCAGCGGCGCGCTGGCGCTGGCGGTGCGGACTTACTGCCTCGGCATCGGCTGGAATCTGGAAGCCGCATCGTTCGCCGCCGCGCTCACGGTGGGCGCCGCCGTGCAGGTGCTGCGGGCGCGCACGAACATTTCGCAAAACGCGTTGGACGTGACCGGCTGCATCCCGATGGTGCCCGGCAGCTTTGCGGCGAAGGCGATTTTGGGAATGTTCGCGCTCACCTCGATCAGCGGCGGTGACGCCTCGGAAACGCTCATCACCGCCGTGCAATACACGCTGCGCGTGACCTTCACCATCGGGGCCATCGGCACCGGCCTCGCCATCCCCACGCTGCTGTTGCGGGTGCGCGTGTCGCGCTGACGGCGAACCGGCGCGGCGGGTTTGGGCCTGAAAGTTGGGATTGAACAGAATCGTTCCGGCTTTATAGTGAGCCGGATAAAATGACACTGACCACTGCTGAAATCGCAAAACAGCTTGCCGGCGAAGTCCACGGCGACGCCAATGCCGCGCTCACCGGCTTCGCCAACGCCGATGCCGCCCAACCCGGCGACCTGACGTTTGCCGAAAACGCCGAATACTTCGCCGCCGCCGAAAACAGCCCCGCCACCGCCATCATCGCAGGCAAAGACGCGGTTTCGACGAAGAAAATCATCATCCGCGTGGCGAACCCGCGCGTGGCGTTTGCCAAGGCGCTGGCCATCTTTTTCCCGGAACCGAAATTTGCGCCGGGCATCCATCCGTCCGCCGCCATCGCGACGAGCGCACAAATTGACCCGACCGCGCACATCGGCCCGCATTGCACAGTTGGCGAGCGCGTGAAGATCGGCGCGAACGTGGTTTTGCAGGCCGGCAATTTCATCGGCGACGATTCCACGCTCGGCGACAGCACAAATTTGTTTCCGAACGTGACGATTTATTCGCGTTCGCAAATTGGCAAGCGCGTGCGCATCCACGCCGGCACGGTCATCGGTGCGGACGGCTTCGGCTATGTTTTGGACGTGAGCTTTCATCGGAAGGTTCCGCAAATCGGCAACGTCATCATTGGCGATGATGTTGAGCTGGGTTCCAATTGCTCCGTGGATCGCGGCGCGCTCGGCGCGACGATCATCGGCCGGGGCACGAAAATTGACAACCTCGTGCAGATCGCGCACAACGTGGAGATCGGCGAACACTCCATCATTTGCGCGCAGGGCGGCATCGCCGGCAGCGCAAAGCTCGGCAGCTACTGCGTGCTCGCAGGACAGGTCGGCATCGCCGGTCATCTAAAAATCGGCAACCAAGTCACCGTCGGCTCCAAGGCCGGCGTGATGCACAACATTCCCGACGGCGAAATGTGGCTGGGCATTCCCGCGCAGCCGGACAAGCAGGCCAAGCGCATCATGATCGCGCTGCAGCGCCTGCCCGACCTGCTGAAAAAAGTCGCCGAGTGGGAAAAAAAACTCACCGGCAACTGATTTTCCCGCGTGCCTGCCTCCCCGCAGAATTCCCGTTCGTCCGCGCCGGCGTTTTCCGAGGCCGGCGCGTGGCGTGATGTGGGCAAGGGCTGGCAGCCGCTGTTCGGCAGTTTTCACGGCGCGGGCTACAGCATCGAATGGCACGATTTTTTTGCGAAGCGCGAATTCGACTGGGCGGCGAGTTTTCATCCGGGTTGCGTGGAATTGTGCCTGAACCTCGCCGGCCACGGCTTCGTGGAGTGCAAACACAAGCGCACCGATTTCGCGCCGGGCACGGTCGGTTTCTATCATCGCAAGGACGTGCCGCTGATGGCGAAACGCGCGGCCAACGAGCAGCACCAGTTTCTCACCGTGGAATTTTCCTGCGCGTTTCTCGCCAGGCATCTTGCCGGCATGGAGACGATGCTGCACCCGGTGGTGCGCGCGGCCATCGAAGACAAACCGTGCGAACTCGTTTCCGGCGCGACCGTCCGGCTCACGGCGGCGCAGCAGCAGCTCATCGCCTCGCTGCGGCAACCGCCGGTTTACGCGGCGGCGCAGTCGCTGTGGTATCAATGCAAGGCGCTGGAACTGGCGGTGACATTCCTGCTCCAGCCGCCGCCGGATCAGGAAATGTTCTGTTCGCGCCAACAGCGGCTCGCACAGGAGCGCGTCGAGCAGGTGATTTTTTTATTGAAGCAAAATCTGGCCGAGCCGCCGGCGCTGGAGGAACTCGGCAAGAAAATTGGTTGCAGCCATTTTTATCTGAGCCGGATTTTTTCCACGCAGACCGGCCACACGATCACGCAGCATCTGCGCCAGCTCCGCATGGAACGGGCGGCGGAACTGCTCAAGTCCGGCGAACACAACGTCACCGAGACCGCGCTGGAAGTGGGCTACAACAGCCTGAGCCATTTTAGCGCGGCGTTCCACGAAACCTTCGGCTGCTGCCCCGGCTTGTATCCGTTGAAATTGCCGGCGCAGACAAACACTTGATTTACAAGCTGGCAGGGCTGACCTGCGGGGGCAGCCGGGGGCGGCGGCGCGGCAGCGCCGCCCAACCTTACGCGGCGGAAATCTTCACCAGCAAATTGCCCTCGGCGTCCGTGGAAATTTCAAACACCGGCAAATCACGCCGCGCCGGGCCTTCGGTCACTTTGCCGTCCGCATCAAACGTTGAGCCGTGGCACGGGCAGTAAAAAGTTTTGTCCGTCTCCGCGTCCAGCTTGCATCGGCGGTGGGTGCAGATGGACGAAAGCGCAAACAGCTTCGCGCCACGCCGCACGAGGAAAAATCCCAGATCGCGGTAGCGCGCATAAACGCCGTCGGCCAGATATTGCGCTGCCGGTCCGACGCTGATGATTTTTTCGCGGCTCGCGGAAGAAAAGTTTGCGCCGCCGGGCGCGGCGCACCCGGCGGCGAACGCCGCGCTCAAAAACAAAAAAGTGCGACGGTTTACGTGCATTTCAAAATTCAAAAACCAAGCTGGTCATGATGCCCCAATGTGCGTCGGCGCGCGCGCCATTGTCCACCGGAAAAACGAACAGGATGCCGGGACGCGGCTGGATGCGGCCAATCGGCTTGAGGTTCGCGCGCAGGCCGACGCCGGCGGTGAGGCTGTTTTGGCCGGCGTCCGCCTTGTTCAACTGCGTCTCGCCGGACAATTCCGCGATGGGAATGATTTTTTCCACGCCGGGCAGCGGCAGCGTTTTGTGCGGAATGTCGTACCCGAACACGAAGCCGTATTCAAACGTGTCCACGCCGCCGTCGTCGCCGGGGCCAAACAGCATCGAATAACCCAAAATGGATTGTACGGTGAAGCGGCCGATTTTCGTGTCGTTGAAAATTTTCGGCACCAGCTCGGTGTTTTTGCTCAGGTCCGAACCCGTGGGAATGCCCAGCTCCACCGCCGCGCCAAACGTCGTGTCCAGCAGCCCATTGCGCGCGACAAATTGGTAAAACGGATAGCGCGCGCCGACGTCAATGTTCGCCAGGCCGTCGGTGGTTGCGCCCGCCGCCACGTCGCGTTCGTAGGGCAATTCGAGTTCGAGCGTGAGCAGGCCGATGCCGTATTCGATCTCGGCCTTGGCGTTGTCGCGATGGTCGCTGCCGGCGGCAGTGTGCAGCCAGTCGAGCCGGAATTCGGCCGTCTCCAGCGCGGAATCATCCACCAGAAACGGTTCGGGAAAAGCATCCTGGCCGTAGCTGCTGCGCTGGTCGAGGCTGTTGAACAAACCGTAGCGCGTATCCGACACAGTTTGATAGGCGGCAATAACTTTGCCGCCCGCCAGCACGGCCAGACTCAATCCACCAACGAAAACAACCAGCTTCTTCATGCGGCGAGATTAGCAGGCACAAGAAACCACGCTGTCGTGCGCTTGCGATTTGTTGGCGGCAAGTTGTTCCCGTCCGTTTGGGAATTTCAGCTACCAGATTCCGGCGAAATGCCCGCCGAAATGAATCCACAGCGGAATCGTCGCGAGGCCGAGCACGGAAGTTCCGAGCGCCACCTGCAACGCCGTCCGCGCGTCGCCGCCATAGTGTTGGGCGAGCACAATGGGCAGCACTGCCGAAGGCATCGCACCTTGCAAAACGAGGACGCGTTTCAGTTCGAGGGAGCACGGCAGATATTTTGCCAGCAGCAAAAACAAAACCGGCATGAGCACCAGCCGCACCAGCGCGGCCACGGCCACCACACGCACCGCCTTGCCGCCGCGCGCCTCGACGAGATGGTCGGCCACGATCGCGCCGATGAGCAGCAACGCCAGCGGGATCGCGCTCTGGCCGAACCAGTGGATCACGATCAAAACGGTTTTTCCCGCGAACGCCACCGATGCGGGCGGCATGAAAACCATTCCCAGAAAATTCAGCGCCAGCGCCAACAGCAACGCGGCCAGCGGCGCGTTCAGAATTTTTTTCCAGCCGCCACCCAGTCCGCTGCCGGTGAGCACCGTGACGCCGAGCGTCCACATGGCCATTTCCGATCCGACGTTGTGGACGAACAGCACGCCGGTAGTGCCGGAATCAAACAGCGACACGCACAGCGGAATCACGAGGTAGGCGTAGTTTTGCAGGCCGGTAAGGAAGGCAAAGGTGCGCTGTTCCGGCTTCGTCTTGAGTCCGGCCGCCCGCGCGAACAGCCGTGAAATGGCGATGCCCGCCGTGACCATCCCAAAGCCGACCAGCGGCGGGAGCAGGAGGTTTTCCGGCCGGCGCAAGGCGGCATTGCCAAGGACGGAATCGAAAATCAGCGCGGGCAGCAGGAGGTTGATGCAGACGCGCATCAGGCTGGCGTCGGCGTCCGCCGTAAGCCAGCCGCGCCGGCGCAGCAGCAGGCCGATACCCATGATGCCGAACACCGGCAGCACCGCCGTCAACACTGTGAGAAACTCGTTCACCGGCGGAATGAAACCAGATTTTCGCCGCCGGAGAAATCACAACTTGCGCGGGCGGCGCGGCCGCTTACGCATCCATTTTCATTTTCAGCAATGAGGCGGAGTGGGCGGTTTCGCGACGCTTGTTGACTGTGTCAAGGCGCTGGCGCATGGTGGGCTTGTTGATGCAGTAGAGCAGCGCGGTTTCCTCGGTGATCAAATCGTCCTCGTAGGCCTTGATGAGGGATTGTTCAAAGCTGTGCCAGCCGGCGGTGTTACCGGCCTCGATGATGTCGGCCAGCCGGCGGTTTTCATTTTCGCCCAGCGCGATGGCTTCGCGGGTGCGCAGGCTGCTGCCCATCAATTCCGTGACCAGCAGCCGTTCGCCGTTCTTTTTGGGAACCAGCCGCTGGCTGATGATGTAGCGCAGCGAACCCACCAGGCGTTCGCGCACCTGCTGTTCCTCATCCTTGCTGAACATGCCGAGGATGCGGTTGATCGTCTGGCCCGCGCTGATGGTGTGCAACGTGCTGTAAACCACGTGACCGGTCTCACCGGCGGTCAGGGCAATGTCCATCGTCTCGCGGTCGCGGATCTCGCCGACGAGAATGATTTTGGGTGCCTGCCGCAAGGCGGCGCGCAGGCCGTCGGGGAAGCTGTAAAAGTCGCGCCCCAGCTCGCGCTGGCTGAAGGTGGACTTGAGCTGCGGATGCAGAAACTCAATCGGATCCTCCAGCGTGACAACATGGACTTCGTTGGTCTGGTTGATTTCATTCAGCATCGCGGCGAGCGTGGTCGTCTTGCCGCTGCCCGTGCCACCGGTCACAAAGATGAGGCCGTTCTTTTCCTTGATGACCTCGTGGAACACCGGGGCCAGATGCAGCGATTCGAGCGACGGGACCTGCGACTGCAGGCGGCGCAGCACCATCGCGTAATTGCCGTTCTGCCGGTAAATATTGACGCGGAACCGGCAGAAATTTTTCAGCGAGTAACTGCAGTCGCACGAGCCGTGTTCCGCCAGATCCTGCAACAACCGCTGGTTGTCGTGGATGATGGCGCCGGCCAGCCCCTCAATGCGCGCGCTGGTGAGCACGGACTCGGGCAACTCGAGCGCAAACGGTTTGAGCCGGCCGTGAACCTCCACCTGCGGCGGCTTGGCGGCCACAAACAGCAGGTCGGAAATGCCCTCGGCACTTTGCACCATCGCCGCCAGCAGGCGGTCAAGTTCTTCTGTGGGGATTGTTTCCATCGTTCATAACAGCCCGTTGATTGTGCGGTCGGCCGGCCGGATTCAGCCGGCCGGCGGCTGGGCCGCACCCGGCGTTTTGAGCCGGGCCTGGTTCGCCTGCGCCTGCCGGTAAAGAAAGCGGGTCAACAGCAGATTTTTCACCCGCAGCACGACTTCGGCATAATCCACCGGCTTGCCGAGAAAATCCGTGGCCCCGGCTTTCAAGGCGCGATTGCGGGTTTCGGTCGTGTTGTTGCCGGTGAGCACCAGCACCGGCAGAAAATCATCGGCGGCGACCGTCTCCCCCAACTGCTGCAGCACCGCGAACCCGTCCATTTCCGGCATGTATAAATCCAGCAGCACAACATCCGGTTGAAACCGGTCAAACTCGGCGCGCGACTGGGTGGGATCCGTCAGGCTCAGCAAATTGGCAAAGCCGGCCTGCCGCAACGCCCATTCCAACACACGGATGTCCGCCGCCTCATCATCAATGATAAGAATTTTGGCCGCGCAAAGCTCCTGGTCGCCGGGAATCAAATTGACGCTCATAACTCCGCCCGCCTCGCGTATATTTTAGTCTTCAAAATCATCTGTTGATCGGTTTTTATCGGATAATTCCTGAAGGAGTAAAGCAAATTTGCTGAAGACCAGTCCATCACCATCCGATCCGCGCGCAGATTGCTTGCGCACATTGGAAAACCGGAACGGAAAAATGGCTGCGCTGGCGCGTTTGATTGTGAAGCCGCAGTTACCGGCCAGTCAATTAAAACGCCATGATTGGCACCTGGCCAACCATGGCGCTGGCGGGGAACAAGTTTAAGGCTTCTTGCAGCACTGCTTGCAGCCGGCTTCGTCCTTGCAGCATTTGGCGCAGGTGGCGGCGTCCTTGCAGCAAGTGCCATCGCATTTGACGGCGGGCTGGCAGCACGCGCTGTCCTTGTGGCAGCAGGTGGAGCAGCCGGTGGTCATCAGGAGGCCGGCGGCAAAAACCGCAGCCAGGATCATCATTGTTTTCATATTGTTCTTGGTTGGTTGGCAAACTCAACTTCACCAATAGCACCCAAACCGGACATCGGCAAATTTCTATTTTACCGCGGCGGCCCCGCTTTCACCCCGCGCGACCGCCACAAAAAGTAAATCGCCGGATACACGGCCAGCTCCATGATGGTCGAGGTGATGACGCCACCGACCATCGGCGTGGCGATGCGTTTCATCACGTCCGCGCCCGCGCCATGGCTCCACAAGATTGGCGCGAGGCCGGCGATGATGACGCACGCGGTCATGGCTTTTGGGCGGACGCGCTTCACCGCGCCGTGATAAATCGCGTCGCGCAAATCGCCGGTGTGGTTGAGTGCGCCGCGCTTTTTCCAGTCGGCAAAAGCGAGGTCGAGATAGAGCAGCATGACCACGCCGGTCTCGGCGTCGAGGCCGGCGAGCGCGATGATGCCCACCCAGACGGCGACGCTCAAATTATAGCCGCACAGATAAATCGCCCAGAACGCGCCGACGAGCGAGAACGGCACCGCGAGCATCACGATGGCGGTCTTGATGGCGGATTTGGTGTTGAGATAAATGATGAGCGTGATGAGCAGCAGCGTCAGCGGCACGACGATCATCAGGCGCTCCTTGGCGCGCAGCATGTATTCGTATTGGCCGCTCCAGAAAAGGTTGTAGCCGCCGGGCAGCTTGATATCGCCGCGCGCCACGGCGTCGTTCACGGCGCGCATGGCCATCTGCACATACGTCCCGACATCCACGCCGCGGATGTCCACATAGACCCACGCGTTCGGCACGGCACCTTCGCTCTTGATGCCCATCGGACCGTCCACGACTTTCACGTTGGCGAGCTGGCCGAGCGGAATCTGCGCGCCGGTCGGCGTGGGTACCACGATGTCCTCGCGCAACGCCCGCAGGTCGGAGCGAAAGTCGCGGTCGTAGCGCAGATTGATCGTGTAGCGCTGCAAGCCTTCGACGGTCGTGGTCAACGGCATGCCGCCGAGCGCGACGGATAAAACGTCCTGCACATCCGCGAGCGTCAGGCCGTAGCGCGCAATAGCTTCACGATCGATTTCAAATTCAATGAAGCGCCCGCCCATCACGCGTTCGGCGAACACGCTCGTGGTGCCGGGAACTTTGCGGATGACGGCCTCGACCTCGGTGCCGATGCGTTCAAGCGTGGCGAGATCCGCGCCGGCGATCTTGATGCCGACCGGCGTCTTGATGCCGGTGGACAGCATGTCAATCCGTGTGCGGATGGGCATGGTCCAGGCATTGTTCAAGCCGGGAATCTGCACGAGGTTATTCAGTGCGTCGGTCAGTTCGTCCGGCGTGCGTTTGCGGTGCGCGATGACTTTGCCGTCGTCGTTCTTGATGTCCACGGCGGGCCATTCGGATTCGGGCTTGAGGCGGATCGTCGTTTCGATCATGTCCATCGGCGCAGGATCGGTGGCGGTCTCGGCGCGACCGGCCTTGCCGAAAACTTCCGCGACTTCGGGAAACGATTTGATGAGCCGGTCGGTGACTTGCAGGATTTCGCGCGCTTTCGTCGGCGAGATGCCGGGAAACGTCGTCGGCATGTAGAGCAAATCGCCTTCGTAAAGCGGCGGCATGAATTCCGAGCCGATGTTCTGGAAGGGAAAGAGTCTGCCGATTTTTCTGGAGACGTTTGCGAGTTTGTCGCGCAGCGACAGAGCGCCGATCTCCTGATCGGCCGCTTCCGAAAAATGTCGAGCCTCATCTTGCCGATCGGGAGATCGGCGTTCCAAGGCATCGGTCACGAGCCGGTTCCACGGAAAGAAAACCCAGACCACAATCACTCCGGCGCTGATGATCACCGCCCAGCGTCGCTTGATGACAAAGTCCA
Source organism: uncultured Bifidobacteriaceae bacterium (assembly GCA_964444085.1). Taxonomy (GTDB): domain Bacteria; phylum Verrucomicrobiota; class Verrucomicrobiia; order Limisphaerales; family UBA11358; genus UBA11358. Next base: position 4,066 of record CAYUGC010000039.1, on the reverse strand, counting down.
ATAACGGATGATAAATCCAAATGAGCAGGCGGTTGAGCGGATTTTTATCTTCCGATGGAATTCTTCCGCGGATGAACCAGCCCATTAGCACCGGCGCGAGCGTGATGGACAGCAGCGCGGCGGCGGCCATGGAATAGGTTTTGGTGAACGCCAAGGGCTTGAACAGCCGGCCTTCCTGTTCCTGCAACGTGAACACCGGCAGGAACGAAACTGTGATGACGAGCAGCGAATAAAACAGCGTTGGCCCGACTTCCACCGCCGCGTCACGGATGATTTCCCAATGCGGTTTCTTGCCCTGATCATGTTCGAGGTGCTTGTGGGCGTTCTCGATCATGATGATGACCGCGTCCACCATCGCGCCGATGGCGATGGCGATGCCGCCGAGCGACATGATGTTGGAACTGATGCCCTGACCGAACATCACGAGCAAGGCGATCAGCACGGCCACCGGCAAAATGATGATCGCCACCAGCGCGCTCCGCAGGTGCAGCAAAAACGCCAGGCACACGAGCGCCACGACGATGCTTTCTTCGATGAGTTTGTCCTGGAGGGTCTTGACGGCGCGATCAATCAACTCCGTCCGGTCATAGTTCACCGTCACTTTGACGTCGTCCGGCAACGCCTTCATCGCCGTTGCCAGTCTGGCTTTTACGTCTTGGATGACTTGGTAGGCATTCGCGCCGTAGCGCACAACGACGATGCCGCCGACGGTCTCGCCTTCGCCATTGGCCTCGGCGATGCCGCGCCGCATGTCGGGACCGAACTGGATGGTCGCCACATCGCGCAACAAAATCGGCACGCCTTTGTCACCGATGCCGACGGCGATCTTTTTCAAATCATCGAGGCTGGTGACGTAGCCTTTGACGCGCAGGATGAATTCGCGTTCCGCCAGTTCCAACGAACGACCGCCGACTTCACCATTGCTGCGTTCGATGGCCGTGCTGATATCCTTCAAGGCGAGGTTGTAGGCGCGCAACTTCGTCGGGTCCACCGTCACTTGATATTGTTTTACGAAGCCGCCGACCGACGCCACTTCCGACACGCCCGGCACGGCGGTGAGCTGATATTTCAAATACCAGTCTTGGATGGAACGCAGTTCGGCCAGGTCGCGGTTCGTGGAATTGAGCGAATACATGAACGCCCAGCCCACACCGGTCGCGTCCGGACCGAGCGACGGCGTAACTCCTTTCGGCAACTGGCTGCCGATGCTACTCAAGTATTCCAGCACGCGGCTGCGCGCCCAATACGGGTCCGTGCCGTCCTCAAAAATCACATACACGAATGAAAAGCCGTAAAACGAATAGCCGCGCACGACCTTGGCTTTCGGCACCGAGAGCATCTTGGTCGTGATGGGATACGTGACCTGATCCTCAACGATGTTTGGCGCCTGGCCTTCCCACGGCGTGTAGATGATGACCTGCGTATCCGAGAGATCGGGAATCGCATCCAGCGGAATATGCCGCGCCGCATAAATGCCGCCGAACAGCAGCATCGCCGTGGCGAGCACGACGAGGAACTTGTTCCGCAGCGAAAAATCTATGATGCGTTGAAGCATTTATTTGGAAATGACTAATTCCTAAATCCCAATGACGAAAGAATGACGGCAAGCCGCCCGCGCAGTGCGGTTTCGATATTCGACATTGGGAATTCTTTTGTCATTAGGATTTAGCCATTCGTCATTTTTTAACGGGCACCAGATCCATTTCACACTTCGGGCACACGCCCGGCTTGTCCGAGACAATCTCCGGATGCATCGGACAGGTGAAAAGCTGCTTCGCCACCGGCTCCGGCTTGGCCATCACCGGAATGAGCGTCATCGCGCAGAGCGGACATTTGCCCGGCTTGTCCTCGTGAACGCTCGCGTGCTCCGGCATCGGGCAGGTGTAGTAAAGAACCTTGCCGCCGGGCTGGATTTTTTGCAAAGCGGAGCGCGTGACGGACACCAGAGTCATGCCGCAGATCGGGCATTTGCCGGCATGATCGTAGAGAATCGAAACGTGTTCCGGCATCGGGCAAACGTAAAACGACGCTTCCACTTCAGGCGGGTGGGGCGAGCGTTCCGGCGAGCCGGCGGCGAGGGGAGCATTGGTGGTGGCATTCGGCCCGCCCCGCCGGGTCGGCCCGCGCATTTTTTCAATCGCCTCGCGCAACTGGCTTTCCGAATCCAGCAGAAATTGTCCCGACGTCACGACGCGTTCGCCGGCGTTCAAGCCGCCGGTGACTTGGATCAAATCGTTCTCGGATTCCACGCCGAGCGCCACGTCACGCGCCTCGAACTTGCCGCCGGCCAGCGCCACGAACACCGTGTTTCGCGCGCCGCTGCGCAGCACCGCCGATTCCGGCACCAGCACGGCGTCTTCGGCCAGTTCCGCATCGATTTGCGCGGAAACGAACATGCCGGGTTTCAGGAAGTAGCCGGGATTTTCAAATTCCAGCCGGACTTTCGCCGTGCGCGTTTTCTCATCCACGTTTGGATAAATGAACGTCACCCGACCGCGAAATTCCCGGTCCGGCAGCGACGCCACCTTCACCACCACCTCCTGGCCCAGCCGCACAAACGGCAAATCCTGCTCGTAAACCTGCGCGATGACCCAGACGATGCCGAGATCGGCGATGCGATAAAGCTGGATGCCCGCGTCCACCATCTGGCCCGGCACGATGTTTTTCTCAATGACGAAACCGGAGATGGGCGCGGCAATGGTCAGCGAATTCAACGCCACGCGGTTGGTTTCGATGGCAGCGATTTGCGCGTCCTGCACGCCGAGATTTTTCAGGTTGCGCACGCCCGTCCGATACTGGGCGACGACGCTTTTGAAATTCTTGAACTTGTTGGTGACCGCCTGGAGGAATTCGACCTCCGCGTTGTAAAGCTCCGGCGAATACACCTCGAACAGCGGTTCGCCGCGATGCACGAGCTGGCCGGTGGCGTCCACGTCCACCTTTTCGACCCAGCCCTTGAACCGCGCGGTCACGTCCGCCAGCGCCGTCTCGTTGTAATCAATCGTGCCAACCGTGCGGATGGTTTTGCGCAGCGGGCCGCGCTGGATTTCCGCCGTGCGCAGATTCATGTTCTGCTGCGTCGCCGCATCCACCGCGATGGCGGATGCATTGGCGGCGTTGGTGTCCGCGCCCGCGCCGTTGCGGATGGGCGTCAGCTTCATGCCGCAGATCGGGCAGTTGCCGGGATGATCCAGGATGATCTGCGGATGCATACCGCAGGTGTAAAACGTCTTGGAATTTTCGCTTCCCGCCGCCGCCGACAGACCGAGCAGCGCCGACAGAACCATGAAAATGGAAATGATTTTTCTCATAAAAAACGGTCCGTTTCAGTCACCGCCATAAAACGGCGCGCGGAAAAATGTTCTCCGCGCGCCGGATGCAAACTGGTTGCCGCCGCCGCCGGTTATTTTTTGTCCGCCGCGCGGATGATGCCGATATATTTCTCGGGATCCTTGTCGAATTTCTTTTTGCAGGATTTGCAGCAGAGATTCACCTGCTGGTCCTTGTAGACAAAGGTGAACGGCGCCCCCATCTCGCCGAGCTTGTCGCCGGAGACGGGGCAGGTCGTGAGCAAATCCGGGGTGGCCTTGGTATCCGCCACGGTCGTCGGTTCGGCCGACATGCCGCCACAGCAGGATGGCATGGCGCTGTCCGAGGCCGTGAGTTTCGAGGAAAACGCCATGACGCCGAGGGCGGCGACGGCCACGAGGATGATTTGATTCGTTTTTTTCATAGATCAGTTGGTCAATGTTTCGTTGGTTCAGTGCTTTGAACTAGGGTAATACACCGCCGGGACGGAACACCCTCAAAAAAAATGATTTTATTTGGGCCGCGCCCGCACGGGCGGACAGGCCAAAACCGGCGCCAGCCGGGGCGTTTCCCCCTCATCCGGCCTGCGGCCACCTTCTCCCCCACCGGGGGAGAAGGCCGGGATGAGGGGGCGCTCGCAGTCAACCGGGCGTCCACACACAAGTTTTCTACAAACCAATCGGATGTCACTTTTTGGCACGTTTTGGCACGTTTTGTCCCTTTTTGGCACCCGGTTTTGGAAGTGTAGAAAAGTGAC
>CAYUGC010000038.1:0-21176 GCA_964444085.1 uncultured Bifidobacteriaceae bacterium | reverse complement strand
TACGGCTACATCGGCGCGCTCGGCACCAAATACACGCTGCTGATGTTCGACTTCAACATTTCCATCGGCAACAGTTCTTCGTGGGGACCGGGACAGAATCTGCTCTCCTACAACGGCCTGGATCAGGGCATGGCCAATATTTACAACAATCCGACGTTCTTGCGCATATATTGGCGCGCGTTGGGTGAACTGGTGAATGGGCCGCTAAACGTAGCCAACAGCGGACCGTTGATGGAAGCCAAATACAACGCGTTCGCCGCCAGCGGCCTGAGCGCGGAAAATCCCAAATCCAACATCGAGCCGTGGCTGTCGCAGGCACAAAGCAGCATCGCGTCCCAACTGGCGTCGGTCAATGCCGGCAGTTTTTCCGTGAACAGCAGCGTGACCATCAGCAACAATATCGCCTATGTCACCGGCACCGCGCCGGTGAACGTGGCCACGGTCTGGATCAACGGCGCGACGTATCCGCTGACGTGGACCAGCCTGACCGGCTGGACGGTCGCCGTGCCGCTGGTTACGGGCACCAACCAGTTTAGCGTCACCGGCGTGGACCGGAACAACCAGTTCATTGCCGGCGACAGCAACCGCGTCAGCGTCGTCTATTCTGCGACCAATGCCTCGCCGGTCAGCCAGATTGTCATCAACGAAATCATGTATGCGCCGGCCGTCGCCAACGCGGAATTCGTCGAGCTTTACAATAACTCCACCAACACCGCGTTTGACTTGTCCGGCTGGCAATTCAACGGCTTGGGCTACACTTTTCCCAGCGGCTCAATCCTCGCGCCGACGAATTATCTGGTTCTGGCCGCGAATGGCGCCGCGTTCGCCGCGGCTTACGGGGCGACGAATCCGCCGTTTGATTTTTTCACGGGCAATTTGCAGGGAAGCGGCGAAACGCTCACGTTGAACATGGCCGGCAATGTTCCCGTGGCCAGAGTAAAATACTCCAACCAACTGCCGTGGCCCACGAACGCCAACATCGCCGGCACGTCGCTGCAATTGATTGATCCGCACCAGGAGAACTGGCGCGTCGGCAACTGGGCTGCCGTGCTTGCCAGCACACCCGCCACGCCGCAATGGACCTACGTCACCGCCACCGGCACGGCGTCCAGTTCCACGCTTTACATTTATTTGCAATCCGCCGGCGACGTTTACCTGGATGACCTCAAGCTTGTCGCCGGCAGCGTGGCGGAAGTTGGCCGGAATGTTCTGACCAACGGCGACTTTGAGAACGGTTTCCCCGGCCCGTGGACAGTTTCATCGAATCTGACCAATTCAACTTTGAGCACCGTGATCGAACACACGGGCAACGGCGCGCTGCACCTGGTTTCAACCGCTGTCGGTTCCTCGCAAGGCAGTTCCATTTGGCAAACCATGTCGCCGGCGCTCACCAACAACGCCACTTACACGTTGAGTTTTTGGTATCTGCAAAACACCAACGGCGGCCCGCTCACGCTGCGGCTGTCCGGCTCCGGCATCGCCACCAACGTAAATCCGAATCCTCCGCCCGCGACCTTCGCCGCCTCCACGCCGGACGCGTCGAACAGCGTGGCGGGATCGCTCACGCCGTTCCAATCACTGTGGATCAATGAAATGCAAGCGGACAACTTGAACGGCATCACCAACCGCGCCGGCCAGCGCGTTCCGTGGATTGAACTGTTCAATCCCGGCAGCAACAGCGTTTCATTGAAAGGAATTTATCTGGCGAACAATTACACGAATCTGGTGCAATGGCCGTTTCCGACGAATGCCAGCATCGGCGCGCGCCAGTTCAAAGTCATTTTTGCCGACAGTCTCACGAACCTGTCCGTCACGAACGAGTGGCACGCGAACTTCGCCCTGCCGAGCCGCACCGGTTCGGTCGCGCTGACCCGGCTCGCGGCGAACGGCCAGCAGCAAGTGCTGGATTATTTGGATTACCAAGACATCAACTTGAACAATTCCTACGGCTCGGCCCCGGACGGCCAGAGTTTCGTGCGCCAGGAATTTTTCTCGGCCACGCCCGGCGCTAGCAACAACGCCACCGCCACGCCCGCGCCGTCGTTCATCGCCTACACCATGCCGGCGATGGTTTGCACGCAAAACTTTGACGCCCTGCCGAATCCCGGAGCGGTTTCAGTGAACGCCGACAATCCGGTGACCATGACCAACAGCGGCGTGACTTATTCCCTCGCCAATCCTTACGACTTTGCCTTCCCGGCGATCGCCAGCGGCGGCACCGGCGGACTCGGAATCTCGTCGGTGGCGGGCTGGTATGGCTCGTCGGTGGCTGCCGCTCAATTTGGCGCGACCGACGGCGATCAAACCACCGGCGGCCTGATCAGTTTCGGTTTGCCGAACAGTTCCCAGCGCGCGCTGGGTTTGCTGGCGACCAGTTCGACGAAAGGCACGGCGTTTGGCGCTCGGTTCATCAACGGCAGCGGCATCACGCTCACGCGGATGAACCTGCAATTCACCGGCGAAGTCTGGCGGCAATCGAATGTGCCCAAGACACTGCAATTTTCCTATTTCGTGGACTTGACCGGCACGAACACGTTCACCACCAATGTCACTGCTTTCATTCCTGCGCTGAACGTGAACATTTCCACCGTGCCAGCCGACGTGAACGGCGTGGCGGTGGACGGCACTTCGCCCCTGAACCAGACCAATTTGAGCGTGCTCAATCAAACCATCACCAATTGGCCGCCGGGCGCGGCGTTGTGGCTGGCGTGGCGGATGCCGGATTCGACGGGCAAGGCCCAGGGTTTGGCGGTTGACAACTTGAGTTTCTCGGCGAGCGTGCCGCCGCCGGCTTTGGATGCAATTTCCGACCGCGCTGTCTATGCGGGCATGTTGCTGAACTTTGCCGCCAGCGCCAGCGCCACGGATGGTGACCCGCTGGTGTTTAGCCTCGGTGCTGGTGCGCCGGACGGTGCCAGTGTGAACCAAAGCGGCGTATTCAACTGGCGACCCGCGTTGCCGCAAGCGCCCAGCACCAATACCATCACTCTGACGGTGTCCGACAGTGGAATTCCCAGCCTCAGCGCCAGCCGAAGTTTCACCGTGACCGTGCTTCCTCCGCCCCGGCTTGGGAACGCGTCGGTGGTGAATCACTCGCTCTCCTTCTCGTTGCCGACGCTGAACAGTCAACAGTATCAAGTCGAATATACGGATCAACTGGGGAGCAATCTCTGGAATCCGCTCGGGGCACCCGTAACCGGGACCGGAGGATCGCTGACTAATACGATCGACATCACTGAGGCAGCCCAGCGATTCTATCGGGTGCGGCTCGTTGAATAGGGAAGGCGAGTCTCGTGCGTGCTTTGTCCGGCGCGCCAAAAAAACGTTGTATGGCAACAGTTCAAAGATTTTACCCTTTCTGGTCGTCTGGATGCTGTGGTGGCGCGGCCAACTTCCGCTGGCGGTGCCGGTGCCGGTGGCGGTAGCCGTGCCGGTATGACCGTGTGTTTTCCCTCGGCCAGATTGTCGGCCAAGTGCTGCTCACCGTGTTTTTCTTCCTGGTGGTGACGCCACTGGGGCTTTTGTTGCGGCTTATGGGCAAGGATTTGCTTCAGCTTAAACGCTCGCCTGCAAAGACTTGGTGGCAGCCCGCGAGAAACAACCGTGACTTCGACCGGATGTTCTGAAATCCGATTTCAGCGCCAGCGCGGATGGCGTTTTTTTTGGCGGGACGACCGGTAGTTTACGTTCGCAAAGCCGGCGGTCTGACAAACGTCATATTGGGTGTTCTCATGGCATCGTGTATGTTTTTTGGACTCACATGCAAAAGCCTGACCAATGCACGAATAAATTTTTTTAGTGCTGTATTATGAAAAATATGCTCAAAACCATCGGTTTTATTGATGTTTATAAAATTGGCTCGCGTTTTGACCGCCGCGCTTCATTCAATGGATTTACGCTATTTCTGCGGAGCGATTGTGGGATATTCTGAAGAAATAGCCCGATCATAACCGATGAGTGATGCGCAAAGCATTCGTCAAATGCCCGGCTTTTGCCTTTCCATCTGGCCAACAATTCTTCGGCACCGAGCCCATCAGTATTTTTACAGCGTTCTGGTGCAAAAACAAAAATAAATTATACTGTCCGCTGAAGTAATCCCTATTTAACACCGGCTCCGCCAATCTCAACCCAACTAACATTTTACATGCACACAAAAATCAAGCGGGTTTGCTTCCTGCTCGCCGCATGCCTCGGCCTTTTTATGGTGTTGCCCGCGAAGGCAGCCTCGCTGCAATTGGTGCCCAACTGGGGTGCCAGTGGCGTGCCAACCAATCTCAGCATGTATGTCTATGTGCCGGACAAAGTGGCGGCAAATCCGCCGATCCTGGTGCTGCTGCACTATTGGGGTGGGGGAGCCGCTGGCGTTTTTGCCGAGGCGCAGGCTGGCGGCATTGTGGCGGCGGCGGATCAGTATGGTTTCATCATGGTCGTCCCGCAAAACCCCGATTGTTGGGACGTGAGTTCGACGGCAACCCTCACGCACGATGGCGGCGGCCACACCCAAGGGATCGCCCAGATGGTGAAGTATGCGGTCAACACCTATCACGCGAATACGAATCGGGTTTATGTGACTGGAACCTCCTGCGGGGGCATGATGACGGAAGCCTTGCTCGCGGTGTATCCGGATATTTTCAAGGCCGGGGCCGCGTTCGCGGGGCAGGTGGTTGGCGGCGCGTGGACGCCCATGACGCATACCGCACAGGAATGGGGAAACATTGCTCGCGCCTGCTATCCGGGCTATTCGGGACCGCGCCCTCGCGTCCAGCTTTGGCATGGCACGGCAGATGGCACCATCAACTACAGCAACCAGATCGAAGCCATCATGCAGTGGGGCAATGTCCTGGGTTTAAACGTCAATCCGACGACGACGAACGCGGTGATGATTCCCAATATCACGAACCAATGGACGCACCAGATCTGGCGGAATACGAATGGGGCCATGCAACTCGACGCCTGGTCGGAGATAGGCGGCGGGCATGGCACGGACGCGAACCTCAATGCGCAATATGTCATTCCCTTTCTGGGCCTCGACCAAGTTGGCCCCGTTGATCCCGGAGCCAGCGGTCAACGTGGCCGCCCGCACATCAACGCGGCGCACAGCACCTTCGTCGCCGACAACGGTCAACCGCTGCGCGGCCCCTATACTTCCACGGAGTGGACGACGGCAACGTCCGCGCAAAACATCGCGAACATGAAGAATCTCGGCTTCAACGCCGTGCATCTCTACGCCGAGTCGTTCGATCCGAACTATCCGACCAACGGCAGCACCGCGCCGGGTTACCATCTGGCTGAGGTGGACAAGATCGTTGCGGAAACGCGGGATGCCGGCCTTTATTTGGTCATGACCATCGGCAACGGCGCCCTCAATGGCAACCACAACACTGCTTGGACCACTAATTTCTGGAATCTCTACGCGGCCCGCTATGCGAATGAAACGCATGTGCTGTTTGAGATCCACAACGAGCCGATGGCTTGGGGGCCATCGTATTTGACCGGCACCAGCCCGGCCGGGACGTTCGACATGGAAGTCGCCGCTTACCGGGCCATCCGTGCGGTGGCGCCGGATTCGCCGGTGTTGCTCTTCAGTTATGCCGTGCTGGGTGGATCGGGAGGAAGCGACGCGGCCTTGACGGATATTCATGCTTTTAACCAGACCATTTTCGGCGCGCAGAACGTAGTTTGGACCAATGCGGCGGTGGGTTTTCATGGCTACGCGGGCGCGGACAGCACCGCCATTGCCGTGTCGAATCTGATCAGCGCAGGTTATCCCTGTATGATGACGGAGTTCGGCTCCGGCACCTGGGGTGGCGGCTACGGCGGTCTGGATGTCGTAGGGGTGGCGAATTGGGAACGCCTCGGCGTGTCGTGGCTCGCTTTCACATATATCCCGCCCTCGGGCGTTTCCGATGATGTCACCCGGCCGGATGCTTACGTCAACCGGGTGATGAACTCTGGTTTGTCTTGGACGCCCGACTACGGCAGCTTCCCGGCCATCCGCAGCGTTTACGGCAACGGCGGTTATCCTTGGACCACACCCGACTTTAACAACAACACATTGAGTGGCACGCTGCGCATCGAGGCGGAAAAATTCGACAACGGCGGCAAAAATGTCGCCTATTACAACGCGAACAGTTCTAATCCCGGCGGCCAATACCGCACCAGTGAGACCGTGGGTATCGAGACCACCACGGATTCCGGCGGCGGTTATGATGTCAGTTGGAATGCCGCTGGCAACTGGCTGGAATACACCCTGAAGATTCCCGTGGCCGGCCAATATAATCTTCGCTTGCGCGTGGCTGGCACCAGCGCCGGAAGCGTGCAGGTGCTGGCGTATAACAACAACCGTAACCAGACCACCAACGGAGTGGATTTGACTGGTGTCTGGACCTTGCCGAACACGGGCGGCAATCAAACTTGGCAGACGGTTACGAAAAGCGTTTTCCTCGGGCCGGACCAGCAGCGGCTGCGGATCAATGTTCTGGCCGGCGGATTCAATTTGAACTGGATCGAACTTTCTCCGGCGACCACCGGCCCCCTTGCCGACGGAACCTACAAGTTCCTGAACGCCGCCAACGTTCTGGTCTTGGATTTGGATACCAACAATGTGGTCGTAACTGCCGCTCCGTCCAGCTCGACCAAGCAGCAATGGAACCTGCGGCATATTGGCGGCGGCAATTATCAAGTCAGCCCCGCTGCTGGCGGGAATAGTTGGGATTCGGGTTCACCGTTGCACCTTTCGCCGTGGGGATGGGGTGCCAGCGGCAGTTCGTGCTTCTTTATGCAGCCGACTGCCGGCGGCTTTTACCGCTTCTTTTCTGCCGGCGGCGGCACTTCCTTCGCGACATCCTCTGGCACAAACATTCTATCTGATGGCATCTACACCGGGGCCGCCGCGCAGCAATGGGCGATTCAATCCCCGTCTGTGCCCGTGTTCCCTGCCGGGTTGCTTGCTACCGCAATTTCCGCCACGCAAATCAGCCTCACTTGGAACGCGGTGACGGGCGCGACGAGTTACAATGTGAAACGCGCAACGACCAGCGGCGGCCCTTATACGCCCATTGCCACCGGCGTCACCGGCACCAACTACACCGACACCGTGACTGCTGGAACGCCATATTATTATGTGGTGAGCGCGGTGGTCGGCGGCGTGGAAAGCCTCGGCAGCCTGGAAGCAACCTTGGCCTTGCCATTTCCGTGGATGACCCAGGATGTTGGCTCGGTGGGGGTCGCGGGCAATGTTGCTTACACTTACAGTAATGGCGTGTTTTCTGTGAGTGGCAGCGGGTCAGACATCTGGGGATCCGCTGACGCCTTCCGGTTTGCTTATGTGCCCGTGTCCGGCGACTGCACCATCGTGGCGCGTGTCGCTTCCGTGCAAAATGTTGACGGCTGGTCCAAAGCTGGCGTCATGATCCGCGAGAGCCTGGCTGACAACGCGGCGAACGCCTTCATGGCGGTGACTCCCGGCAACGGCGTGGCGTGGCAATCTCGTTCCAGCACCGGTGCCAGCACCGGTAACAACACCGCCGCCGGCCTGACCGCGCCCTACTGGGTCAAGCTGGTGCGCAGCGGAAACACCTTCACGGGCTACCGTTCTGCGGATGGCACGAATTGGACGCAGCAGGGAAGCGCTACTTTCACCATGGCGTCCACTGCCTGCGTCGGTCTGGCGCTCACCAGCCATAACAATTCGAGCTTGGGCACGGCAATCTTTGATAACGTGTCTCTGCCCGGCTGGCCGCCACCGCTGGGGCCGACTGGTTTGGCCGCGACGGCTGCATCCACCAGTCAAATTAACCTGGTCTGGAACGCATTCGGCAGCGCCACCAGCTACAACGTGAAACGTTCGGCCACCAGCGGCGGACCTTACACAACCATCGCGACTGGCGTCATGGCCACCAACTATCTGGACACCGGTGTGTCAGTCAGTGTCGGTTACTACTACGTGGTCAGCGCCCTGGTCGGCGGCAACGAAACCCCTGACAGCACCGAAGCCGCGGTGAACTTCGCCAAACTCACGGGTGCCATCATCGGCACGGCGGGTTCGTGGAACAACACCGGCAACACCATCACCAATGTTTTCGACAGCAACCTGAACACGTTCTTCGACGCCCCGGACCCGGGCAACGGTGACTGGGCCGGCTTGGACTTTGGCGTTGGCGTGACCAACGTCATCACGCGGATCAATTATTATCCGCGCTCCGGCAGTGAATCGCGCATGGTGGGCGGCGTTTTCCAAGGTGCGAACAACCCCAGCTTCACCGGCGCGGTCACGTTATACACCGTGACGACGTCACCGGCCTCGGGCGTGTTCGCGGCGGTGCCCATCACCAACGCCACGGCGTTCCGCTACGTCCGCTATCTTTCGCCCAACGGCGGCTATGGCAACGTGGCCGAAGTGGAGTTTTATGGCTATCCGTCGTCCACTTCGGCGACGGCACCGGCCGCGCCCGGCGGGCTTGTCGCGACGGCAATGTCCAGCAGCCAAATCAACTTGAGCTGGAATGCCTCCGCCGGCGCGACCAGCTACAAGGTCAAACGCTCGACGACAAATGGCGGACCTTACCTGGTCGTCGCCAGCGGCTCGACCGCCACCAACTTCAACGACACCGGCTTGACTGCTGCCACCACTTACTATTACGTGGTCAGCGCGCTGAACGCTGGCAGCGAAAGCACCAACAGTGTCCAGATCGGCGCGACGACGGCGATGCCGGCACCCGCCGCTCCTGCGGGCCTGACGGCCACGGCTGTCTCCGCCTCCCTGATCAACTTGAGTTGGCCGGCCTCATCCGGCGCGACGAGTTACAGCGTCAAGCGTTCGATCACGAACGGCGGTCCCTACACGGTCGCCGCCAGCGGCGTGGTTACGACCAATTACAATGATGCCAGCCTGGCCGGCGGCACGATTTATTACTATGTGGTCAGTGCGGCGAACGCTGGCGGTGAAAGCACCAACAGCGCGCAAGTTGCCGCGACCACCTTGTCGGGCACGTTGGGATCGTTGGTGCATCGCTTCAGCTTCAGCGAGACGAACGGAGCCAGCATTGCTGATTCCGTGGGCGGGCCGATCTGGAATGGCACGCTGCCCAGCGGCGGCACGTTCGCCAGCAACCAGTTGACCTTGGCGTCCGCCTCATCGCAATACGCGAGTCTGCCCACCGGAATTGTCGGCACCTTGAGCAACTTCACCATCGTTACCTGGGTTCGGCTCAATTCCACGGCGAATTGGACACGGATCTTCGATTTCGGAAGCGACAGCACGACCAACATGTTCCTCACCCCGCAAAATGGCGCTGATGGCCGGGTGCGTTTCGCCATCACCACCAATGGCGGCGGCAGCGAGCAACAAATCAACTGTGGTTCCACGATGAGCGCGGGCGTGTGGTATCAAGTGGCGGTGACGCTGAACGGGAACAAGGGCGTTCTCTATCTGAATGGCCTCCCCGTAGGAACCAACAATGCGATGACGCTGCGGCCCTCGAGCCTGGGCAGCACGGCCAACAACTACCTGGGCCGGTCGCAGTATCCTGATCCGTATTTCGACGGGACGATTGATGAGTTCCGCATCTACAACGTCGGCCTGTCAGCGGCGGAAGTGGCGCAATTGAACGCCGGTGGACCGTCTCAAATCTATTTTGCCGGCACGGTGACGTTGGGCAGCTTGAGCCAGACCTACAATGGCAATGCCAGGAGCGTGACCGCGACGCCGACGCCGAGCGGTCTGCCGGTGAACGTTACTTATAACGGATCAGCCAATGCTCCAACCAACGCAGGCAGCTACGCGGTGATTGGCACAATCAACGATGCCAACTACCAGGGCAGCGCTACCAACACGCTGGTGATCAACAAAGGTGCCGGTGCTGTGAATCTGGGCAACCTGAGCCAAACCTACGATGGCACGGCCAAGAGCGCGAATGTGGCGACGACGCCGGCTAATCTGACGGTGGGCATCACCTACAATGGATCAGCCAATGCTCCGACCAATGCGGGCAGCTATACGATGATTGGCGTGATCAACGATGCCAATTATCAGGGCAGCGCCACCAATACTCTAGTGATCAGCAAGGGCGCTGGCACGGTGACGCTGGGCAACCTGAACCAGACCTATGACGGAGCGGCCAAAAACGCAACAGCTACGCCGACGCCGAGCGGCTTGGCGGTAAACCTCACCTACAACGGATCGGTCAACGCGCCGACCAATACGGGCAGCTACACGGTGATCGGCGCGATCAACGATGCCAACTACCAGGGCGGCGTGACCAATACGCTGGTGATCAACAATGCCATACCTCCGCAAATGAGCCTCGCGCTGGTGGGATCGAACCTGACGATTTCGTGGCCGCAGACGAACGCGGGCTTCACGGTGCAGTATTGCACGGATTTGATGCTGGGCCACTGGCTGAATGTCACATCGCCGGTGCCGCAGATTGTCGGCGACCAGTGGCAGATGGCGCTGCCGCTGTCAGGCAATGGCAACTCGGCTTTTTACCGGCTATCGAAGTAGCAAAATAACGAAGAGAAGAGTATGGAATTATATGTGACAAAATCCCCAAGTCGGAAGGCCGCGCTTCAGGTCGTAGGACGTCGGTGGAATTCAACGAAATGCTCCGTCTTGAAGGCTGGACTCCTGACCGCGCTGTGCGCCTTGTCCGCCTCGAGCGTGCTGGCGCAGTATGGCACCTCGCGCGGGCCGTATTGGCCGGGGACCACCGACCATTTCGTTGGCAACACCTGGATCAGCAGTTCCACCACATTCAACAATTCGGGATCGCTGATCTACAGCACTTCCTCCTTGGCGACAAATACCGGCCCGCTGGCCTTGACGGATCTTTGGATGATCGGGGATTACTGGTGGGCGGCCGACGTTTTGGTCAAAGGCAGCGATGGGGTGACCATCAATAACACCGGCACCATTCAAAGCATTGTCTCGGGCTACGGCTCGGCGCAGGCGGTTGGAGTTCTTTCCCTCCAGAGCGGGCTGGTCATCACCAATTCGGGCACGATTGATGGGCAGGTGCAAAACTTTGATGGCGAGGCGGACGGGGTGTGGACCGACGCGCAGTCCACCACCATCATCAACAATGGCACGATCAGCGCCCGGTCCAAATTCGTGGCCCGCGGCATCAACACGCAACAAAACGTGCGTGTCGTCAATAACGGGACGATTCAGGCGATCGCGGATGCTGGTACGGATGGCGTCACCGCCAACCGCGCCAAGGCGCACTGCTTTGGCGTGGGCGGCAACAGCCCCATGTATTTCGAGAACAACGGCCAGATCAAATGCATTGGCACTTCCAGCATCGCCACCAACGAAGTGCAGTTATTCACGTGTTGGAACAATGGCCCGATCTTGTTCAAGAACACCGGCCTGCTCTATTCAGAAAACTCCAGTCCCAACGGCCATTCGCAGACGGCCTACTTCGGGGCTCAGAGCTACGACCTGGTTCTATATAACAGTGGAACGATCACCAACGCCGCTTCCGACCATAACGGGCTGACGATGTGGTATGAAAATGACGGCGACCGGGGAAACATGGTTCTTAACAATTCGGGCACAATCACCAGCCCGAACACCCCGGTGCTTTTCTTGACAGGTCACTGGGGGCCGCCTGGTTTTCTCCACACCTACTATACAAACAG
Source organism: uncultured Bifidobacteriaceae bacterium (assembly GCA_964444085.1). Taxonomy (GTDB): domain Bacteria; phylum Verrucomicrobiota; class Verrucomicrobiia; order Limisphaerales; family UBA11358; genus UBA11358. Next base: position 9,536 of record CAYUGC010000038.1, on the reverse strand, counting down.
CGGCACGTTCTCCGGCGGGCAGATGCGGTTGTATGGAGTTCCCGCCACGATTTACGAAGCCGGACAAGTCCACGCGACCCTCTACGGACTCAGTGACGCCTCCGACGTGCATGTCATGGGCTTGCCGACGATTGACCCCACCTTGGAATGCGGGGGGACCAACAGCACGCTGGAATTCAACCTGATCGGCACCCTGCAACAGGTCAATGGCAGCGCCGCTAGCGGCACCAATCTTTCCGCTTTCAGCCTGGGCCAAAGCGGAAACATCGTGGTGTCCGGGAAGACCTACCGGTGGAGCGGAGCCGGTCGTGGCGTGTCCGGCATCGTCAATCCGGCGGGTTGCGTGCCGGCACCGTGGCAGCAGCAGGACATCGGGGCCGTGGGTGTGGCGGGCGGCGCGGTTTATTGCGGCGGCATGTTTACCGTGCTGGGTTCCGGTGCTAACATCGGCGGCGCGGCGGACGCGTTCCATTATGTGTCTCAGCTCGCAAACAACAATTGCAGCATCAGCGCTCCCGTCACCGTGCCCACCACGAGCACCAATGCGCAAGCGGGCGTCATGATCCGTTCCAGCCTGAACGCCAACGCAGCCAATGTTTTTGTGGGCGTGACCGGAATCAATGCCGTGAGTTTTCAATACCGCTCGAGTGACGGAGGAGCCACCAGTTCCAGTTCGGTCGCCGTCACCAACACGATGTATTGGGTGAAGCTGACGCAGAATGGGGGCACGTTCACGGGGTATTACTCGGTGGATGGAACGAACTGGACGCAGGTGGGAACCACGACCATCGGCATGGGGGCGGCGAATTACATGGGGCTGGCGTTCTGCAACAAGAACAACTCAAGCAATGGCATGGGGACGTTTTACAGCGCGACCTGCATCGGCACGGTGCTGATGCCGTCCACGCCAGCGGGCGTGACAGCCACGGCGGGAGTTGAGCAAGTGACGCTGAACTGGCAGGCGTCCAGCAACGCGGCGAGTTACAATATTGGGCGCTCCACCGTCAGCGGTGGGCCTTACACGACGGTCGGCAACACCAGCAGGACGAACTTCACGGACGTTAATCTGGCCGGGCGCACGACGTATTACTATGTGGCGACGGCGGTGACGCCGGGCAGCCAGAGCGCGAACTCGGCTCAAGTCAGCGCGACCCCGTCAGCCAACGTGCCGTCACCATGGGTGGCGCAGGACATTGGACTCGTGGGCGCGCTCGGCAGCGAGAGTTACACCAACGGCGTGTTCACTGTGAGCGGAGCCGGGGCGGACATTGACAATTCCCAATCCTACAATGTCGGCGTCCAGGACACCTGCCGTTTTGTGTATGAGACCAACAGCGGTAACGGCGCGATTGTGGCGCGGGTCACTTCCGTGCAAAACATTGATCCCGAGTCGAAGGGCGGGGTGATGATCCGCAGCGGTCTGAACGACGACGCGGCCAATGTTGTCATCGGAATGACGCCTGGCATCGGCGTGGTGATGAGCAGCCGTTTGACCGCCAGCGCCAATGGAACGCTGGTGAACAACGTGACAAACCTGACGGTGCCCTGCTGGGTGGCCTTGGTGCAAACGGGAACCAGCTTCAGCGGATATTATTCAACCAACGGCAATGACTGGACGCTGGTGGGCACCACCACGGTCAACATGACAGGCACGGAGTATTTCGGGCTGACCGTCAGTTCCCGCGACAACACCAGATTATGCACGGCGACGTTTGACAACGTGACTGCGCCGGGCTGGCCATCGGTGGCCGGCCCCACAAACTTGATCGCGACGGCGGCGTCCAGCGGCCAGGTCAACCTCAAGTGGAACGCGCTTGGCGGCGCGACGGGTTACACCGTCAAGCGTTCAACCGTCAGCGGTGGGCCTTACTCCGTTATTGCCAGCGGCCTGACCGCAACCAATCTTACCGACAACGTCCTGGTTGTCGGTATCAACTACTACTACGTGGTCAGCGCCATGATCGGTGGCGCGGCGAGCGCCAACAGCGCGGAAGCGACGGCGAAATTGCCGTTGCCTAATCCGTGGGTGTCGCAGGACGTGGGCGCGGTGGGAGTGTCGGGCAGCGCGGGTTATGGCAACGGCGTGTTCACGGTGACTGGATCCGGGGACGACATCTGGGGCTCGGCCGACGCCTTCCGCTTTGTCTATGTGCGCGCCACCAACAATTGCACCATCATTGCCCGCGTCGCCTCTTTGCAAAACGTGGACGGCTGGTCGAAAGCCGGTGTCATGATTCGCGAGAGCACCAACGCGAACGCGGCCAACGCCTTCATTGCGGTGACGCCGGGCAACGGCGTGACCTGGCAAACCCGTTCGTCCACCGGCGGCGGCAGCGGCAATGCCGCCACCGCCGGTTTGAGCGCGCCCTGTTGGGTCAAACTGGTGCGAAGTGGAAACACATACACCGGTTACTACTCCACCGATGGCGCGAACTGGACGCCGCAAGGAACGAACACGTTCACGATGGCATCCGTGTCGTATGTGGGTTTGGCGCTCACCAGCCATAACAACTCAAGCCTATGCACCGCCTCGTTCGACAACGTGACCGCGACGGGTTGGTCGGTTCCGTTGCCGCCGCCGTCGCCCGGCGGTCTTGTCGCCGCGGCCGTTTCCAGCAGCCAAATCGCTCTCACTTGGAACGCCGTCACCAACGCGGCGAACTACAGTGTAAAACGCTCAACGACAAGCGGCGGACCTTACACCGTCGTCGCCACGGGCATTATCGCGACCAACTACACCGACTCCGCTCTGGCGGACGGCACCACTTGCTTCTACGTGGTCAGCGCGGTGAACTTTGGCGGCGAAGGCACCAATAGCGTTCAGGTCAGCGCGACGACGATGCCGGCGGCTCCTGCGGGTCTGACGGCTGCGGCGGTCTCCGCCACCCAGAACGGCCTTGCTTGGAGCCCGGTCGCCAGCGCGACGAGTTACAACGTCAAACGCTCAACCACCAGCGGTGGACCTTACACGCTCATCGCCAGCGGCGTCATCGACACCAGTTTCACCGACACCATCGCCGTCGGCATGAAATACTACTACGTGGTCGCGGCCGTCGTGGGCGGCGTGGAAAGTCTCAACAGCGGGGAAGCGACCGTGAACCTGCCCTATCCGTGGGTGTCGCAGGACGTGGGCGCCGTGGGCCCGGCGGGCAGCGCGAGCTACAGCAACGGCGTGTTCACTGTGGCGGGCACCGGCGGTGACATCCAAGGCACGGCCGATGCGTTTCAATTTGTCTATGTGCCAGTCACCGGCAATTGCACCATCGTCGCGCGCGTCGTCTCCGTGCAAAACATTGATGCGTGGTCGAAAATTGGCGTCATGATTCGCGAAAGCCTGGATCCCGGCGCGGCCAATGCCTTCGTCGGGGTGACACCCGGCAATGGTGTGACCTGGCAATACCGTTCGAGCACCGGTGGCGGGACCGGTTGGAACAACACGGGCAGCTTGATTGCGCCTTACTGGGTCAAGCTGGTGCGGAGCGGGACCACGTTCACCGGATACCGATCTCCAGACGGCGTGACTTGGACCCAGCAAGGGACGGCACCGGTAACCATGTCGGCTTCCACCGTGTATGTCGGTTTGGCGCTGACCAGCCATAACAACACGAGTCTCTGCACGGCGACGTTCGACAATGTGACCGCGCCGGGCTGGCTGCTGCTGCCGGGTGCGCCCGGCAGTTTGACTGCCACCGCCGGCACCGAGCAGGTGATATTGCGTTGGCCGGCCGTCGGCGGCGCGAGCAGCTACAACTTGAAAGCCGCCACCAACGATGGCGGGCCATACACGATCCTCGCGAACGTGACCACGACCAATTGCGTCCACACCGGCCTGCTCAATGGCACCAACTATTATTACGTGGTCACAGCTTTGAACATGGCCGGCGAAAGCACCAACAGCGTGTCGGCCAGCGCCACGCCGCAAGCGCCGCCCACCGTGGTCATCACGCCGGCCGGGGCGAATCTTGTGGTCTCATGGCCGCTGGCCTCGACGGGTTTCACGGTGCAATCGAGGACGAATCTGGTGTTGGGCAACTGGCTGAATGTCACGTCGCCTGCGCCGCAAATTGTCGTCAGCAACTGGCAGGTCACGCTGCCGTCCACCAATGCGGGCTCGGTGTTCTACCGGTTATCGAATTAACGCAAACGAAAACACAGTCAAACAACCAAACCAACTAGCAGGCAAAACATGAAACGAGTTTTTTTTATTCTGGCGGGACTTTTGGTGCTTCCCGCCTGGGTGATGGCGCAACCGCTCCCGGTCACGCCGCCAGTTGGGTATGACCAGTCCGGCCGTTACCCGGCGGGAACGGTGCAGTGGAACATCTCCTTTTACTCGTCGGTGGCCGGCAGCAATGTGATCATGCACGTTTACACGCCGCCGAATTATAATTCAAACCAGAAGTATGGCGTGGTGTATTGCTATCAAGGCATCAGTGCGGGCGCGGACACTACTTTTGCCGGTTGGAACGTCTATGCCAACGGCGTGGCCGACAACCTCATTGGCGAGGGCAAAATCAAGCCCGTGATCATTGTTGCCTTGGACGATCAATTTGCCGGCAGCTATTGCGACGTGAGTGGCATGACCGTCAAAGACGCCATTCCCTATATTGATTCCCATTACTCCACCTATGCGGACGCCGATCATCGCGGCGTTTACGGTTACTCTTGGGGGGGCGGTTACGCTTTCAATGTCGGGTGTGGAAATCTGGATGCCTTCCACTATATCGCGCCCTCTTCCGCCGCGCCCAGCAAAGCCGGGGATGATGTCCTGTTTCCCAATGGCGGGGCGGAAGCCAGGCAGAAGCTGAAACTACTGCTGATTGCCTGCGGGACTTCGGATTACCTGGGTTTGTTTGGTCCCAGCGAAGGAGCGCACAACTATTGCGTGGCCAATGGCGTTCCGCACGCATGGTGGCCGGTCAAGAACGGCAATCACGACGCCGGCAGCGTGTGGCGGCCGCATATGTGGAATTTCCTCCAAATGGCAGACGCGGCGGGGATCAGCGATCCGACCAGTTCCCGTTCGGCCTATGTCCAGTTTGAAGCCGAGAGTGCCGACAGCCGGTCGGGTGGCAGCTCGGAGAGTTGCGGCGAAGGCGGGTTGGACCTTGGGAGCATCGTTGCCGGGAACTACATTGTCTTTCGCAATGTGGATTTCAGCGGTGGGGCGACCAATTTTCAGGCGCGCGTCGCGTCGGCGACCAGTGGTGGCAACATCGAGGTGCGCCTCGACAGCACCAACGGGACGCTGGTGGGAACTTGCGCCGTGACGGGCACGGGCGGCTGGCAGACCTGGGTGACCCGCTCCATCGCGGTCAGCGGCGCGACCGGCGGGGTGCATAACGTCTATCTGATGTTCACCGGCGGCGACGGTTTCCTGTTTAATTTCAACTGGTGGAAGTTCGGCGGGCCGGGCACGCCGGTTGCGGCTCCGGCGACACCGGGCGGTTTGGTGGCCACGGCGGGGGTGGAGCGGGCGGCGTTGCGCTGGAATGCCGCCAGCACCGCCACCAGTTACAAGGTGAAGCGGGCCGCGACCAGCGGTGGAACTTACACCACCGTCGCCACCGTGGCGGGGACGAACTACACCGACCGGAGCGTGCTCGGCGGGACCACCAATTACTACAAGGTGTCGGCGCTGAACGTGGGCGGGGAGAGCGCCGACTCCGCCTCGCCGGCCAGTGTGACGCCAACAGTCGCGGTGCCGGCACCATGGCTGACGCGGGACATCGGCGCGGTGGGGCTGGCGGGCGGTGCGAGTTTCACCAACGGCATCTTCACGGTGACTGGGTCGGGGGCGGATATCGGGGGCACGACTGACGCCTTCCGTTTCGTCCATGTGGCGACGAACGGCGATTGCACCATTGTGGCGCGCGTGGCTTCGCTTGAAGATTACATCAACTCGTGGTCGAAAGCCGGCGTGATGATCCGGGAAAGCCTGGAGACGAACGCGGCCAGTGCCTTTATCGCGGTGACGCCGGGAAACGGGGTGGTTTTTCAATACCGTTCCAGCACGGGCGGCGGCAGCATCTCCAACAATGTGACCGGCATGAGCGCGCCCTATTGGGTCAGACTCGTGCGGAGTGGCAACACCTTTACCGGCTCCTATTCGTCGGATGGATCGAGTTGGACCCAGCTTGGCAGCGCCACGTTCACCATGGCATCCACGGAGCAGATCGGCCTGGCTGTCACCAGCCACAACCTTTACACCTTGTGCACCGCAACCTTTGATCATGTGACAGCGCCCGGCTGGGTGCTTTTGTATCCGCAAACGCCGACCGGTTTGGTTGCAACTGCGGGCATCGAGCAGGTGGCCTTGAAATGGAATGCCTCTCTCAACGCCACCAGTTACAACGTGAAACGCGCCCTCAGCGGCAGCGGGCCTTACACGAACATTGCCAATGTCACCACGACCAACTACACGGACACCCGGCTGGTCGGCCGCATCAAGTATTACTACGTTGTCTCGGCGGTGAACAGTCTGTCGGGCGAGAGCGACAACTCGGCCTCGGTCAACGCGACCCCGACCGTCAATGTGCCGCTTCCTTGGAATACGCAGGACATCGGTGCCGCCGGACTGTGGGGCGGCGCGGGGGTTACCAACGGCGTCATTACGGTGACTGGCTCCGGGGGCGACATCTGGGGATCGGCGGACGCCTTCCGCTATGTTTATGTGACCAACAGCGGCGATTGCACCGTGATTGCCCGTGTCGCCTCCGTTCCCAACAGCGACGGCTGGGCGAAAGCTGGCATCATGGCCCGCGACAGCCTGGATCCCGGCGCGGCCAGCGCGTTTATCGCCGTGACGCCGGGGAATGGCGTGACGTGGCAATATCGCCTGACCGATGGCGGCAACTGCCCCCCCAACAATGCGACCAGCGCCAGCGCTCCCTACTGGGTGAAACTGGTGCGTAGCGGTAACTCGTTCACCGGATACTGTTCTCCCAATGGCACCACCTGGACGCAGCTTGGAAGCACGACGTTGACCAATATCGCCTATGTCGGTTTAGCGGTCACCGCCCACAACAACTCATCCTTGTGTGCGGCCACATTTGACAATGTGAGTTTGCCCGGCTGGCCGCCTCCGCAGTTGACGGTGGATGCCGTCGCGGCCTCCAGCACCCGGGTCAGCCTCACTTGGAACAATCTCACCAACGCGACGAGTTACAACGTAAAACGTTCGACCACCAGCGGCGGGCCATACACGACCATTGCCAGCGGCCTCACCGCCACCAACTACAGCGACAGCGTCGCGTCTGTCCGGGCGGGATACTATTACGTGGTCGGCGCCATGATCGGCGGCAGCGAAACTAACAGCCCAGAAGCGGCGGTGCGCATCCTCAAATTGACGGGCGGCATCATCGGCACGGCGGGTTCGTGGGGCGGATCGGGCAGCACCATCACCAACGTTTTCGACGGCGACCTGAATACGTTTTTTGACGCGCCCAACGGAAACGGCGCCTGGGTGGGACTGGATTTTGGCGCGGGCGTGAGCAGCGTCATAACGATGATTAACTATTTTCCGCGCTCCGGCTCCGAATCGCGCATGACCGGGGGCATTTTCCAGGGCGCCAACCAGGCGAACTTCAGCGACGCGGTCACGCTGTTCACCATCGCGAGTCAACCGGCCACGGGCGTGTTCACCGCGGCGAACATCACCAACACGGCGGGTTTTCGCTATGTGCGCTATCTTTCACCGGACAACGGCTTTGGCAACGTGGCGGAATTGGAGTTTTACGGCTATCCGTGGTCCGCTTCGGCGCCGGTGCCGGATGGCTTGAGCGCCCAGGCGGTATCCACCAGTCAGATCAACCTCTCCTGGAATGCCTTTAGCAACGCGACCAGCTACAACGTGAAACGCTCGCTGACCAATGGCGGGCCTTACGCGGTCGTTGCCACGGGCGTGACCGCGACGAATTACCCGGACAGCGGCCTGGCCGGGGGCACGATGTATTACTATGTGTTCAGCGCCGTGGTCGGCGGCACCAACAGCGCGGACAGCGCGCAAGCCGCGGCGGTCACGCTGTCGCCCACTCTGGGATCGCTGGTGCATCGCTACAGTTTCAGTGAGAACGGCGGCGGTATGGCCGCAGATTCCGTCGGCGGTCCGGTTTGGTCTGGGACCCTGCCCGGCGGCGGCACGCTTTCGGGCGGCCAGTTGGCGCTTTCAGCCAGTGCTCAACAATATGCCAGCCTGCCGTCTGGCATCGTGAGTTCCTTGAGCAACTTCACGGTCATGGCCTGGGTGAATCTCAATTCGGCATCCGATTGGAGCCGGATATTTGATTTTGGCAACGATACCACGGCCAACATGTTTCTGACGCCGCAATGTGGGGGCGGCGGCACGGTGCGGTTTGCCATCACGACCGGTGGCGGCGGGTCGGAGCAACAGATCAACAGCAGTTTGCCCTTGAGCACGGGCGCGCCGCACCAGGTGGCGGTCACTTTGTCAGGAGGCACCGGGATTCTTTACGTGGATGGTGTTGCTGTGGGAACCAACAGCGGCATGACGCTGAACCCGACAAGTTTGGGGAACACTGGGAACAATTACCTTGGCAAGTCGCAATATCCAGATCCTTACCTGGACGGCTCACTGGATGAGTTCCGGATCTACAATCGTGCGCTGACGGCGTCGGATGTGGCGCAATTCAACGCCAGTGGTCCGTCTCAAATCTATCTTGCCGGTACTGTGAATCTGGGCAACCTGAGCCAAACCTACGATGGCACGGCCAAGAGCTCGGATGCGGCGACGACGCCGGCTAATCTGACCTTGCACATCACCTACAACGGATCGGCCAATGCGCCGACGAACGCAGGCAGCTACACGGTGATTGGCACGATCAACGATGCCAACTACCAGGGCAGCGCGACCAACACGCTAGTGATCAACAAAGGCGCCGGCACGGTGACTCTGGGCAACCTGAGCCAGACCTATGATGGCGCGGCCAAGAGTGCGAGCGCGACGACGACGCCGACTAATCTGATGGTGAACTTCACCTACAACGGATCAGCCAATGCGCCGACCAACGCGGGCAGCTACACGGTGATCGGCGCGATCAACGATGCCAACTACCAAGGCAGCGCGACCAATACACTGGTGATCAATAATGCCATACCTCCGCAAATGAGTCTGGCGCTGGTGGGGACGAGCCTGACGGTTTCGTGGCCGCAGACGAATACGGGCTTCACGGTGCAGTATTGCACGGACTTGATGCTGGGCCACTGGCTGAATGTCACGTCTCCGGTGCCGCAAATGGTCAGCAATCAGTGGCAGATTTTATTGCCGCCGTCCACCAACGCTGATTCAATCTTTTACCGGCTGATGAAGTGATCGGAGAAAATGTTAAAAAAACGCTCCTTCAAAACCTGGGCACTGGAGCCGGCTGTTCGTTGATCCTGAACCGGAGTGTGTTGTATATATATAAATAAATACACATTTAAGCTTGCTTTCCCATCAGCCTTGACTACGCTGGGTCTCATGCAGCCTGACCTCTTCCCCCGTGTCGGTCCGCTCGCTGGCGGCTCTCCGGCCTGCT